>DIRM01000040.1:0-59918 GCA_002427545.1 Mageeibacillus sp. UBA5436 | reverse complement strand
AGAAGATACAACAGAAGAAGATACTGCAGCAGAAGAAATGGGCGATAAATCGTCTCAAGATATTATCAAAGAACCTGAAGAAAATATTTTGGGAGAAACTGAAAATATCGAAAAAAATTCAGAGTCTTCAGAATCCGATACAAAAATAGATGAATAGAAGAAGAAATATAAATAAAATGTGACCTGGAAAAATCAAATAAAGATGGATAGAAAAACACAAATCAACTCGAAATCAGAATCTTATTTTGAAATATTAGATTATTGGTTGTTAATTCCAGTGCTTTTGATGACATTGATAGGTATTTATGTCTTAAGTCAAGTATTCCAAAGCGGATATGGCTCTGGTACTTATCCCATGAATTTAGTCAAACAACTTGGTGCAGTTATGATTGGCTTATTGCTAGCAGTTGGTCTGTCTTTTATAGATCAGACTGCTTTACGCTTGGTCGGTTATGCTACCTATTTTGTGAGTATAATATTATTGATAGTTGTTCACATAGATGGCTATTCATTAGCGGAGTCAACAGGTGCAGATAGCTGGATTCGTTTTCCTATTTTTGGTACATTTCAACCTTCTGAATTAGCAAAAGTTGGCATTGCACTTGTCTTTAGTGATTTGCTAAGTCGTATGAAAAATAAAGAAATTGAAATTTGGCGTGGTATTGGAATATCTGCTTTAATCTGTGGAATACCGATGTTTTTAATCATGCGTGAACCTGATTTCGGAACTTTCTTTGTTATCTTTATTATGATTTGCTCAATGATTTTTGTTTATGGTATAAATTGGATTTATATTATTGGTGCCATTATTGCAGCATTAATAGGAATTCCTGTTGCTTGGAAATTATTTTTGGATACATATCAAAAAAATCGAATCATGACTTTCCTTTTTCCTGGACATAACATAGACTCTGATTATCATATTACACAAGCTTTAAAGGCGGTATCAGCTGGTGGCCTTTTTGGGAAAACTACCACAGAAGACATCCCAGTTCCAGTTAAAGAGTCTGACTTTATATTTTCAGCTATTTCAGAATATATGGGCTTTGTAGGTACAACTTTATTAATTGTTTTAATCATTATATTTTTGATAAGGGCTATTTATATTGCTTATAAGGTAATGCAATATGATGCTGCTAGCTCTTATCTTATGATGGGTTTAGTTGCTGTTCAAGGATTTCATTTTGTTGAAAATATTGGTATGAATGTGGGTGTATTACCGATTACCGGGATACCTTTGCCTTTTATAAGTAGCGGAGGTAGTTCGATGGTAGTCAATTTCTTTATGTTAGGATTGATGCTAAATATTTCTATCAATTATAAATTACTTCAACAAAGAAAATTTTAAATAGGGTAAATAGATGATAAAAGGATCAAAGAAGGAAGTTGATATGCGTCATTTTAACTTCAAAAAAATAATATTTTTAATACCTTTTTTTATGATTTTTAGTTTTTGCTTCCTAATAGCTTGTCAGCATTCTGATACAAATTCGTCTCAATTCAGTCAAAAACCTCAGATAAATAATAATTCTATAGTTATAGAATCAAATTCTGTAGTTATAGACAAAACTATAAACGAAACTATTAATGAAAATACATCAAAAATTGAAAATAAAACTTTATCAAATAATACAAAAAATGAAATTGAACAAACAAAATTAATAAATCAAGAAGAACTTCCTCAAAGTCAAAAACTTGTTATGATAGATCCTGGTCATCAATCAATTATTAATACTGATGTAGAACCAATAGGTCCAGCCTCTAATGAATTAAAATTGAAAATGTCTTCTGGTACACAAGGTATTGTAACTGGCATACCGGAATATCAATTAAATTTAGAAGTTTCTTTAAAATTAGAAAAAGAATTATTAAAGCGTGGTTATCAAGTGGAAATGACAAGACGTGAGAATGAAGTTAATATTTCTAATATTGAAAGAGCAGAAATGGCAAATCAAATGGAAGCAGATGCTTTTATTAGAATTCATGCAAATGGTTCAAATGATTCAAGTGTTCAAGGCATGATGACAATTTGTCAGACAGAGAATAACCCCTTTAATGCAAACATAGCTTCAGATTGTGAATTGTTATCTAATTTTATTTTAGATGCTATGGTAGAATTAACTGATGCAGTAAAACAATATGTTTGGAAAACAGATATAATGAGTGGTATTAATTGGTCAAATGTACCTGTAACTATAGTTGAAATAGGTTATATGTCAAATTCGGCAGAAGATTTGCGATTAGCAGAATCGGAATATCAAGAAAAAATTGTAAAAGGCATTGCAAATGGAATAGATGATTTTTTTGGCTTTTGAGGAGGCAGTATGTATTGTTTAAATTGTGGTAGGCTCATTTCAAATAGAGAAAAATTTTGTCCTTATTGTGGTTTTGAGAATAAACACTATGTGAATTTTGAAAATAGTAATGAAGATCAGGAAGAGATAGCAGATGAAAATGAAAAACTGCATCAAGACCAAGATCAAGAAATAATAGATGATGAAAGAATTGAAAAAGATGAATCTCAACAACAAGCTTTAGAACATGTTCAGGATACTGATTATAAAAATCTTGAGGAAATATCTCCTGATTCGACAAAAGATTTAGTAAACGAGAATGAATACGATTCAGCGTTTGAAATAAAAGAGAATTCCATTCATGATATTCAAAATGTAAATCCTGAGGCATCTCAAATTCCTGCTGATGAATCATTGGATGATGCAATAAATGAATCAACTCAAAATGTTTCTAATAATGATATTTCAGAATCCCAACTGCCCCATACATCAACTTCTGAAGCAGATCAAAAAGTCATAAAAAAGAAAAAAACAAAAAAAGGTCTTTCCATCACTCTTGGTATAATAATTATTATATTAATAGTTTTTTTGACATTCTTGTTTATGCCAACAACTCAACAAACTATCAATATTAATGATTATATTTCAATTGACATAGAAGGATATAATTCTGCGGCTGAAGCAAATCTACAAATTGATTATCAAAAATTATCAAAAGATTATGGCTTACTATTGCAGAAAAATTATGAATATGATTTAAAAAACACATCAAAATATTTACAAAAGATTCAAAATTTATTTTTAGATAAATCTCAAACAATCGATGATAGAATTGGTCAAGACTTCTTTGATGATATTATTAAATATGAATTTAATAAATCAAATCATTTATCAAATGGAGATCAAATTGAATTAAAACTTATTGCCGATGAAGAAAAGGCAAAAGAAAAATGGCAAGTTCAACTTCAATATAAAGATTTAGAACAAACAGTAGAAAATCTTTTAGAGGCGGATGTTATTGATGTTTTTGAACAAATAGATGTTGTTTTCTCAGGTTATAATGGCCAAGGAATTGTCGAATATACAAAGAAAACTAATTATAATTTGCCTGAAGATATCATATTTACTTATTCTCCAGAGCAAAATTTAAAAAATGATGATGTGATTGAAGTAACAGTGGAAAGTAAAAACGGAGATATTAATCAATCTTTATTAAGCAATCTGGGTGTCAAATTAGCTTATGAAAATAAAACATTTGTTGTAGAAGGGCTAGAAGAGGATCCTGCAACAACGACTCAAACAACAACTGAAATACCTACAGAAATACCGACTGAAGAACCAATTGAAGTAGAACCAACTTATTATGAAGTAGAATATGGACAACCAGGCATTATCTTTCCTTTTAGTTCTGAATCATTGATTGATGAATCAATCATAGAAAATCTTACTGATGATGAAATAAAATATGCAATAAACGAAATTTATGCTAGACATGGATTTATTTTTCAATCAGCAGATACGGTAAATTATTACAATCAATATGAATGGTATGTTGCGGCGGTACCAGGAGATTTGTTTGATCCAGGTGTTTTTAATGCTATAGAATCAACAAATATTGACCGTTTATCCATAGAAAGAAACGCAAGGTATAATTAAATAATGGATTAAAGGGATTCCTATCGTCTCGAGAAATAAAGAAAAAATAAACAAAAAAACGAAATATTTAAGAGTTGAAAATCATTTATTTTCAACTCTTTTTTTGAATACATGAATTCGTTATTCTAATAAAGATTATTGATAAATTCTAAGATGATTATTATTGATTTTCAGCTTTTTGGGTTGCAGAAGGGAGCAAAATAGTCTAAAATGCAATTTAAGTGGAGGGAAGTAGCAGATGAATCACATTAAGTGGTGGAAAGTGGTAAATTTGCTATGAAATAATTGCCGATGGCACGTTACACGCATACAATCGATAAAAAAGGTCGCGTAATTGTACCTGCAAGATTAAGAGAAAATCTTGATGGTGTACTATTTGTGACTTTAAGTTTGGATGATAATTTTTTATCGGCATATACTCCTGAGCAATTTAAATTAATTAGAGAACAACTTTCTGCCTTGTCAGGTACTGATCCAGAAGTACGGCTGTTAAAAAGAGCGATTATTGGTGAAGCAATAGAATGTTCTTTTGATTCACAAGGTCGTATCAGCTTAAGTGAGAACCTTTTAAATTGGATTGGTGTTAAAGCAGGTGAAGAAATTTGTTTTATAGATATGTATGATAAATTAGATATTTGTTCTAAAGAATTCTATGAAAACTCATTGGAGAAAATTGGTTCTTTAAGCGATTTAGATTTGACCAGATTCAATGTACAAGGACTCTAATTATCATTTACCAGTCCTGTATAATGAGGTACTCGAAACGCTTTCGATTAAACCCGAAGGCGTATATGTTGACTGTACTGCAGGCGGCGGTGGTCATAGCTCAGGAATAATAAAACAATTAAATGAAAAAGGAATTTTGATTGCAATAGATCAAGATTCTGAAGCTCTCCTTGAAACAAACAAGAAACTTGAAAGCTTAAATGAGTTAAAGGCTCAATATATTTTGGTACAAGATAAATTTTCTAATATCAAAGAAATTTTAACCAAATTAAATATTACTCGTATTGATGGGGTTTTAGCAGATTTGGGAGTTTCTTCGCATCAGATTGATACCGCTTCGCGCGGTTTTTCTTTTCAAAAAGATGGAGATTTAGATATGCGAATGAATTCTGAAAGCGGGATGAATGCATACGATTTTGTTAATAATGCATCTCAAGAAAAACTTGCAGAAGTCATTCATGTGTATGGTGAAGAAAAATTTGCAGATCGTATTGCGCGAAATATTGTTTCTAAGAGGGCATTAAAACCAATTCAAACAACTTTTGAATTAGTAGAAATTATTAAACAGGTGATGCCAGCTAAGAGCAAAAGAGAACAGCATCCAGCAAAAAGAACATTTCAAGCAATTCGCATTTATGTTAATCAAGAATTGGATGAAATTGAAAAATTATTAAATGATTTACCTGATTGTATGGCTGAAAATGGTGTTATTGATATTATTACTTTTCATTCTCTTGAAGATCGTATCGTCAAACATATTTTTCAAAAATGGGAAAACCCTTGTACTTGTCCACCCGATTTTCCGATTTGTGTATGTGGAAAAAAACCAATTGGAAAAATTTTAAAACGGAAGGGCATTGTCGCACAAAATGAAGAAATTCAACAGAATCAAAGATCGAGAAGTGCTAGATTAAGAGTCTTTAAAATGAATTAAATTGAAAGAGGAAAAATATGAAATATAGAGTAGATGGTAATCTTGCCTATAAAATATCGGATGAAAAAGAACAAGATTTTTTTTCAGCCGATTCTTTGCGTTCTTCAGCTTTACCAGAGATTCCTTATGAACTACCAGAATTTCCTCAAAAACGCGAAGCAGAAATTGAGCGTGAAAAACGAAGAATTGAAAGACAAGAAGCTGCAAGGGATATTGCTATTAGGCGTATCCATCGCAATGTTGGTAAAGAACATTTTAAAACAGTAACGTATTGTATTGTAGGCATCACTATGATTGCTTGTATGTTTGCTTTTTTAATGTTACGCCAATCAAAAATTGTTGAACAAAATTTTCAAAATACAAGAATTAAAAATGAAATAAGCGATATTAAAAAATCTAATTCTGATCAATATGAAAATATGCTTTCTCAAATAAATTTGACCGAGATAGAGGCAGAAGCATTTAAATTATATGGGTTACGTAAACCTGCACAATCCCAAAAAATTCATGTAAGCATACCAGAGGTAGATAGAGTCATTACTTATAATTCGAATAAAAATACATTAGATAGTGATGCAGACGCAAATAAAACTACTAATGAAAATATCTATGATGCTGCTCAAATTGAGCTCTATATGAACAAATTGAGAAAGCAGGATTAAATGGTAGAATGACTGATCGAAGAGATAATAAAAAAAATCTAAATAAAAAAAGACCACAAACAAGAGAAACTTATTCAAAAAATGAGTCTCTTGTTTCTTCGCGTCAGAATGAATCTCAAAGATCAAATCGAAATTCTAATCATATTAACCGCAATTCTGTTTCGAAAAATATAAAACAGAACGATAATAATAGTCAAAGATCTCAAAGTAAACAACTTCACAAGCAATCTAATAATCAAAATAATAAAAACTTTTTTTTCAACTCAAACAAGAATATACATAACGATGTAAAGACAGCATATAAAAAGAAGAGAAAACCTGAAAAAAGAAAGAATATTAGATTTAATAATCCTGGAGTTATCATTATTTCTGTCATGATATTAGGGCTATTTGTTTATTATGCTATCGCTTTATTTGATGCACAAGTGCTTAAATCAAATGAAATGACAGAAAAAGCAAATAGTCAATATTATAGTAAGACATCTTTGCCTTCTAAACGTGGCGATATTTATGATCGTAATGGCAAATTGCTTGCAACAACCACGAATGTTTTTAGAATTGGTATTACACCAAAACATGTTTATTCTAGTTATGAATCTCAATCTAAAGATGAAATAGCAAATACGATGGCAAGCATATTGAAAATAAATGAAGATGAACTGAAAGAAGAACTTGCAAAAACCGATGAAAGTTATATCCAAATAGCAAATAAAATCTCACAAGAGCAGGCTAGCCTTTTAGATCAATATTTAGAAATTAATAATATAGGCGGTGTGCGTTTAGATGCTGAACCACAAAGAGTGTATTACAATGATGATGTAGCCAGTCAAGTAATAGGTTTTGCTAGTTCGGATGAAAATGGATTACAGGGACGTCTGGGGATAGAATATCAATTAGACGATGTTTTAAGTGGTAAAACCGGCTATCTCTTTGCGGCAAAAGATAATTATTTGAATTCAGGAACTCTTCCTTTTACACAATCAACAGAATTAGATACAGAAAATGGCAATAATGTTTACTTAACGATTGATTATGATATTAGTAAAGAATTACAAGAACATGTTCAAAGTGCAGCTGGATCTTTGGGAGCTAGAGATGGCGGGATGGGTATTGTATTAAATGTTAAAACTGGTGAAGTTTTAGCCATGGCATCCTATCCCTATTTTAGTAGTTCAGACCCTACAGCAAAACCAGATGACTGGGATGATGAAAGCCCTTTTAAACCAGAGACACAAGACACGATTGATTTATTGATGAAAAATTATTGGACAAATAAGGTTATTTCTTATTTATATGAAGTAGGATCAACTTTTAAAACGATAACATTATCTATGGGGCTAGAAGAAAATATTGCTTCAGAAGAAAAAATTTATAGTGATCAACCGATTCAAGTTTTAGACTATACCATTAAAAGTTGGACCGATGATAATTTATTTGGTGAATTAACTTTGCAAGATGCTTTTTTATATTCACTTAATCCACCATTTGTACAAGTTGCTCTAGATCTCGGTATTGATACTTTTTATAGTTATGTGGAGGCTCTAGGGTTAAAACAACAATCAGGTGTCGAACTTCCGGGCGAAATTGATAATATTTTTCATGAAAACCCAACAGAAATTGATTTAGCAACTTTGGCTTTTGGAGAACAATCTAGTATGAATTTAATGAGTTATTCAAAAGCATTGTCCGCTATCGTTAACGGTGGAAATTTAATTAAACCAACCATCATTAAACAAATAAGTAATGATCAAAATGCAATCATTGAGAGCTCTGAAACACAAATTGAAAGAAGGGTTATCTCTGAAAAAACTTCGGAACGAGTTAATAAATTACTTGCTAGAAACGATAGTTTGCAAGGTTATAACCGTGTTTCAGGCGGTTATGAATTAGGCGGAAAAACATCAACTTCTGTAAATGAGGCAACGGATGCTTTAACAATATCTTATGCTAGCTTTGCTCCAATTAATGATCCAGAGATAATGGTATTAATTGTGGCACTTGATTCAGATGCTCCTGATGTTGGCAGTGATTCTTTAATTAGTAATGTATCAAGTATAATGGATTTCACCTTAGATCATCTTAATGTTGAGAGAAATTACACAGATGAACAGTTAGAAACAATGGAAGAAAAAGTAGCTTTACCTGAATTAAATGGCTTTAGTTTGGAAGAAGCAATGAATGCTTTAAACTATCAATCGATTAATTTAGTATCTGGCGTTGATAATATGAAATTGGAAGATACTATTATTTCAATGATACCTGCAGCAGGGACAGAAGTACATTATGGATCAAATGTTTATGTTTACCCGAATTTAAACATTGAACAAGATCTCGTTTCGGTACCTGACTTTACAGGTAAAAATTTTAATGAATGTATGATTGCTGCAAATAGTGCAGGCGTCACATGTATATTTGAAGGAGATATGTCTGGTTTAGCCGTTTCGCAATCAATATTGTATGATTATTCCGTTATCACTATTAATGATGATCAAACGGAAGACAATCAAGTAAGTATAGATAATGAAACAACAGATATAGATAATGATTTATCTTTAGTACAAAGAGGGAGTACAATAAATATTGTTTTAGAATCGGTTTCCGCTGATTAAAAAATGATAATTATTTGAGGGGGAACATATGCCAAGATTAATACCTGCACAATTACAAACTTGGACACAAGGCTTGCTGATACAAACTCCAGAAGCGGAACAACATAGCGAAAGATTTTATCGTGGTATTTCAACAGATACACGTTCTTTGCGTTCGGGTGAAGCTTTTTTGGCCTTGACGGGTGAAAATTTTGATGGTCATGATTTTGTTGATTTAGCCATAGAAAAAGGCGCTAAAATGCTTGTGCTAAACGAAAAAAGTGAGAAAGCGATGAGCTTATATAACGATATTATGCATGGAAAAAACGTTCCTGACTTGTTGCTTGTATCGAATACTTTAAAAGCCTATCAGAAAATTGCAGAAGGTTATCGATCAACCCTTTTAGCACCTGTTATTGGTATTACAGGGAGTGTGGGCAAAACAACGACTAGACGTATGATTGCTGCAATTTTAAAAACTCAATTAAAATTACATCAAACAGCAAAAAATGAAAACAATCAAATTGGTTTACCTTTAACCTTGCTTTCAGCAGATGATGAAGATGAAGTTATTATTGCTGAAATGGGTATGGATCATCGTGGTGAAATTAAAATTTTAAGTAATGTGGCAAGACCAGACATAGCGATTATTACAAGTGTGGGTTATAGTCATGCAGAATATCTGGGAAGTAGAGAGGTAATCCTTAAAGAAAAAACTGATATTACCGCAGGTATGAAAAGTAATGGTATTGTTTTGATTAATGGTCAAGATACTCATCTAAATGCATGGGCATTAAAATTCAAAAAAAGTACAACTGTTTGGCGTATCTGTAATGAATATACGGATATTGGTGAAGATTATGAAAATTTTCCTGCTTTTTGGGCGGAAAATATTAAAATCGGTATAGATGGAACATCATTTATTGCTAAAACAAGCCTTGACCCACAAGTAGCTTGGCCTGTAAAAATAAATACGCCTGGTAGGTATTTAATTCGCGCAGCTTTGTTTGGATTGGCTTCGGCTTATGCTTTAGGCTTAGACATGGATGTGGCAGTAAAAGGGACACAAGACTTTTCAAATACAGGGAATCGTCAAAGAATGGTAATTAATAAAAAATACATTATGATAGATGATTCATATAATTCCTCTCCAGAATCTGTTACGGCAGCTTTGGATACTTTATCGATGTTAGCTGGTGATCGCAGAAAAATTGCTTGCATTAGTGGCATGCGCGAACTAGGAAAGTATGCTGAGGACTTACATACGAATATAGGATATAAAATTGCTGATTTAAATATTAATCTGTTATATTTAGTTGGTCCGGAAAGTCAATGGATTTCAGCGGCTGTTAAGCAAATTAATCCTGAAATAACAATAAAAAGTTTTGAGACTTCTGAAGAAGTAGCAAATGATATTATTAATGAAATAAGAGAAGGCGATTGTATATTAGTAAAAGGCTCTCGTATTTATAATATGGAAAATATTTCAAAAAGAATTGAAAGCAAGGTGTAATTTTGAGTTCTTTGATTTGGATAAATGCTCTCATCATTTTTGGTTTAACTTTACTTTGTGGAAAAATTGGTTTACCTATTATTAAGCGATTACATTTAGGACAAACTGTTCGTTCAGATGGACCTAAAACTCATTTTAAAAAGACAGGAACTCCAACTTTTGGGGGATTATTTTTTTTGATACCAATTGCATTATCTGCAATTATATTACCTATTATTAATTCTAATTGGCTTATTTATAGTATTACCATGTTTTTAACATTAGCTTTTGGACTTGTTGGTTTTATTGATGATTACATTAAAGTGCGAATCAACAAAGAAGGCTTATCAGTTATTCAAAAAACAATTGCTTTACTAATAGTTTGTATTTTATTTGCCGTTTGGTATTTATGGTTTTCCGGTATTGATACAGTTTTAATTTTCACATTTTTAGAAAAACCTATTTTAATTACAGGCAAATGGAAATATTTATACCTCGTTTTTATTGTTTTATATTTATTTTTTATGTCAAATGCAGTTAATATTACAGATGGAGTAGATGGTTTGGTTTCTACTTTAATGACGATAACTAGCGTATTATTAGGAGTTTTTCTATATTTTGCTCTTTCAAATAAAATAGAGATGCCATATTTGATAGCTGCTTGTTTAGCTTTGACAGCAGCATCTTTGGGTTTCTTGCCTTTTAATAAACACCCGGCAAAAGTTTTTATGGGAGATACAGGTTCACAAGCATTAGGCGCATGTTTTGGAGCCATTGCACTCATAGCTGGAATTCCTTGGATTATGATTCCTTTAGGTTTAATTTATATTTTAGAAGCATTTTCAACACTTCTGCAAGTGTTCTATTTTAAAGCAACAAAAGGTAAGCGTTTATTTAAAATGGCTCCGCTACATCATCATTATGAATTAAGTGGTTGGTCAGAAAAGAAAATCGTATTAAATTACTCTATATTTACCATTGTTATTGGGATTTTGAGTTTGTTAATAACTTTATTGTAATTAAACAATGAAGTTAGATTATGTTACTTGGGTATAAAAATGAATAAAATATATAGAAACAACAATAATCAATACAATTTAACCGTTGATTCTAGTCAAAATCAAAAAAAAGTCGAAAACACTGATTTTGATCAAGATTTTATGAAAGAAATGGCAACGTTTCGCAGAATTGATTATCCTTTATTTTTGATAAGTCTTGTTCTCATTTGTTTTGGCCTAATTATTCTATTTTCTGCAAGCATGAGTACAAGCTTTGCAACCCAACGAGACAATACAAAATATTATTTTGTTAGACAGACAATCTTTTCGAGTATCGGTTTAATGATTGCTATATCAATAGCAAATTTTGTCCCTATTAAATTCTTTCAAAGAAAAGCTTTTTATAAATTAATTTATTTTATTACAACGATAGCTTTAGCAGCTGTTCTTTTATTTGGGTCAAATCAAATGGGAGCACAACGCTGGATTACCATTTTTGGTATTCAATTTCAACCCTCAGAGATAGCAAAATTTGTAGCCGTGTATTTTTTAGCTGGTTATTTTTCTGAAATTAGAAAAAATCGAATTATTGGAAAATATCGGGCTAAAGATTCTCATCAACAATTTTGGTTAGATGGAAGAATTCTAGTTTTATATCCAGCTTTATTAATGGGTCTTTGGTTGTTCCTAATTGTCTTACAGCCACATTTGTCTGGAGCCTTAATTTTTGGTGCCATATGTTTTATGGTTTTTGTTGCAGCAAGAATTCCATGGAAAGCTTGGCTGAGCGGTATTTTACAATTGATACCCATTATTGTTGCACTTCTATTAATTGTAGCAATTGTTTTTCCGCTATTTAAAGATGGCCAAACTTTATTTGATTTTGTTAATGAGCGATTTGCACATTCTAAACAAAGAATCGAAACCTTTTCTGATGAAGATGAAGTTTCTGAAGATCAATCCTATCAGACAAGACAAGCAGAAATCACCATGGGTACGGGAGGTTTAACTGGAGTTGGTCTTGGTAAAGGAAAACAAAAATACAATTATTTGCCTCAAATTTATAATGATTATATTTTTCCTGCTATAGCAGAAGAACTTGGCTACATTGGCACAATGACAGTATTGATATTATTTGTTATTCAATTTATTTTAGGTGTACGAATAGCAATAAAAGCAAATAATTTATTTTCAGGCTTGATTGCTTGGGGCTATTCTTTCTTAATAATCTTGCAAGTTATTTTAAATGTTGGAGTCTCTGTTAAGATTATTCCGACAACAGGAATAACTTTACCTTTCTTTAGTTATGGAGGAACTTCCAATATCATATTTATTATTGAAATAGGCATGATACTATGTGTATCAAAATCGGGGCAACTCGAAAATAAAACATTAAAAAAGAGTTTCGATCGACAAGGAGATCAAAACAAATCAAAAAATATAGGAGTAACCACACGATGAGTAAAGTGTATTTTATTGCAGGTGGTGGTACAGCTGGTCATGTTAATCCAGCTCTTGCTATAGCAGAAGCAATTAAAGAAAGAGAAGCAGATAGTCGAATCGTTTTTTTTGTAACAAAAAATGGTGTTGAAAATGAGATGACTAAGAAGGCTGGATTTGAACAAATCATTATGGAGGCAGATCGTTTGCCTAAAGGGATAGGTCAAGCCTTAAAATTTGGACATTCTTCACTTTCTGGCTATAAAACCTGTATACGTGCAATAGAAAAATATAAGCCTGATGCAGTTATTGGCACTGGTGGTTTTGTATGTGGTCCTTTACTATTAGCTGCTTCAAAACGAAAAGTTCCTTATTTAATTCATGAACAAAATGCATTTCCTGGTCGTGCCAATCGCTTTTTTTCTAAAAAAGCATCTGCTGTATGCATTTCTTTTGAATCGTCTAGAGAGTATTTTGAACAAAATAATCATGTTTTTTATACTGGTAATCCCATAAAAAAGATATTTTTTGAAATGACTTCTGAAAAGGCAAGAGAAGCATTAAATATTCCATCAGAGAAATTTTTGGTTTTAATCATGGGCGGTAGCTTAGGTGCTATGCCAATCAATAAAGCAATTATTGAAATCTTCAAAGATAATCTCTGGCAAAAAATGAAAATAAAATATCCTGAATTAATGCTGGCCATTAGTACCGGTCCTAGAAATTATCAGGATATTAAGAATGATCTATCGGAATATGATTTAACGGATGTTCATATAGAAAAATATTTGGATAGTACTTTATGGTTACCTGCTTCAGATCTATATGTTGGTAGAGCAGGTGCGTCATCGGCTTTTGAATCAGCAGCAACAGGTACAGCAACTATTTTTTTACCTTATCCATATGCAGCAGATAATCATCAATATTATAATGCAAAAGCGTTTAGTACAAATAATGCCGCCATTTTAATGGAAGATCGTGATTTTAATGGCAAAATTCTCTTGGATCAAATACGCTTTTTAATTGAAAATCGATCTATTCTCTTTGATATGCAAAAAAAAGCAAAGGCGAATGCGATGCCTAACTCAGCATCACAAATAGTTGACGTTTTATTTAAATATGTACTTTGATGGAGTTTATTGTTTTGGCATTAAAGAATGAAAAAAAAGAGAAGAAAAAAATAAAAACGAAGAAAACTGGTATTGTTATACCCATAGTCTTTACCACTATTTTGTTGTCTATAACTTTATTATTTGCTTTACCAGTCTTCCACATACTAGAAATAGAAATACAAGGTGATAATCTTATTCCTGATGATACACTTATTGATGCTTCTGGCATCCAACAAAATCAACATTTTTTATCGGGTATGGGAAATGATATAAAATCTTTTTTTTCAGGAGAATATATAAATGCTGAACAGCAACTTTTAAATAAAATACCAGAAATTAAGTCAGCTAATATTTATTTTTCTTTCCCAAGCAAAGTGATATTTGAAGTAGAAGAAAAAATAGAAATTGGTTTTATAAAAATTCCAGATGGATATTGTACGATTGATAGTAATGGTGAAGTAGTTGCATTAATTGATACATTACCAGAGGATTTACCAATTATTGAAGGAATAACAGTAATTAATGCAACAATTGGTCAACCGTTAGAAGTAAAGCAAAAGAATTATTTAGCCAATGCAATGTATGCGATGTCTGCATTGATTGAGGTCGATTTTCAATTAGAAGGAGAAAAATTAATTAATAGTATTGAAAAAATAGAACCTACTATTAATGACGAAATTTTGTTAATTTTAAAATTTGATCAAAAAGATTTTTTGGTTCAATGTATTAAAACACATGATTTGGTAGAAGATCTTACTTGGCTAAAACAAATGCTTAATGAAAAAGTTTTATCTAATAAGGAATCTGGAATAATTGACTTAAGGGGTGAAAATAAATTTTTTCGAGAAAATAATAAAAAAAATAAAAATACGAAGGATTCAGAAGAAACAAATGAAACAAATGAATCAAATGAATTAAACGAAACAAATGAATTCGATGAAACAAACGAATTCAATGAAATGTACGAATTCAATAATTCATACGAATTCAATGAAATATACGAATTCAATGATTCATACGAATTCAATGAATTAAACGAATTATACGATCCTGAAAGTCAAGAAATTAATGAAGAAAATTGAAATAATAAAATCTGAAAAAATATTATTGATAATTTAATAAATTTTTAGTGGTCAGGTTGCCTAAAAATTTAAAAATATAGCGAGTTGAATAAAAGAATCTTGTAATGATATGATAATAAAGTTGTAATGACAGCAAGATAAAAGATATAATTTAGGTTGTTGTAGTGATTTTAATAGTGTAAAATTAATAATATTATCTTAGGGATAAGTAAATATATATTAATAAAAAGTAAAAATTTAAATATGAGGTAAGCTTGTCATAACGTGTTAAAAGTGCGAAAGGAGCTATGATCTAAATGGATTATAATATGAGTTTTGGAATGGATGAGCATCAAGGCGCTATTATTAGAGTAATAGGTATTGGTGGTGGCGGTTGTAATGCTGTTAATAGAATGATAGATAATGCAGTTCAAGGTATTGAGTTTATTTCTGTGAATACAGATATTCAAGCTTTACAAGCATCAAAAGCCCAAGTCGTCATACAAATTGGTGAAAAAGTAACTCGAGGTCTAGGTGCTGGCGCTAATCCAGAAATGGGACAAAAGGCAGGCGAGGAATCGGCGGAAGAGATTGAGCAAGCCATTGTGGGCTCAGATATGTTATTTGTGACTGCTGGTATGGGTGGTGGAACTGGTACAGGTGCTGCTCCAGTTGTAGCTCAAATAGCCAAAAAATTGGGTATTCTTACCGTTGGTGTTGTGACCCGTCCTTTCCGTTTTGAAGGTGCTAGACGTTCTCAAAATGCGGAACGCGGAATTCGTGAATTAGAACAATATGTCGATTCATTAGTTATTGTACCAAATGATAAATTACTTGAAATAGCGAATGAAGATACGACAATGAATGAAGCTTTTAGTTTAGCAGATAGAGTTTTACGTTTTGGAGTAACAGGTATTTCTGATTTAATTGCAGTTCCTGGTTTAATCAACTTAGACTTGGCGGACGTACGCCGTGTTATGACAAATGCTGGTATTTGTCATATGGGTATTGGTACAGCTTCTGGTGAAAGTCGTGCAGCAACAGCAATTAGACAAGCGATTAACAGTCCACTTTTAGATACTACAATTGATGGTGCAAATGGTGTTATTGTCAATGTTACTGGTGGCATGGATATGAAAATCAAAGAAATTGACGAAGCCGTTTCACAAGTTAGAGATTCTGCTTCACCTGATGCTGACATAATCTTTGGTGCAGTTATTGATGAAAATTTAAAAGACGAATTGATGATTACAGTTATTGCGAGTGGTTTTGATCAAGCTACTACATCACAATCACGTAATACTCAGGTAAATTATGCTGGTTATGATCGTCGCAGAGATAAACAGAATATGAATCAAAATGGTTCAAATAGCGATGGTTTTGATTTTTTGAAAACCTCAGAACGTAAAGATCAATTAAATCGAAATAGAGCTCAATCAAAGCAAGACAATAGAGTAGATGGTGGTTTTGGCTTACCTAGCGTATCCCCAGATAAACATCATACAAGAGATGATTCCCTTGATTATGTAGAAGATATGCCGAGATCTTCGGATAGAGAAGTTGCTAATATTGTGCATCGAGTTTCTGAAGATACAAGAAAACCAGAAACTAAAACAGAATCTTTAGATGATGATTTAAATTCTAGCTCTCAAAAAGGAAGCAAAGAAAAATCAACACGTCCAGGTAGAATTTTACCTTGGATTTTACAGGATGATGATGATTTTGACGAATAATCTATAGTTAAATTATCTGTGTTCTTTGTTTTAAAAGAAGAGCTTTCAAATTATCTATTGAAATAGTAATTTGATAAATTAAAATAATAAAATAAATAAAAAAGTTGATTGCTAATCGTTAGTAATCGACTTTTTTTGTTTGCTTTTTATATGATATAAATTTTTGTCTCATTGATATTATTAATGGTATAATTTTATTAGTTCTGATTTGTTTATTTTTAAAAAAATTAATTTATGCATATCAGATTTCTCAAAAAAGAATATTTTATTTAAATGAAATGGAGTGCTGTTATGAAATGTCCTTATTGCGGTCATACAGAAGATCGTGTTAGTGATTCTAGACAAATTGATGATGGCGAAACCATACGTAGAAGGCGAGAATGCTTGCATTGTAAACAAAGATTTACAACTTATGAAAAAGTAGAAAAAGCAAATTTTGTTGTTATTAAAAAAGATGGTAGTAGACAACAATTTGATCGGGATAAATTAATTAAAGGAATTTTAAAAAGTTGCATAAAAAGACCTGTTGCAATTGAACAAATAGAAAACCTTGTTACACAAATTGAGATATTAAATAATAATACACCGCGCAAAGAAGTTCCTTCAAAAGAAATTGGTGAACAAGTTATGGCACGCCTCAAAGATATTGATCAAGTTGCCTATATTCGTTTTGCCTCTGTCTATAAAGAATTTGAAGATCTACAATCTTTTACGAAAGAATTACAATCAATGGTTGACGTTAAACCAGATTTTGAAAAAATAGAAACAGATTTTTCTGATGATGAATAAAAAATGTAGATAAAGGAATGTTATGACAAAAGTACTAATAGTTGATGATGATCCAAATATTAATGAATTGGTAAAACTCTATTTTGAGGCTGACGGCTTTGAAACGATATCTTGTTTGGATGGTGCTAAATCAATAGAGATTTTTAAAAAAGAGAAACCAGATATTTTAATATTGGATTTGATGCTCCCTGGAATGAACGGCTTTGATATTTTGCGTGAAATACGTAAAAATTCAGATGTTCCTGTTATTATGCTAACAGCTAGAGGTGATACATTAGATCAAGTTGTGGGATTAGAATTGGGAGCGGATGATTATGTTACAAAACCATTTGAACCACAAGAACTCATTGCTAGAGTTAAAGCTATTTTAAGGCGCGTCAATACAGAAAAAAAGAAACCGATTAGTACAGATGATAATAGAATTGTTTATCCTGATTTTATTTTAGATAAAAATAATTATACTTTACAAATTGGTGATACAATTTATTCTTTACCTCCAAAAGAATTAGAATTACTTTATTTTTTAGCATCTAATCCAAATTATGTTTATAATCGTGAACAATTATTAGAAAATATTTGGGGGTTTGATTATTACGGAGAATCGAGAACTGTTGATGTTCATGTCAAAAGATTACGCGAAAAATTAGATCAATCAGAACATCCTGCTTGGAATTTAGTAACAGTTTGGAGTGTTGGTTATAAATTTGAAGTTTATGATCAATAAATTATCTATCATCCTTGAGTAACAAAGCATCTATATATGGTCAATGAAGAATCTAATAAAAAGAAGACAAATTCTGTTCGTAAATTAAGTATTTATTGGCGTACTTTATTTTGGATGATTTTGACAATATTATTTATTTTATTTGTTTTAGCAGCGGTTTATTCTTTACTTTATTCACGAGTTAGGGTCGATCAATTGCAAGGACAATTATTGAGCTCAGCTCAAGCATCAGCTGAACGGGTTGAAAATCGTATGGATGCTGAATATTTAAATTTGATTTCTTCTGAAGAAAAAGGATATTTGGCTTTTACTGCAAAATCAACAGGCAGTATCATTTGGCTGATTAACAGTGAAGGCGGAATTATATATTATTCTTCTTTGCCAAATAGAAGTCGACAAGCTTTAGAAAATAAAGATGGGATTCTTTATTTAAAACCTGAAATGCTTAATTCTGGAGCAGTATCAAGTAAAGGTAAGGCTATTAAGGGTGATTTCTATGAACTTTTGCCTGAAAAAGAAGAATGGCTTAGTGTTTCTTATCCGCTTAATAGTGATTATGGTTATTGTGGTGAGATTATTTTGCACTATTCTTTAGGAGCAAATGAATATTCTTTTATTAAACATGAAAAAAGTTTATGGATTTCTTTTCTTATAGCTTTTATTGTCGCAGTTATTGTTATTATTTTACTTTCACGTAATATTACCAAACCTATTTCGAAAATTGTTAAAGCGGCAGATGAAGTTTATCATGGTAATTTAAAAATGCGTGTCATATTAAAAGATGAAGAACCTTTGTATATACATGAATCATCTGAATATCATGAAGATGATTTAATGATTTTAGTACGAACCATGAATACGATGATTTCAAAATGGGAAAAACAAGAAATCGAACGTGATGATTTTATGTCTTCTATTTCGCATGACTTGCGAACACCTTTAACATCAATTAAAGGTTTTTTGGGTGCTATCAAAGATGGAACTATTCCAGTTGAAAAGCAAAGTCATTATCTTGATATTGTCTATAATGAGGTTGAACGCTTACAAAAATTAATTGAAAATTTATTTGTAACGATTACGGTTGATCAACAAAGAGAGTTAAATCTTGGGGTTTTTGATATTGAAATTTTAATGCAAGAAATAATCACAAGTCTTGACCCAATAATTAGTCAAAAATCCATACATATCAATATGGATTCTCGCTTAACAGATGAGGAAGTAAGTGTTCTAGGCGATCGTGATGCAATTCATCGTGTCGTTTATAATATATTGAGCAATGCTGTGAAATTCACACCTGAATCTGGTTTTATCCGGGTTGAAATTATTCTCAAAGGTGAGGATAAAATAGCTGTTTCTATAGAAGATAATGGACAAGGTATTAACAAAGAGGATAGACAAAATATTTTTAATCGGTTTTACAAGGTAAATAAAAGTCGTAATTCAGAAGGATCTGGTATGGGTCTTTATATTGCGAGAACATTACTATCTTTACATGGTCAAGGTATTTATGTTAGTGATAGTTCATTAGGTGGAACTCGTTTTACATTCACATTAGCTAGACCGACAGGAAGAAAAATATAATTGACATATTTTTGTAGTTAAAACGAGTGTAAGGCTAAGGGGGGTAATTATGGTCAAATATAGCTATCGATATCTTAGAATAATAAGTATTATCTTAATAGGTCTGTTTTTTATAATTATTTTTTCCGTCAATATTAATGCTGAAGAAATTGAAAATACGGAAACGGAAAACATAGAAAATACGGAGCCAGAAAACATAGAAACAATGGACGCCGATTCCGTAGAAATAACAGATGAAATCCAAACAGACTTACCAGGATTAGATTATCTAGAGAATATACAAAATTTCCCCTTTCAAACCGTAACAGGTTTTTCCTTTGAAACATATAGTGAAAAATCTTTAGCAGAAATTCATGCAGATTATATTAATAGAGTTGCTGCAATTTATAGTTCGAAAATTATCCCAAATCAAAATTCGGATTATTCAATGATAAGTAATGGTTTTTTTATTTCACCCGACGGGTATTTTTTAACAACTTATCATCATATTAATGATGTTTTTGATACGGCTACGAATAAGGTTAAATCAGATATTTCTTTGAAATTATTAACAAATTATAGTTTGCAAATCTTGGATTTATCTGTAATTAATATTGATACAAAGGCAGATTTGGTTTTATTAAAAGCTGATTTAAATAGTATCGGCCTAACAGAAACCCCTTTTGTTGAATTGTTTAATGATGCTGAATATATTGTTGGTGAGGCTTTAATCGGTATTGGTTTTCCAGAACTATTAGCAAGTGAGGGCAGTATCTATCCTGGATTTTTGATGGAGATAAGTGTATCTGAAATATCAGAACAAAATTTTCATATGCAAAAAATCAAGAGTTCTGCGATTATTCCCAATAGTTCAAAAGGCGGCTTGATAGTGAATGCAGCAGGACAGGCGGTGGGTATATCGGGTGCTGATGAAAATAGTTCTTTTAATGATCGCTATACCATTGTTTATCCAGTTGATCAAATCAAAGAAAGCGTCAACGCCATGTTATCTGAACAAAGTACTGAAGCACCAGCAAAATTGGGCTTAGTTTTTATGTCGGATTATGATTATGAAAAGATGCAAAGCACATTAAACTTACCTCAGGGCCTCTATGTCACTAAAGTTTTAGCCAATGGCCAAGCCTATGTTAGTGATGTCCGAAAAGGCGACATCATGATTGCTATAGATGGTAAATTACTTGATAGTGTAGATGATTATTTAGAAATCATTAACATGCATCTTCCAGGGGATGCTGTTGAAATTCAAATTTATCGTCCGAGAACATCAGAAACGATAATCAAAACATTGTATTTTGATTAAAAAATTTTAGAAAGTGATTTTATGGCAAATCTTTCTTTAACTAAGAAAAAAAGCATAGCAGAAGAAGCTTATGTAGAATTAGAAAAACTATATGTCAAGCAGGAGATGACCTTAGATTATTCTAATGCTTGGGAACTCCTAGTGGGCGGTATCTTAGGTGCACAGACAACAGATGAACAAGTTAATCGTGTTACGGCAGTTTTGTTTAAAAAATACCCTAATATTGAAGATTTTGCTAATTCATCATTTGAAAATATGATGCAAGAAATAAACAGCATTGGCCTATACCGAAATAAAGCAAAAGCATTAATTGGATCTGCCCAAAAAATCTTGAAAGATTTTGATGGCAAAATTCCAACGGAGCGTGAAGCTTTAATGAGTTTACCTGGTGTCGGACCAAAAGTTGCAAGTCTAGTTCGTGGAGATTATTATGGCATCCCTGCTATCGTTGTTGATACACATTGTGGCCGTATCAGTCAATTATTAGGACTTTCAAATAGTCAAAATCCAACAATAATAGAAAAAGATTTAATGAAAATTCTGCCTGAGGAAACCTGGATTAATTGGGGTCATTATCTAGTTCTACATGGTAGAAAATATTGTAAGGCTCGATGCCGAAATTGCTTAGCTTGTCCTTTGAATGATTGTTGTCATTATGCTAATAAAAAATCTATTCAAAAGAAAATAACAGAAGCTAAAGAGCAGCAATTAGAAGATGGATGTTTTTAATGTCCTTTCAGGAAAAAAAATTAACAGAATTAAAGCAAATATCAGAAAAAAGAGCAAAGTTATTTAGCAAGCTAAATATCAATAATTTACAAGATTTACTTTTCTTTTTTCCTCGTGATTATCAAGATTTAAGTGAAATAAAACCATTACATTTAGTTGTAAATGGCGAAATGGCAACTATACGAGCCAAAATTATTAAGGCACCAACATTACAAAGACGAGGTAAATTATCTTGGATTAAAACCGTTTTAACAGACAATGTTACTATGATTTCTGCTATTTGGTTTAATCAGCCTTGGTTAATACAAAAAATTAAAGTAGGTTATACTTTTTATTTTTATGGTAAAATCCAAAATCAAGGTCGCAGTTTTTCTATTCAAAATCCACAAATTCTAGATGATACAGAATATGAACAAAATAAAATTCAAGCCATATATCCTTTAACTAATGGATTAAATCAAAAATTGATACGTTTCGCTGTCAAACAAACTTTGGATTTATATGATCAATCTCTTTATGATCCAATTCCGGATGAAATTAGAAGAGAAGCCAAGCTTTCAACCTTAGAATATGCTTTAGAAAAGATTCATATTCCAGATGATAAACAAGAATGCTTGATTGCTAGAGAAAGATTGGCGTTTGAAGAATTATTTTTAGTACGAACAGCTTTATATTTATTAAAATGGAAAAGAACAGAATCTGAAAAAGCCTATCCATTAATTGCTGCCGATGATATTGAAAATAAGAAAATATTAAAGAAAATGAATCATTTGAGAGATGATTTGCCCTTTGAATTAACAAAAGCACAAATGTTGGCTATCAATGATTTATTAAATGATCTCAAAAAATCTAAACCAATGAATCGCTTATTGCAAGGTGATGTTGGCTCGGGAAAAACATTAGTTGCTGCTTTTGCAATAGCTTATGCTATTTTTTGCCAAGGACAATGTATATTTATGGCGCCAACATCAATTTTAGCAAAACAGCATTATCAAACATTAACTTCTTTTTTTTCGGATCAAAATTTTGAAATTCGTCTCTTGACAGGGCAAACAAAGGCAAAGGAGCGAAAAGAAATTTTGGAAAATGCGTATAGTGGGAAAATTGATTTAATTATTGGTACACATGCTGTTTTAGAAAAAGATTTAAAAATGAAAAATCTTGTTCTTACAATAACAGATGAACAACATCGTTTTGGAGTAGAGCAAAGAGCAGCCATTGCAAATGTTAATGAGAATGATTATACACCACATCGATTAGTCATATCTGCTACACCAATACCCAGAACGCTTGGACTTATTCTATATGGGGATTTAGATTTAACATTGATGCGTGAATTACCCAAAGGTCGCAAAAAAATTCAAACATATACAGCTAATTCTAAGGATGAAAAACGAATATATAAATTAATACGACAAGCAGTTTCCAGAGATGAACAAGTTTATGTCGTATGTCCATTAATTGAAGATTCAGAAGAATTAGATGTGGATTCAGTTGAATCAGTTTACAAAAAATTTTCTGAGAAAATTTTTCCGGATTTAAAGGTTGGTTTAATGCATGGTGGTTTAAAAGCAGATCTCAAAAATTCCATAATGCAAGATTTTTTGGATAATAAAATTAATATTTTAGTAAGTACAACTGTCATTGAAGTTGGAGTTGATAACCCTAGAGCATCATTCATGCTAATACGTAATGCAGAACGTTTTGGTCTAGCTCAATTACATCAATTAAGAGGAAGAATTGGACGGAGTGATTTGGAATCAATATGTATTCTATTAAGTGATACAGAAGATGAGATTGCTTTAACTCGATTAAAAACATTATGTAAAAATGATGATGGATTTGCTTTAGCAGAGGAAGATTTGCGTTTAAGAGGTCCAGGTGATTTCTTTGGTACAAAACAACATGGTTTGCCACAATTTAAATTAATTAATCTATATGAAGATCAAAATGTAATTCAATCTGTTGATTATTATTTTAGTCAAATTATAACCAAAGATCCTGCTTTAAAAAATCAAGAAAATCGTAATATAACTAAAGCTATTCAACAAAGGTACCCGGAATTATTATCTGGAATTATCTTGTGATATTCTAATCAATAGAAATTCAATTATAAATACTTAAAATCATGAATATAATAGATTGCAAAATGAAAAATAAAAAATAACAATATAGAAACATGATGAATTTAAGGTGAATATAAACAATGCCAAGAGTAATTGCCGGTAAAGCTGGTGGAATTAAATTATATACCAATCAAGAAGAGCTGATGAGACCAACTACTGATCGCATGAAAGAAGCCGTATTTGCAAGCTTACAAAATGATATTCAACAAGGAGCCATCATCTCATTTTTAGATTTATTTGCTGGTTCGGGACAAATGGGAATTGAAGCTTTAAGCCGAGGTGTTCCAAATGTCGTTTTTATTGAACAAAACAGACAAGCAAAAATAACCATTCAAAAAAATCTAGAAAAAACAAAATTGAAAGCTGAAATTTTGTCATTAACTGCAGATAGAGCAATTAGGCAATTGATTAAGCAAGAGAAAGATTTTGATATTATTTATTTTGATCCACCTTGGATGTCTTTAAATGAAAATTGGCAGGAACTGGAAGAGAATATTCAAAAACTATTAAGTCAAAATGGTAAAATTTTAATAGAACATTCTCGAAAATTAGCATTATTAATAAATGAAACAAAATGGCGAATAGATAAAGAAAAAAAATACGGCCTTAGTATTTTGACGATTTTAAGTCGAAAATAGAATTTTTAAAGGTGAATGATATGTCAAAATCAAAAAAATGGTTATACAGTGGTACTTTTGATCCGTTTACAATTGGACATTTAGATATAGCTGTAAGGGCAGCAAAACGATGTGATCAATTAGTGATTGCAGTATTAGATTCTGAAGACTCTAAAACCATATTTTCAATTGAAGAAAGGTTAGAAATGGTTTTACTTGCAACCGCTAGCTATGATAATATCGAAGTGATAAAATTCAACGGTTTATTGTCAGATACCTATGAAAAAATATCTGCAAGTGCTATTGTGCGCGGTTTAAGAAATACAAATGATTTACTATATGAGACGCCGATGGCAATTATTAATCATGAATTGAACTCAGATATTGAGACAATTTTTTTATTGGCTCGTAAAGACTTAGTTCATGTCAGTAGTTCAAATGTGCGTGAATTAGGACATTTGAATAATAATTTTTTACAGATGGTGCCCAAATGTAATCTGGAAAAAGTAGAAAAAAAATTTGAAAAGTTAAGAAATAATAAATAAATTTAGAAATACTAAAATAAAAATATTCGAATCAGATATAATAAATATTTGGGACTTTGGAGGCAAAATGGATAATGATGATTACAATCAACAAGATAATCAAATAAATAATTCAAATAAATCAATGAATGGCAAAAAGCATACATTAGGCAAACAGTCTGAAATTGATGAAAAAGTTGATGATATCTTGATTCAAATAGAAGAAACTTTACATCTCGCAAGAAAAGTTCCTTTATCAGATCAATGTATGGTTGATCGAGAGGAATTCTTATTCTTAATTGATATGGTAAGAGAAAAATTACCAGAGGAATTAAGGCAAGCTAAGTGGTTGTTACAACATAATAAACAATTAATTGCTGAAAGTCGTAAAGAAGCGGAGTCAATTCTTAATGATGCTGAAATCAAGATGGCGCGTATGATTGATGAACATGAAATTACACAACAAGCAAAAATTGAAGCTCAAAGAATCATCGATAATGCAAATACAAAAAGCAGACAAATTCAAGCAAGTACGATGGATTATGTTAAAAATAACCTTGATGATTTAGAAGATCAATTAACTGAGATGTTAATGTTTATTCAAAAAAATAAAAAAGATCTAGATTTATAATTGCATTAAAGAAAGTAAGATATATCAATGAAATTAGAAGACTTAAGTATCTGTGTTATTTTTGGTGGACAAAACAGTGAGCATGAAATTTCTTCTCAATCTGCCGCCTATATCATTAAATCATTAAGAGAAGCAAAAATTCAAAAAATTTATCAATTAGGAATTAGTAAAAAAGGAGAATGCTTTTTATTTACTGGTGATTTTAATGATATTGAAAATGGTGATTGGTTAAATGATCCTGATAATCAAACTGTATTGTTTAAGCTTGGAAAAGATGGTCAGGGTTTTTTTACTGCAGATGATCAGCGATGGCATCAAGTAGATATTTTCTTTCCAGTATTACATGGGAAAATGGGTGAAGACGGCACAATCCAAGGTTTATTTGAAATGCTAAATGCTAAATTTGTTGGTTGTGGAGTTTTAGCGAGTGCCGTTAGTATGGATAAAGTAATTTCACGTATGTTATTTGATCAAGAAAATATTCCACAAGCTGATTGGACTTGGCTAAATAAATCAAAATATTTATCTGATAAAATTTCGTCGATGCAAAAAGTTGAAGCTAAATTGCCCTATCCAGTTTTTGCAAAACCTGCAAATGCGGGTTCTTCTGTAGGTATTAGCAAGGCGTATAATCGAGATGATCTTGAAAAGGCACTAGATTTGGCTTTTGAACATGATTCAAAGGTAGTAATAGAAAAGGGAATTGATGGCCGAGAAATTGAATTAGCCGTGATTGAGGATCCTAGTTTACCTGAATCTATCTTTGTTTCAGTAGCTGGTGAAATAATTCCCGATCGTGATTTTTATGATTATGAGTCAAAATATCTTTCAAATGAATCTGAGCTGATTGTTCCAGCAGAATTAACAGAATTAGAGGAAAAAACCTTATGTTCATATGCTCAAAGAGCTTTTAATGTTGTTGACGGTAAAGGATTATGTAGAGCAGATTTCTTTATTGAAAAATCTACAGGGAAAGTCTTATTAAATGAAATTAATACTTTACCAGGTTTTACTGCGATCAGTATGTATCCGAAATTACTTCAAAATTCTGGCTATGATCAATCAAAGTTAATTAAAACTTTATTATTATCAGCTATAAACTAGTATATAATAAAAACGATGCTTGATATTTGTATCTGATTTAATAACTTGTTTTTTATTGATATATTTGAAAGACAGGATAGATAATATTCTAGAATAAGTTTTCTTTGGAGGATTTGATTTTGAAGTCCAAAATATTTTTGATTTGTTTAATATGTAGCTTGTTCTTTTTGGTTTCCTGTGAGAGTATTTTTAGCTCAAATAGTATCTTTAATGAGCCAGAAGAAAGTACAGAAAGTACGATAGAGACAGTTGAAAATGCTGATTTACAAATTTCGCGAATTTTAGATTTAATAGAATCAGATAATACAGAGGCATTAATTGAATGGATTTATCCAAATGCCTTAGAAAAATATGGACGCGAACAAATTGTTGAAAGAAATGAAAAAATTCACAATAGTATTGGATTAAATAGTATTGAACTGCAAGATTTTACTCCTATTAATACAGAAAAAGATGGAAGATTAGCCTATCAAGGCACGGCAATTTATGAAACAGAATATGGCACGATAAAAAAACAAAATACTTTTAATTTTATTTATCATCCTAAAGCAGGTCGTTGGCAATTAAATTGGACACCTAGTGTTATATTACCAGGATTACATGATAAAGGTTTGGTGCAAATTCTACCTTTACCTGCGCAACGAGGAAATATTTATGATCGTAGTGGTAATCCCTTAGCCATAAGAGCTTATATTAATCGAGTCGGTTTTGTTCCGTCTTCTTTATTAGAAAGTGACATTCCAGCGATTGAAGCTGCTTTTGATTTATCTGAAGGTTTCATAAATGAGCAATTGGAATTAGATTGGGTAAAAGATAATACTTTTGTTCCTATTAAAACAATAGTTGAACTTAGTGATGAACAAAAGAATACCATTGATAATTTTCATCTCACTGTTGAACAAGTTACTACAAGATCTTATCCTTTAGCAGAAGCTGCAGCACATTTAATTGGTTATGTGGGTAAACCTACTGTAGAAGATTTAGAAAAAGAAGAAAATTCAGACTTAACTGCTGAAGATTATATTGGGAAAGCAGGTCTTGAAGCCATATATGAAGATCGCTTAAGAGGAGAAAGCGGCTTTAAAGTCATTGTCACTGGAGATTATCAGCAGGTTCTGCTAGAAAAAGAAGCTAAAAATGGTTCGGATATTTATTTGACAATTGATTCTGATTTACAAAAAAGAATTTATGATTTGAATGCAGATAATAATGCGACATTTACAGCGATAGATCCTCGTAATGGAGATATTTTAGCCTTAATTAGTACACCTTCTTATAATCCTCATGATTTTGTTCTTGGCATTAATCAGACCGATTATGATAATTTAATTGATGATCCTAATATTCCCTTATATAATAAATTTGCTGATGCGATGACACCTGGTTCAACTGAGAAAATTTTGACGTCTATTGCTGCTTTTAATGCTGGAACTTTAACTAAGAATACAATTTATAATATTCAAGGAAAAGGTTGGACTTATGATGGCAGTTGGGGCAATCATCAAGTTATTCGATATACAGTAGTTGATGGTGATATTGATTATAATTCAGCCATTTATAATTCTGATAATATTTATTTTGCTAGAGTAGCATTAGATATGGGTTTGCAGGCCTTTAATGAACAAATGGCTAACTTACAATTTGGTGAGAATATTGCTGCGGATTATCCATTTGGTATAGCACAATTGACAAATAATGGAGATGTACAAGATACTGTATTATTAGCAGATGCTGGTTATGGTCAGGGCGAATTATTAATTTCACCAACTCATATAGCCTCAATATATGGGGCAGTTTCACAAAATGGTGTTTGGTATCGTCCGCGTTTGCTATTAGATACAGAGGTTCAAATTATTACAGATAATATTGCTTCAACAGCAGACATACAAACAATAGATAATGCTTTGCGTTTAGTTGTCACCAATACATATCCAAGCGTTAATTATAGCAATATGAAATTAGCGGGTAAAACAGGTACAGCAGAATCGGGTTATGATGAAATTAATGGATTAGTAAAACAGAATAGTTGGTTTATTTCTTATGATCAAAATCAAAGAAATTTAGTTTTAGCCACGACTTTCTTCGACACACATCTCTTAGGCTTTAATGAGGCTGTTGATTCCTCTGGAGAAATTTTTCAGAATATTTATTCTAATGGCCCTTATTCTGTGCCTGAAGCAATTCGCTTAAATGCAAGTGATTAATGATGCTATCGTGACAAATCGAGATGAATAGCAAACTTAGTTTTAGGGGTTAAGTTATTTATGAAATTCAATAAAATAATTGTTTATCTGCTAATATTGCTTGTGTTTTTGAATGTATCTTGTGGTAATAAAAAAGAAAAACAAGAGACTACAAATAGTATGATTAAAGAATCAATTCAAGATGAAACAAAACCAAGAAAAACAATTGAAACAATAGAAAAAAGCACGAATAACAATCTTGAGACAAATACTAATGTAGAAAATGATATTAATCAAAAAGAAGAACCTTCTGTGCCATTACAAAATATCAATTTAATTGAAGCTGAACAAGGCATTCAAACAAGAAAAACAGAAAAGTTTTTTGAAATATTAAACCAGAATAATCTAGTTTTTTCTTATCAAATTGAAGACTTTATTGAAAATGAAAATAATCAATACATCATGGCATTCACAGAAGAAGGCTTTCAATATTCAAAAATTATTACAGAGAATTATATTCAAGAAAGTTTAGCCTTAAAAAATGGTGAAAGTTATCTATTGAATTCGGAAAATAAAACAGCAATTTCAATACAAGATAATACCGAATTTACATCTTTTCAAGAAGAGATGAATCAAATTTTAAAAGGTTTTAAAAACATTTATTATTTAGGTGAAGGAAAAGCTGAATTTTTAAATAAAGATGTTTCTTTTGAAGAATACACTACAGATAATCGTAATTTTATTCGCTATTATTTTCTTGACAATGAAATTGTAGGATATCGTGTTTTTGATAGTCAAGGTACACTTAATACTGAAATGATTATTTCTGTATTAAGTAATGATCTCACTAATTATCTTGAGCTTTTTTCTATACCAGATAATTATAGTGTACAGGACTTTTATACAGAAACAGAATAGAACAATTATGGGTGTTGCATGAAGGATAAGATAGATTTACAGAAAAAAACAGAAATAAATATTTGGCAAGATGATTTAATACAAACAGAATTAATAGATACCAAAAAAGAAAAAAAGAAAAAAATAGTACTTTTAATCAATCAGTTTGCAAATAATAATGACAAACGTAATAGAGAACAAACGATTAAATTAATTAATGATTTAGTGTTTCAAGAAATCTTGCCAAGTCATGTTATTTTTATGAATGATACTGTTGTCCTTGCCAGGAAGGATAGTCCCATTGAATCAACCTTAAACTTTTTGTATCAACATGAAGTAATAATAGGTATAAGCACAGATTCTATTTCGCAATTTTTAGCCGCAGATGATAAATTAAATAAATCTACCGTAAAAATGTCAATCCATCAGATTAATGCTACTTTATTTTCAGCAGATTTGGTCATTACTTATTAATATTATCAAACATTAATAAAGTTCATCCGAATCATCTTTGTCCATTTGAAATAACTCACGCCAAGATGTTCTATTATTATCATTAAAACCAATAGATTTTTCTAATTTCTCAACATCATAATTTTTCTGAATAGCTAAACCTAGAGCCAAATCATCATAAATACCAAATTGATAGAAAAACTCTTTTAGTGAAAGTTCATTTTCTAAAATATAATTCGTGATAGAATTCATAAAACGACGATTATCTGGTGCTGATATCTCTGTAATTAGGCGGATATTAGACCAATCAAAATGAGGATAAGGTAAAGATTTGATAGCTATTTTTTCCTCTTTTGCAGATGTTTCCATTAATTTTTGAAAGTGAAAATTTTCATTTTCTAAGTCTCGGCACAAATTACTAATATTTTTGGCAAATCGATTATCAGGATAAATATATTGCAAAGTGACCCAGCCATGTGCATATAAAACTTTACTAGATCGTAAGGTAATTATTTTTTTTATTTTTTCATTAATACTTAATCTATTACTCGTAGCTAAAACAGGAAAAAGTAATGCTAATTCTCTATGTGTTAATTGAAAAGCAAAATCAACTAATTCATTTTCTGTATTAATTTTCCTTAATTTTGAAATGAAATAATTACGATGTGTTTTTTTGATTTCCATTTGAAATTCTCGTGGTAAAGGATGCACTTCTTTTGCTAATTCAACCAATTCTTCCATATTGGCATTACTAATCCTTTTTAAATGATCAGGAGATAAATCAATTTCATTAACTTCAATCTTTGGAGCTTTTCTAATAGAAATATTCTCCTCAAAATTTTCATCTTCATAAATCTTTGAAACATCATTTTGAAGAGAATTATTTTTATCAACGTTACTATCTAACGCTTTATTATCAGAATTATCATTCTTTGTAAAACTTAAATTTGATTTTCGAATATCCATATTGTATTAATTATTTCTTCTCAAAATAATCTGATTTTGCATTGATAGCTAAAGGCAAGGCTTCAACAGCGTCTTTAATTTCAGCTGTGGTATAAATCAATCTTTCAACAATATCAGATAAGGCTTTTTCATAATTATTAAGACTTGTTTTTACCAATTTGCCTGATTCAATTGCAAAATTATCAGTTGTATCGTGAATGGACTGATTGACAGTATTCAAATTTACTAATAAAGAATTCATCTTTTCTATCATATCTGAATATTGTGCTTGTTGCTCTTCTTTTAACTGTGAACTTAAAGACATAGTAGATTGTGATTGATAAATACTCTCATTAATTGTATTTAAGGAACTATTTAAAGCTAATTCCAAGCTGCCAATTTGTTGTTTTAAATTGGCGTCTTCACCGGCATAAACGGAAGTCATCTTTTCAGTAACATTGGCTATCACTTCTAAATAATCAGACATTTTGGCCATTTCATTTGCAATATCATTTTTAGCTACTGTCATTAGTTCAATTGAATCACTCACTTCACGATTTAAAAGAATATTTTGTTGACGTGAATTCTCTAGTATGGCAATCGAATCATGAATGAAATTCGTAGTATCTTCCATTAATACATTAAAAGAGCTCAATTCATTGGTAATTGAAGCAAAATTATTTTTTAGTGAAATATTTAATTTTTCTGAAAAACTTTCAGCCAGTTCCGACATGCCTTGATCTTGTTGCTCAGCTAAAGAAGTAGCAAGATCGGATAATGTTTCTGAAGCTTTGTTGATTGGTGGAGCAATTTCTTTTTCCATGATTTCACGAATGGAATCATTTAAAGAATTTTGAAAATCTTCAGAAACAAATTCATCTAATTGATGATTAAATTCTGTCAAAGAAGCATCAATCTTATTTTCATGTTCTGTCATTTCATTTACCAATAAAGAAAGACCAGCTTTATCTGAATAAACAGGAATAATTTGTTCAATGCTTTTCTTTAAATCATCGATTTCAATATTCATATTCTTAGATAAAACATTTTTATGATTCAATAGAAAGAGAGAAATTAAGGCAGCAACCAATAATGGCAATGTAGAAAAAATTAAATTTTGGCTATAAACATTAGGATTAATGTAAGGTAAAATAATCATGATTAGAGAAGCAATAAAGCCGCAAGAAAATATCAATAAGGCAGGCGTATCACTCAAGGAGCTTTTTAATTGTTTAGAGCTTAAAAAACCAGTGTTTAATCTTTCGGATAATTCTGGCAACCACTTTCCTTGATATTTTTTATTGCCATTTTCAATTGTCTGATTGATAGCGTCACTTAATAATGGATAATCAGAATCATCTACAGCTTCTTTTAATAAAATTGTATTTTCTATAGAATATTCTTCTGTATCTTTGATATCATTAATGACATTATGAAGAGCCTTTTGGAAGAGATTCATTTGTTTTTGGCTCAAAGCTATATAAATAATGCCAGCGATAATTAATAGAATTGGAATTATCACAATAAACAGCATTTCGAACATGGAGAAAGTGATATTGCTTAAGATAATATGCATAATAGCCCCCTAAAGATTAAAAAGTTATGTATTAATAATACAAATTGACATCGAAGATGGCAATAATTAGAATGATTAAATGAGTTAAATTAAGATTAAGTTTATATCTCACATATATTTATATCCTATTATGAATAGATACATTAAAACTTATTATTAGAACGAGGAGAGTCTATGTCAACAAAGTATATTTTTGTAACTGGAGGTGTTGTTTCTGGTTTAGGAAAGGGTATTACAGCAGCTGCTTTAGGTGCCTTATTAAAGGCTCGCGGATTAAGTGTAGTGACGCAAAAATTTGATCCGTATATTAATGTTGATACGGCTTTGATGAGCCCTATTCAACATGGTGAAAAATTTATTACAGAAGATGGCGCAGAGACAGACCTTGATATAGGTCATTATGAAAGATTTACAGATGTTAACCTTTCAGCTGAATCTGATATTACTTCGGGCATGATATATCAAGAAGTAATCCAAAGAGAACGAGAAGGTTATTATAATGGTGGTACGGTTCAAGTTGTACCTCATATAATAAATGAGATAAAAGAGCATATGTTTAAAGTTGCCCGTGAACAACCAACTGATGTAGTCATTGTCGAAGTAGGTGGCACGATTGGTGATATGGAAAGTACACCTTTTATTGAAGCCTTACGGCAAATTAGTTATAAAGTTGGTCGTGAAAATTGTTTGTTTATTCACGTTACTCTTTTACCTTATTTAAATAATCCAGGCGAATTGAAAACGAAACCTACACAACATAGTGTTCAAAAAATGTTATCTTACGGTGTGCAACCAGATATTTTGGTTTTACGATCAGAGCATCCTATCAATGATTCGGTTCGTCGAAAAGTTGCAAATTTTTGTAATGTTAAACTTGAAAATGTTATTGAAAATTTAGATATGCCTACAGTTTATGCATTGCCCTTATATTTTGAAAAACAGGGATTTGCCAATGCGGTATGCAAACAATTACAAATTGCGCAATTTGTTGAACCTGATTTGAGTTCTTGGAAATTGTTAAATGAACAGATTCAATATATGACCAAAAAAATTAAGATTGCTTTAGTCGGCAAATATGTCGAGATGCAAGATGCTTATTTATCTTGTGTAGAAGCTATTTTACATGCATCCATCAAACATGGTAGTGATTCTGAAATCATTTGGATTGATAGCGACACTTTAGAAGATAAAACTCAAGAGGAATTAGATATTATTTTTGCAGAAGCAGATGCCATTTTAATTCCTGGTGGTTTTGGACCTAGAGGCATGGAAGGTATGATAGTTGCTGCAAAATATGCTAGAGAAAATAGAATTCCATTTTTAGGCTTGGGACTTGGCATGCAAATGAGTGTTGTTGAAATTGCTAGAAATGTTGCAGGTATTAAAGATGCACATTCAGATGAATGCGAAAGAGATTGTTCAGACATATTTTATTATGCTGATTTAACAGAAGAGGAAAAAGAAAATCTTGAAAATATACCTTTAACAGAACAACCCATGCGATTGGGTGCATATCCAATGAGTATTCAGGCAGATACCCGCTTAGCAAAAATATATAAAAGGACAGATGCTTCAGAAAGACATCATCATCGCCGTGAATTTAATCCTGCATGGCAAGGGCCTTTATTACAGGCTGGTCTTGTTTTTTCGGGAACTTCTCCAGATGGTAAATTAATTGAAGCTGTAGAATATCCAGAACATCCATTTTACATTGGTATGATTTCGCATCCCGAATTTAAATCAAGACCTGTTAGACCGCATCCAATCTTTGCAGCTTTTATAGAAGCCGCTATGCTATATAATAAAAATAAAAAGAATCAATAGGAGGAAAATATGGCTTCAATTCAATCAGAATTATCACGTACCTTTAGTGAATATCTTCTCATCCCAAATTTAACTTCAAAGGAATGTATTCCAGATAATGTGTCTTTAAAAGCACCATTAATTAAATACCGCAAAGGTGAGGAAGAATCACCAATCAGTTTAAATATCCCTTTTACATCTGCTATTATGCAATCTGTTTCAAATGATGATTTAGCAATTGCTTTAGCCAGATCAGGTGGTATGTCTTTCATATTTAGTTCGCAACCAATCAATTCGCAAGCTGAAATGATTCGAAAGGTGAAAAAATACAAAGCAGGTTTTGTACCTAGCGATACTAATTTACCACCAGAAGCAACAGTAACTGATGTCATTAAATTAAAAGAAAAAACAGGCCATTCAACCGTACCGATCACTTCTGATGGAACATCAACAGGTAAATTACTAGGTATTGTAACTAGTAGAGATTATCGTGTTTCCAGAATTAAAGGTGATGAAAAAGTAAAAGATTTTATGACCCCTATTGAAAATATGATTTATGGTGAAGAAGGTATTACTCTTTCTGAAGCCAATGATATTATCTGGGAAAATAAATTAAATCAATTGCCAGTTGTTGATAAAGAAGGTAAATTAACGAGTTTAGTTTTCCGTAAGGATTATGAAAATCATAAAGCCAATCCAAATGAAATGTTAGATAAAGACAAACGATTACTAGTTGGTGCTGGTATCAATACGAGAGATTATTTAGAAAGAGTTCCTGTTTTAATTGACGCTGGTGCAGATGTTTTATGTATTGATTCATCAGATGGTTTTTCAGATTGGCAAAAAGATACCTTGACTTGGATTAAAGAAAAATATGGTGACGATATTTATGTTGGTGCTGGTAATGTCGTCGATGCAGAAGGTTTCCGCTTTTTAGTCAATGCAGGTGCTGATTTTATAAAAGTTGGTATTGGCGGTGGTTCAATTTGTATTACGAGAGAACAAAAGGGGATTGGTCGTGGTCAAGCGTCAGCAGTCATTGCCGTAGCTCAAGAACGTGATCGCTATTTTAAAGAAACAGGTGTATACGTTCCTATTTGTTCAGATGGTGGAATTGTCTATGATTATCATATGGCATTAGCTTTAGCGATGGGATCAGATTTCATGATGCTCGGTCGTTATTTTGCTAGATTTGATGAAAGCCCAACTAAACGCATAATGGTTAATGGAAATTATGTTAAAGAATATTGGGGTGAAGGTTCAAATCGTGCCAGAAATTGGCAACGCTACGATGATGGACAACATTCAGGCAAAATGGTATTTGAAGAAGGCGTTGATTCTTATGTACCATATGCTGGAAAATTAAAAGACAATGTGGAAAGCTCGACCAATAAAATTAAAGCGACGATGTGTGCTTGTGGTTCGATTACTTTAGAAGAGTTTAAAGAAAAAGCTCGTTTAGTTGTTGTTTCACCTACTAGTATTGTAGAAGGTGGTGCACATGATGTTATTAGAAAAGATAGTGATTATAATATATAATCTTTTGATCTAATATAGATGATTATGAAATATGAAATTTCTAAATTTCATTTAAAAAAATGAAATCATAATCAGAAAGGATAAAACAATGTCAGCAAAAGTTTATGAAATGACCTATGAAGGTGTTAAAGAATTACAAAATGAACTTGAAAAACGTAAGACAGAATTATCAATAGAAATTGCCGAACGTCTAAAAGAAGCTAGAGCCTTGGGTGATCTTTCTGAAAACTCAGAATATGATGATGCAAAAGAGGCGCAAGCCAAAAATGAAGGCCGAATTGCAGAAATTGAAGTTATTTTAAAACATGCTAAAATTATCGACGAGACATCTATCTCAAGTAAAAAAGTAACTTTGGGTTCGATTGTTAAATTAAAAGATCTCGAATTAAACGAAGAAATGACCTATACCATTGTAGGTCCACAAGAAGAAGATATTTTTAAAAGCAAAATATCAAATGAATCACCAGTAGGTTCTGCTATTATGGGGCAAGAAGTTGGCCAAACAGTAACCGTTCGTTCACCATCTGGTGAAATACAATATGAAATTTTGGAAATTAAAAAATAATTAGATTATCTTTTGAATTTGAATCCTTAATTCGAAAAGATTGTTAATAGAGAAAATAGAAGAGTAGAGAGAATAGGGGAAAATAATGATACAAGAGGACAGAAAACCTCATAATAAACAGCCTCAAGAGCAAGGCGAAATACAAGAACAGGTTCTAAATCGCATCAATAAATTGGAAGAGTTAGCAGAAAAGGATAATAATCCTTTTTGGATTACAACAGCAAAACAAAGTCATCATACTCAAGAAATTTTGGATCATTATAATGAACTTGAAAATCAAGAAGTTTATGTTTCAGGTCGAATAATGGCAAAACGTGGAATGGGTAAAGTTAGCTTTGTTGATTTAGCTGATCGTCAAGGTAAAATCCAAATTTTTACGAAAATTGATGCTTTAGAGGGATCTGATTATAAAGCTTGGCAAAATCTTGATTTAGGAGATATCGTCGAAGTTCATGGGATTGTTTTTACAACTCAAAAAGGTGAAATTTCAATAAGAAATGAGGGTTATCGTCTTTTAAGTAAATGTTTGCGACCTCTTCCTGAAAAATTTCATGGCTTAACGGATACAGATACAAGATATCGTAAACGATATTTAGACTTGATTATGAATCCGGAAATAAAGGTAAACTTTGAAAAGCGTAGCAAAATTATTTCTACGATTCGACATGAATTAGAAAAACTAGATTTTATTGAAGTGGAAACTCCTCTCTTAAATCAAATTGCAGGCGGTGCTTCAGCCAGACCATTTATTACGCATCATAATTCATTAAATTTGGATTTGTTTTTAAGAATTTCACCAGAACTTTATTTAAAACGTTTGATTGTAGGTGGTTTTGAAAGAGTTTATGAAATTGGTAGAAATTTCCGTAATGAAGGCATGTCCACTAAACATAATCCAGAATTTACGATGATTGAATTGTATCAAGCTTATACGGATTATCATGGTATGATGGAAATTTCAGAAGATTTAATTTCGTCCGCATGTCTGGCAGTAAATGATACGCTTGAAATAAATTTTGATGAACATGAAATTAATTTAACGCCACCTTTTGCTAGAATGAGTATGATTGAAGCTATTAAGAAATTTACTGATGTAGACTTTGATCAAATAAATACAGATGAAGAAGCCTTAGCAATTGCTAAAGAAAAAGGCTTGGAAAATTTGGCAATAGGTAAAGTACGCGGCGAAATTATTAATTTATTCTTTGAAGAATTTTGTGAAGAAAAATTAATTCAACCAACTTTTATTTATGATTATCCTATTGAGATTTCGCCTCTTACCAAAAAGAAAAAATCAGATCCGCGTTTAACAGAACGTTTTGAAATATTTATTAATGGTTCAGAATACGGAAATGCCTACTCAGAATTAAATGATCCACGCGATCAGGCTGAACGTTTTACTGAGCAATTGAAAAAACGTGAAAGTGGCGATGAAGAGGCTGCTTTACCAGATCAAGACTTTGTTGAAGCTTTGGAGTATGCAATGCCGCCAACAGGTGGGCTGGGAATCGGTATTGACCGTTTGGTCATGCTCCTTACTAACTCTGCTACCATTCGTGATGTTTTATTATTCCCGACAATGAAACCTTTAGGGGGAGAAAACATACAAAGTAGCGATAATAATATCGTAGATGAAGACGAGGTAGAATTAGAAAAAATTGACTTATCTAAAATTAAAATTGAACCATTATTTGAAGATATGGTCGATTTTGAAACCTTCTCAAAATCAGATTTTAGAGTCGTTAAAGTACTAAATTGTGAAGAAGTGCCAAAATCTAAAAAATTACTGAAATTTACTTTAGATGATGGTTCTGGCGAAGATCGAGTTATTCTTAGTGGGATAAAAACGTATTATTCAACAGAAGAATTAATAGGTAAAACCTTAGTAGCTATTGTAAATTTACCACCCAGAAAAATGATGGGCATTGATTCATGCGGCATGATAATATCCGCTGTACATGAATACGATGGTGAGGAAGCTTTAAACTTATTAATGGTATCTGATCGAATACCAGCTGGCGCAAAATTGTATTAAACTAAAGAACATATGAATTAAAAGACTGAGGTTAAATAGAGTGACCCCCAGTCTTTTTAATTACAAGAAGATAAAAAATATTGTTGTTGCATTTTTTCCCATATCAATATATAATCCCAAATAATTAAAAAATTTAAAAGTAGAAAGGTAATACATGAAATCTTTGTTTTTGCAAAAAGCATATTTCTTTTTTGACTTTATCTTTAGTTATTTATTTAGCTATCGTTATTTTTGCTATGAAAAACAAAATTGTTTCATGTGACCTATGCTTACATAATAGTAAGTAATACCTTAAGACTATCAGCGGAAGGTTCATGAAAATGAACCTTCCTTTTTTTTGGAGAAAGCTATGAAAGTAAAAATAACTATTGTGGGTTTAGGTTTAATGGGTGCATCATTAGCTCAGGCTTTGAAAGGTTTTAAAGAATCCTATATCACTGGGGTAGATGTAGATTCTGCCGTATTAGAAAAATCATTAACTGAAGGAATGGTAGACAATGCTACTGATGATATTTTGGAAGGAGTAACAGATGCTGATCTTGTTATTTTTTCTGTATATGCAAAACATATTCCCAAATTATTAAAAAGTTGCATTGCAAGCTTAAAACCTGGTGTTATTATTACGGATATTTGTGGTGTAAAACAGGATTTATATGCAAAAATAATGCCTGTTTTACCAGAAGATGCTGCCTATGTAGGAATTCATCCTATGGCAGGTAAAGAGCGAGATGGTATTGAGAATGCAACTGCATCGCTTTATCAAAATAGTAGTATGCTTATCTGTCCTACACCTGCCTCAACATCAGAAGCTATTAATTTAATGGAAGAAATAGCGAAATATATTGGCTGTAGCCGCATACAACAAGTATCTTGTGAACTGCATGATGCCATTATTGCTTACACTAGCGATTTGATTCATATTGCTTCTGCTGGCCTTTGTATTCATTTTCATCCAGATATGAATTTAGCTTTTACGGCAGGAGCTTTTAAAGATGCCACACGCATTGCAGATATTAATGCAGAAGCCTGGACTGAAATGTTGTTTGAAAATCAAAAAAATGTGCTTGATTGTTTGGATGTTTATATTGAAGATTTGCAACAGATACGGATAGCGGTTCTAGAAAAAGACGAAGTAACTTTGACTGCTTTGCTTAATACTGCAGGACATAATAAACGGGAGATATTAACAAGATGAAAAAAGTAATAGTACCTTTAGAGGACAGATCATATGATATTTTGATTGGACCTCATTTGTTAGCAGAAACTTTATCTAATGCCCTGCAAGGATCATACGGCAAAGTCATAGTAATAAGCGATGAGACAGTCTGGCAATTGCATGGAACAGCTCTTGAAAGCTCTTTAAATGCTGCTAGTATCACTTTTAATACGGTACTTGTACCAGCAGGAGAAAAAAGCAAATCTTTGTCTGAATTAGAAAAAATATTAAATTTTTTCGCGGGAAATGGACTTGGGCGAGACGGTCTTGTTATAGCTTTTGGTGGTGGTGTGATAGGAGATCTTGCAGGCTTTGCCGCTTCGATTTGGATGCGAGGTGTACGTTATATTCAGATACCAACGACTCTTTTAGCCATGGTAGATTCCAGTGTAGGTGGTAAAACCGCAGTGAATTTAAATGCAGGGAAAAATTTAGTTGGTACTTTTTGGCAGCCATCATTGGTCATTGCAGACACGAGTTTATTAAAAACTTTACCTGAACGAGAATGGCGTTGTGGTTTGTCCGAAATGATAAAATACGGGGCATTATTTTCACCATCATTATTTGAAGAGTTGGCCTCAATGGAAAATACAGATAGGCTGCCTGAGCTGATAGAAATATGTTGTTATTTAAAAAGCGATACGGTACAGGCAGATGAACGAGATAATGGACAACGCATGTTATTAAATTATGGTCATACTTTTGGCCATGCTGTTGAAAAATTAGGTGATTTTGAGCAGTTTAATCATGGCGAAGCGGTAGCAATTGGTATGATGTTGGCGGCAACTGTAGGCGAACGAATAGGGATAACAAAACTTGAATCTAATTGTAAGTCTCAATTAGAGAAAGTATTAACGGCTCATGGTCTACCAATAAATTGCCCCTTTTCTGCAAATGAAATGCTACAAGCGATGATGATGGATAAAAAGGCACACGATGGCGGAATAGAATTAATTCTATTAGAAGATATTGGTAAGGCAAGTATCGTTTGGAAATCGGCGGCAGAATTACAGGCCTTATTAATAGAGGTGCTGGGCAATGAATAACCCAAAAACCATCAATCATTTTCCTTCTGGTATAGTGCGTATTCCGGCCTCAAAAAGTTTGAGCCATCGTGCGGTCATCTGCGCTGGATTAGCCGCTATTGGCGGCGATGGTCAAAGTCATTTGAATCAATTAGGTGACAGCGAGGATATCCGTGCGACATTGAGCTGTATGGAAACTCTAGGTGCGCAATTTGCAAACAAAGGCGATGAGACGCTTGTGCGTAAAAATATAAAACCTTCTAATGCAACAACGTTAATAATGGATTGCGGCGAATCTGGCTCCACTTTAAGATTTTTATTACCTATTGCAGCATTGCAGGATAAATCTTTTGATTTTATAGGTCATGGCCGTCTCATGAAGCGACCATTAGAAATCTATGAACGATTGTTCACCCAAAAAAATGTATTTTATGAAAAACACGATCATAAATTGAGTGTAAAAGGGCCTTTGACTGCAGGAGAATTCCGATTAGCTGGCAATGTCAGTTCTCAGTTTGTTTCTGGTTTATTGCTAGCATTACCATTATTAGATATGGATAGCCAGATTATTCTTGATACTCCATTGGAGTCTGCAGCCTATGTAAAATTGACTCTTGATGTCATGCGACATTTTGATGTGAATATACTCAATACTAATTCAGAAAATTATTTTATTCCTGGTGGACAGCATTATAAAGCTAAAAAATATCAGGTAGAAGGTGACTACTCTCAAGCAGCTTTCTTTTTAGCGGCAGGCGCTTTGGGATGTTCGGTCAGCTGTGCTGACATGCAAACTGAAAGTCATCAAGGCGATGCTGCTATTATTTCTTTGCTTGAAAAAATGGGAGCTGAGATTACTTGGCAGGATGGCATCCTGACAGCAAGCAGTAAAAAACTTTCTGCTATAGATATAAATGTGTCTGAAATTCCAGATCTTGTGCCAGTACTTGCAGTGCTATGTAGTATTGCCGAAGGAACGAGTCATATCACAGGGGCCGGACGTTTGCGTATGAAAGAGAGTGATCGTCTTCATGCAATGAGTACTGAATTGACGAAGTTGGGCGCAAAGGTGACCGAAGGGCTTGACAGCCTTGAAATTACTGGAACACCATGGCTTGAGGGGGGAGCGGTAGATGCACATGGAGATCATCGCATAGCTATGGCTATGGCGGTTGCAGCTATTCGTTGTAAAAATCCTGTTACCCTTACCGGTTGGCAGCATGTTAATAAATCTTATCCTGATTTTTGGGAAGATTTTGAGAAGGAGATAGCAATATGATATTGGTTTTACGAACAGAGGTTACATCGGAACAAACCGCTGCACTTGAAAAAGAATTGCAAGCACGTGGTTTGATTACACAGGACATCATAGGTGAACATACCCGTATGTTGGGATTAGTAGGGGATGTCACTATGCTGGATCCCGAAACACTAGGACGGAATGATTTGATAGAAAGAATTATTAAGGTAAGTGAACCTTATAAACTTTCTAGCCGTAAATTTCATCCTACAGATACGATAATAGACGTAAATGGTACTAAAATTGGTGGTAAAGATTTTGCGGTGATGGCTGGCCCTTGTAGCGTAGAAAGCGAAGAGCAGATTCTAACGGTCGCTCGTGAAGTAAAGCTTTCAGGAGCTACTTTTTTAAGAGGTGGAGTTTTCAAACCTCGTAGCAGTCCATATAGCTTTCAAGGTTTAGGTTTAGAAGGCCTTGAATTTATGAAAATTGCAAGAGAGAAGACTGGATTACCAATCGTTACCGAAATTATGTCTCAGGATATGTTGGAAGTTTTTCAGCGAGATGTCGATGTGATTCAAGTAGGGGCAAGAAATATGCAAAATTTCCCTCTATTGCGTGATTTGGGCAAATTGGGTAAACCTGTATTACTTAAACGTGGTGCGTCTTGTACCTTAGAAGAAATGTTGCAAGCAGCTGATTATATTTTGATTGGTGGTAAAAGCGAAGTCATACTATGTGAACGTGGCATTCGTACTTTTGAAACAGCTACCCGCAATACATTAGATTTATCTGCTGTACCTGTATTAAAGCAGAAAAGCCATCTGCCTGTGATTGTAGACCCTTCACATGGCACTGGACATTGGGAACTGGTAGAACCAATGGCATTAGCAGCAGCGGCTTCCGGAGCCGATGGTTTGATGATAGAAGTTCATAATCAACCTCAAAAGGCGCTGAGTGATGGACAACAATCTGTTACCCCAGCTCTTTTCCATCAGATTATGGGGAAAGTAAATCAAATACAAGCGTTAGTGCGCGGAAATGGAGAAAAATAATGGAATGGAAAGAACAATTAGCTGAATTAAGAACCGAAGTAGATAATATAGATGAGGCATTGATTCCTCTTTTCCAAAAGCGGATGGATATTTCTAAAAGGGTAGCAGCTGTAAAATGTGAACATAATCTAGCAGTCGAAGATGAAATTCGTGAAAATCAAATTGTTGAAAAAGCCTTGAATTATGTTGAAGATGATATTAAAAGTGAAACAGACCTGCTGATGCGTACCATTATGGGTCTCTCGAGAGAATATCAACGGCGTCAACAATTTTCTGGTGCTACCCCTATTTTGCCGCCAGCTGTTAAACCGGTAACTGGATTAGTAACTTGTGCTTATCAAGGCGTACCTGGTGCATGGGGCGAACAAGCGGTATCATGCTTGTATCCAGAAGCAGAGCGTCGCCCAGTGGAGCATTTTGTTGATGTATTTACTGCTGTAAAAAACGGTGAGGTAGATTATGGTGTTGTCCCCATCGAAAACTCTAAAACAGGTGCTATAGGTGAAATTTATGACCTTTTGCGCAAATATGGTTGTTATATTGTTGGGCGCATGTGGATATCTATTCAACAAAATTTAGTTGGTTTACCAGAAACAAAAATTACTGATATTCGAGAGGTGCTTAGTCATCCCGAAGGATTAAAACAATGTAGCCGTTATTTATATGGAAAAGCTTGGGATCAAACTGCTTGCCGAAATACTGCAGTAGCAGTAAAACAGGTCGTTCAAGCAGGCGAAAAAAAGAAGGCCGCTATTGCTTCCCGCCATGCAGCTGAACTATATGGTTTAGAAGTGATTGAACCCAATATTATGGATTCCGCTGATAATAGAACTTCATTTGTCGTGATTTCACGCCAACCTGAATATGATGAGCAAAGTAATCTCATTTCAGTCACTTTTTCGACTCAGCATCGTAGCGGTGCATTATGTGAAGCATTAATGCCGTTCATGGCAGATGGTCTTAATTTAATGCGCATAGAGTCTCGACCAGTTTCTGCAGATAAATATCGTTTCTTTGCAGAAATACAAGGAAATATTAACGATAAGCGCGTACTTTCTGCTTTACGACAAGCAGCTGCAACTACCGAATATTTCGAGGTATTAGGTTGCTATGGTGTGACGACATGTGAGGAATAATATTCTTTTATAGAAGTATAAAAGGAGCTGTTTCAATATATCTGAAAGGGTATAAAAAGAGACGGCTCCTTTTAAATGGCTAAAAATAATTAAAAAACTATTTGTACTAGAATCATATAAAGAACAGTGCCAATTCCTATACTTAAAAAAGTATTACGCCATTTAACATGAATAAAGGTAATAGCCAAAAGACTAATTAATTCAGGCAGGCCATAAGGCTTATTTATGAAGCTAACATTTCGAAGAGCATAAACAACGAGTAAAGAAATGGAAGCTGTTGGTAAGTATTTTCCCAAGAAATTGACAAATTTAGGAACTTTTCGTTTGTTTGAAAAGATCAAAAAAGGTAAAAATCGGGTTAACATTGTCATCAAGACAATTAAAGCAATCGTTATAAATATTTGAATTTTTGTTTGCATTGTTTAGGCCTCTTCTTTCTGATAAAGAAAAGCAAAGATGATAATAATCAAAAACATGGTTGGAATAATAAAATATTGTTCGCCAAAAAGTAATAAACAAGCAATAGAACTAATTAAACCGATTAAAGAGCTTGTATGATCTTCTTGTTCTAGCCATTGATTTAAGAAAATAACAAAGAATAAAGCTGTTAAGATAAAATCAATACCTTGTGAATTAAAAGGAATAATTGTCCCAATAAATACACCAATCATGGTGCCTGAAATCCAATAAAGATGATCGAGCAAAGAAATATAAAAATATATTTTTTCAGGATATTCATGATTAGATAGATGAAGGCTAGAAACTAAAGAGAATGTTTCATCTGTTAAAGCAAATATCATATAATTACGATGAGATTTAATTTTTGAATAGGGCTCTAATAAACTAATACCGTAAAAAATATGTCGAGCATTAATGAAAAGGGCTAAAAGCATAGCTTGTCCTGGATTGAAAGGTGCAATAAGCAATGGAACAGCAGCATATTGCATAGAACCAGCATACATAAAGACACTCATAATAATGGGTAGCCACCAAACAAAACCATTTGATATAGCTAAAATAGCAAAAGAAATACCAAGAAATAGATAGCCTGCTAAAATAGGTAAACTTAATTCAAGTGCTTTTTTAAATAAATCTTTTTGCTTTTCCACTTTAATCTCCTCATAGAATTTTTCGTATTGACTGATTATAATGCAAATTTTTAATTCAGGGAAATAACCTGAAAATTACTTGAATCAAAAATCAAAAAATTTAATGAGAATAGCCTTATATTTGTTTTCTCTATTTTGCTTTACTTAAGTCTTTCTTCTTTTTACCTGTCATGTTAATATAAAACAGAAAAATGAGATACTCTCTTCCTCTCTTAATTATTAAAAAGAGAAAAAATCTCATTAATGATATAAAAAGAAGGAGTAATGAATATGGAGTTTAAAGACAAAGTTATTGTCGTTACAGGCGCATCTGAAGGTGTTGGTAGAGAATGCGTTCAAAAATTAATGTGTGAAGGTGCTACTGTATATGGTGTAGCTCGCCGTCAATCCAAATTGGATATTCTTCAAAGTGATATGGATGCACAGGGCTTTCCAGGAAAGCTGATCACAATGTCTTGTGACGTATCAAAAAAAGATCAAGTTGAAAAATTGTTTGAGACGGTTAAAAACAATGAAGGTGGTCTTGATGCATTAGTTTCGAATGCAGCGGTTATGGATAAATTTGCACCAATTACTGAAATTTCAGAAGATGATTTTGATTGGATAATGGATATTAATGTAAAAGGCAACTTTTATCTTTTCCAAGCAGCCATACCAGTTATGAACGAGAATGGTAGCATTGTTGTAACAACATCAATCGCTGGTATTCGTGGTGGTAAAGCAGGTGTTGCTTATACGGTATCCAAGCATGCAGTCATTGGGATGGTACGCAATACAGCATGCATGTATGCCGATACAGGTATCAGAGTAAATGCAGTTGCACCAGGTGGTATTGACACTCCTATGACACAAGGAATATCAGCGCAAATGGCAGAAATGAGCCAAGCTGGTTTGGGTGTAATAGGCACTGGAGCATCGATGAAAAAAATGATGGCATCAGCTGATGAGATTGCAGATAATCTTGTATTTTTAATCTCAGATAAAGCAAGAAATATTAATGGTCATGTATTAGTTTCTGACTTTGGTTTAACACAAAAATAAAAAAATATATTAACTAAAGATATAAACTCATCTTACAATCCTCTAATCTTGAAAAAATCCAAGATTAGGGGGTTAATTTTTTTAAAACTCTTTTTCTGAAGTGCTACAATTATACGAGTATAAGATATGAAAGAGGTCAATAATATGGCATGTACAACAATTTTAGTCGGGAAAAAAGCCTCCTATGATGGTTCCACTATGGTAGCTCGTAATGAAGATACGGGATCAGGAAGTTTTTGCCCTAAAAAATTTTTAGTAATGAAAGCTTCAGAACAACCAAGACAATATAAATCCGTTATATCAAAAGTTGAAATAGATTTACCGGATAATCCTATGCAATATACCTATACACCGAATGCTATCAACGATGAGGGTATATGGGGTGCCTATGGTGTTAATACAGCAAACGTTTCGATGACGGCAACCGAAACTCTGACGGCAAATGAACGATTATTAGCGGCTGATCCTTTAGTTGAATATAAAAAGGCAATAGGTGAAAAGGATTCGCCTGATTATCAAGCAGAACAAGCTGGTGGTATTGGCGAAGAAGACTTTGTGACTCTTGTTTTGCCTTATATCAAATCGGCAAGAGAAGGAGTTATGCATTTAGGTTCATTGTTAGAGGAATATGGTACCTACGAAATGAGCGGTATTGCTTTTCAAGACGTCAATGAGATTTGGTGGTTGGAAACAATCGGAGGACATCATTGGTATGCCAAAAGAGTACCAGACGATCATTATGTCATTATGCCGAATCAATTAGGCGTGGATAATTTTGATTTAGAAGATGCCTTTGGCAAAAAAGAGAATCATATATGTTCAAAAGATTTACATGAATTTATGACGGAAAATCATCTCAATCCGGCTTTTGATGAATTGATTAATCCAAGATTAATTTTTGGTACAGCTACGGATTCAGATCATCTGTACAATACGCCAAGAGCTTGGGTTTTACAAAGATTCTTTAATCAAAATTCGAATGTCTGGGATGGACCTAATGCAGATTACACACCCCTCTCTAATGATATCCCTTGGTCACGCAAACCTGATAAGAAAATTACCTCAGAAGAAGTGAAATATGCACTTTCCAATCATTTTCAAGAAACCCCGTATGATGCTTATAGCAAACGAGCAGATCTGAAATTGAAAAATTCTTATCGATCCATTGGTATCAATCGCACCTCAACGCTTGGTCTTGTGCAGATTCGACCAGATTTGCCAGCTGAATGTATGGCGCTCGAATGGGTAACATATGGATGCAATGTTTTTAATACGCTCATTCCTTTTTATACCAATATTGATAAAACTCCAGATTATTTGGCGAATACCAGTGAAAAAATATCAACGGATAATTTTTATTGGGCGAATAGAATCATTGCTGCTTTGGCCGATTCAAATTTTCATCTATGTGGCAGCTATATTGAACGCTATCAAATAAAAACGGTAGTTGAAGCTAGAAAAATTATTAAAGAATATGATCAATTGATAATCGAAAATGTAAATGAAGCTAAAAAGTTATGCGAAGAAGCAAATGAAAAATTAGCAAAAATGTTAAAAATTGAAACAGATAATTTATTAGATAAAGTCTTATTTGAAGCTTCAAATAATATGAGCAATGCCTTTGCCAGGTCCGATGCATAATAAACGCATCCACCTGATTATATCTTCAGTCTAATTGACAAGTATGATACAAATCGGCTTTTTCATTATCAGTTAACAGACGCATTTCTCCAGATTCTAATTTTGGATCTAATTCTAAATGAGCAATCTGAATGCGTCTTAATAATTTTACTTCTCGTCCAGTAGATTTCATCATGCGTTTCACTTGATGATACTGGCCTTCATAAACCGTCAATTCGGCTTCATAACCATCAATAATTTTTAATTCGGATGGTAAAAATATTGAACCATCTAAAGTTTTAAAGCCTTGTGAAAATTTTTCTATATCATCTTGTTGAAAAGGCTTACCTTCAATGATTAACCAATATGTTTTTTTGATTTCCCATTTTGGTGAACAAATACGATGTGATAATTGGCCATCATTGCTAATGAGTAAAAGTCCTTCAGTATCTTTATCTAATCTGCCGATTGGAAAGAGTCCTTTATTCTGCCATTTTTCAGGAATGAATTCAGCAATTGTTCGATGATGATCATCATTTAAGGCAGTAATGTAGCCTGAGGGTTTGTTCAACATAAAAATTAAAGAATCATAGATTTTTACATTTTGTCCATCAATGGTTAATAAAGGCAAATCAATTAAATCAATCTTATAGCCCAAGTCATCAATAACTTGATCCGCCACTTGAATTCGCCCAGCTTTGATCATTTGCTTTATTTCTTTACGACTGCCATATCCTGATTGTGCTAAAATTTTATCAATACGTTCCATATCTATTAAGTAACTCACTCTCATTTTGCTTTGTTTTATTTTAACATGTAAATAGTTTTTAGAAATAATTTATAAACTAATATATTTACTTGTTTTTTCTTCTGATTTTATTTATGCTAATTTGTCATTTGGATAAGAAACCTAGAAACATGTTTAACTTTAAGCTAGACATTTGGTAAAATATAAATATTAATCTAGAAATGAGAATTATTATGCATAAGTCAGATGAGCAATTGGCAGAAAAGACAGAGCATCTAAAAGCGATATCCGAGGAGATGAATCGCTTAGCTACCGAATTAGAAAAATTAAATACAGCTTATTATGACCATGATGCACCTTTGGTTGATGATTCAGAATATGACTTATTATTAAATCGTTTAAAAGTATTAGAAGAAAAATATCCAGATTTAAAAAAAGAACATTCACCAACTATGCATGTTGGAGGAACTGTAGCAAGTCGTTTTGAAACGGCGCCTCATCGCATTCCTATGCTGAGCTTAACGGACGTTTTTTCTAAAAATGAAGTCATCGATTATGTTAACAATGTTCGTCAACGCTTTCCAGATGTTCGTTTTGTAGTTGAACAAAAAATTGATGGCTTATCAATTAGTTTAGAGTATAAAAATGGCCTATTAAATCAAGCTTTAACACGTGGAGATGGAATTAACAATGGCGAAATTGTGACCGAGAATATTAAACAAATAAATACGGTACCAAGGGTTTTGCCATCCTCAATTTCTGATCTCTTAATACGTGGTGAAGTTTATATGAATAAACAACGTTTTGAAGATATCAATAAAGAACAAGAAGCTAAAGGTTTAAAGATCTTTGCCAATCCACGAAATTCTGCAGCTGGTACATTAAGACAACTTGATCCTGAAATTGTAAGAGAAAGAGGTTTAAGTTTATTTATTTTTAACTTACAAGCTTATGCTGATAAAACTTTCGAAACACATCATGAAAGCTTGGAGTTCTTAAAAAATTTAGGATTTCCTGTAAGTCCAGACTATTATCTATGCCAAAGCAATGAAGAAATTTTAGCAGCCATTGAAGATATTAACACAAAGAGAGCCTCTCTACCTTATGGTATTGATGGTGCTGTCATTAAAGTAGATTCATTGGCCATGCGCGAAGCTTTAGGAAATAGTTCAAAGGTACCTCGTTGGGCTGTAGCTTATAAATATTTACCAGAACAGCAAGAGACAAAAGTCATAGATTTGATTGCTCAAGTTGGACGAACGGGTAGAATTACACCTATGGCAATTTTGGAACCTGTTGTTATTGCAGGTAGTACGGTTTCTAGGGCAACTTTACATAATCAAGATTATGTTGACACTTTAGATATTCGTTTAAATGATACCGTTACGATACATAAAGGTGGAGATATTATCCCAGCCGTAGTTGCGGTTGATTATTCTAAACGCGAAGCAGATATTCCAAAGTTTAAGCTACCAGAATATTGTCCGATATGTGGTGCTAAAACAGAATATATTGATGATGGTTCTAATCTCTATTGCACAGGGCTTGACTGTCCTGCTCAAATGACACGTAAAATTGAATATTTTGCTTCCAAAGAAGCAATGGATATTGTTGGTTTAGGGGAATCATCAGTACAGAAATTATGGCAAAAAAATTATCTCAAGCATCTGACGGATATTTATCATTTGCATGAGTATCGCGAAGAATTAATCACAGATGGTGTAATTGGCAGAGAAAAAAGAGTAGATAATCTTTTAGCTGCCATTGAAGATTCAAAAAAACGTAGTTTTGACCGCTTTATAGCTGCTTTGGGTATTACTCATATAGGTCCTCAAACAGCAAAAAATCTTGTAGCTGAATTTAATGATATTGATTTAATCATGCAGGCTTCAGAAGAAGAATTACAGCAAGTTCCTGATGTTGGACCAAATGCTGCACATTCGATTATTGAATTCTTTGATCAAATAGAAAATCAAAAAATAATAGCAGACTTTAAAAAATTAGGATTAAATTTACATGAAGAAAAAATCGAATCAGATAAACCATTGGTTTTAGAAAATAAGACTTTTGTTGTTACAGGCACTTTAATTAATTTTAATAGACAACAAATTAAAGAAATCATTGAAAAAAATGGTGGTAAAGTAACTTCAGCCGTTTCCTCTAAAACAGATTATCTTGTTGCTGGTGAAAATGCTGGAAGTAAATTGACAAAAGCGGAATCTTTAAACATTAAGATCTTAAGCGAACAAGATTTTCTTAATATGATAGAATAATTTTCGAGATAGGACTTTTGTATGATAGTATATTTTATTATAGCTTTAATAGTAAGCTTGATTTTAGTTATAACACTATTTATAGCTTTAAGGCAACGCTTACAAATCAATTGGACAGGGCAGAATCGAAAAGGAATTGGTTACCTGTTACCAGTCTTTATAGTTTTTTTATTTGTAATGATCATTCTTTTTGATACTTTTCCTAGACTTTTAGATTCAATTAATCTAATTCAAAATAACACTAAGAAACGAACTATCTCTGGTAATGAGATAATTGTAAAAAACCATCGTTATATTATTGATGGTAAAACATATATTACTGGCTTTAAAAATGATCCCATTGATTCTAAATCGGAATATTCCATATCATATTTACCGAATACAAAAATTATTATTAATAGTGAAATTACAAAAACTTTAACAGAAACGGAAGAACCCATTATTGAAGAAATTCTGCCAAAGAATTAAGTCGATTATTTATTAAAAATGATAATTATTTTAATTGCTATGATATAATTTACATAATTATAGATTATAGCTATAATAGAATCATTAATTTCCATTTATTTACCATCTATTAACATCTGTTTGGAGGTAAATTTAATGAATAAAGATCTCATACAAATTCATCAAAAACCTGATTTGCATTTTTCTATATGCAGCAATAATAAAGAATTATTTTCGAAGTTTGAGCAAGCTTTAAAAAAGAATGGTCTAATCGGATTGCCGGATCTACAAGGGAATCTACATTATATTGTTGATGGAAGAAAAGGTTTTCCTACCGCGTATAAAAACATGAAAACGGTGACCATGCAATTGATGGAATCTCGCTTTAATCTACAAAATCAAAAAACAGAGAAATTAGAAAAAACAGCTGATTTTTTGATTGATAAATATGAATTTGACAAAAGCTTGATAGGAACGAAATTTATTCATCAAATTATTATACATTGCTTATTAGATAAATCATTACTTGTATCATTTTCTAATAATTTGTATCCCTTAATTGCTGAAATATTTCAAAGTGATCCCAATAAAGTTTGTTATTCAGTACGTTATGCTTTTAGAAAACTAGAGGCAAAAGAGAAAAAAGAAAGATTAAAGAATATTAATAAAACTTATTTTTTTGATGAGAATATAAAAACAAGAGGAAATCGATCTACGATATACAAATTAATTAATGAGGCAGAGAATTTAGTAGAAGATTTAAAAGAGTTTAAAGAAATAAAAAAATCATTGAAAAAAGAAAAAGGCTATCAATGATAGCCTTTAGCATAAAATAATTGTTAAAAATTACTTGTTAACACGATCTTTTAAACCCTTACCAGCCTTGAATGCAGGTGATTTAGAAGCGGGAATTGTGATAGTCTCTTTAGTTGCAGGGTTTCTACCTTGACGTTCAGCACGATTACGAACTTCAAATGTACCAAATCCAACTAATGTAACTTTTTCGCCTTTTTCTAATTCATTAGTAATTGTTTCTAAAACAGCATTAACTGCTTTCTGGCTATCTTTTTTGCTCAACTTAGTTTCTTCTGCAACAGCAGCAACTAATTCAGTTTTGTTCATGAGGAGCCTCCTTTAATATAATGCAAAAATTATTATGATGATTTTTTATAACCTTGTCAACTTAAATTGGCTTAAAGGTCTATAATAGCGGCATTTTCGTGATTATCATCAAATAATTATTAGGAAATATTCTGATTAATGGAAAAAGTATAATAATATAATTTTTCTATTATCAATAAAATTGTGAAAGGGCAGATTTATCCTTTTAAAAAGGATAAATTGTTTTCTTTCTGATGTTATCAAAGATTGCGTGGATGATTGCCGCGGGCACATATAGAATAATCGATAGCATAATGGAAATTTCATAGAATAAACTTGTCTTACCGGAAGGCTTACCCTTGATACGATCACGAAGGGCACTATATGCCATACCGTATATATTACCTACATTCATCATTCGAATCATAGCTAAAATAATCATGGCGCTTTCTTCACCATATTTATCCACAAGGCTTTGCCAGGATTTTTGTGAAACCTTTCCGTTATTATCTGTATAATACTGTGCGAAAAAAATACCGATAAGTTCGTTTTCTGGAATAGTTTTTGTATCACCGCTTAAGATAGCATTGATTTCTCCTATAGCCATTCCTTCCTCTAAAGCGAATTTTGTATGGGCATATGAACATGCTTCACAACCATTGACTTCAGTAACGGCTAACATAATTCTTTCTTTAAACTGGGGAGATATAAGGTTTTTCTTACGGTTTAATCTAAGGTATTTAGCACTTCTAAAGGAAAGCACAAGAGCTTTATAAAAGTCTTTGTGGCTGTATATTTTTTTGAAAAATTTCTTCTCCATATTTTAGCTCCTTTTAACCTAAATCGCGATAAATATTTTTTAAGCATGATAATAGTATCATAGATATTAAAAAAGCCCATAGAATAGGGCTTTTAGTGGATTGGCGGAAGCGGTGGGATTCGAACCCACGTGCCCATTACTGGACAACCGCATTTCGAGTGCGGCGCGTTACGGCCTCTTCGCTACGCTTCCAAAACAAATATTAAAACTTGCCTTTGAATTATAGCGAAGTAAATTCAATTAAGCAATTTTATCATCAGATAGTGGAGTTTTCTGATTTTTTGAGATGATTGCTATTTTATCTTTGTCTCTATTAATTTTATGAGATTGGATAACAAATAAATCGATATCTTTAGAATAAATTTGATTTTGTTTTTGATATTTTAGATTTTCTTGCATCTTATTGAGGTTTTGTTTCCTTTGATGCAGAATTTTTAATTCATGTTGAATTTTCAAATATTCTTGTTCTTCAGATGAAATAAGAGTATCTTCATTACTTAAACGTAAATAAGTAAATAAACTTAATGTTAAAAGTGATATATAAAATAATAAATTAATCATAAATTTTCCTTCTTTCGAACGTTTGTTCTTTTATAATTTAACAAAACAAACGTTCGGAGTCAAGAAAGGAAAACTATGTTCGGTTTACAAGTTTATTACAATTAAAAATTGAATTTAAACATCCGCAACGCGAAATGAAATGGTTAATTCTTCTAAATCTGTTTTTAATGGTTGATAGATTACTTTGGCAGCATCCATCATTCTTTTAGAAGCAATGGTGCCGTCTGTTTCAGCATATTTATCAGATAAATAAATAACTTTTTTGATACCAGATTGGATAATTGCTTTGCAACATTCATTACAAGGGAATAAAGGAACATAAATAGAACAATCTTTTAAAGATATCCCAGGATTGTTTAAAATGGCATTTAATTCAGCATGGCAAACATAAGGATATTTTGTATCTAAAAAATTTCCTTCACGTTCCCAAGGAAAATCGTCATCATTAACGCCCAGAGGCATTCCATTATAACCAACGGATACAATTTTGTTATCTTGATTAACAACACAAGCACCAACTTGTGTATTAGGGTCTTTGCTTCTTTGCGCGGATAATAAGGCAATACCCATAAAATATTCATCCCATGAAATATAATCTTGTCGTTTCGTCATACTTTAATCTCCACTTGAACGATTGGATATTTTGAACCATAGTTGATTAGTTCAAAATGTTTCTGAATATCAGAAAATTTATATAAAAATAAAGCACTGAAAAGAATTAAATCAGTGCTTTTTACTGGTCGGAGTGACAAGACTTGAACTTGCGACCTCATGCACCCCAAGCATGCACTCTAGCCACCTGAGCTACACCCCGATAACAAATTTCATTTTAATGATAAAGGGCATTGCCGTCAACTTTTAAAAAAACATATTATTAATATGAAAGAAATTAAAAAAATGAACTCTTGTTTTTTATTTGAAAATCCTTAAAAATAGCATTTGAATAAAAGAAAGGTGATGAATGACAATGATTCGGATTATCTGTATTGGCAAAATGAAAGACAAGGGGATGAAATCTGTTGAACAGGATTATTTAAAACGAATTCAGCACTTTCATAAATGTCAGATTATTGAATTAAAAGAAGCCAATCCAGCTTTTGAAGCAGAACGTATCATCGAAGATGAAAGCGAGAGGCTCTTAAAAACGGTCAAAGACAATGAATATTTAATTCTATTTGATGTTAAAGCCAGACAAATGGACTCATTACAATTTGCTCAAACGATAAATCATGCAGGATCAAATATAGCTATTATAATAGGTGGCTCAATTGGTTTTGATGATCGAGTTCGTCAGCGTGCTAATCAAATTATAAGCCTTTCAAAAATGACTTTTCCGCATTTATTAGCCCGAATTATAATTTTAGAACAATTGTTTCGAGCTTATAAAATTCTCAATCATCAAAACTATCATAAGTAATTTATAACCAATTCTTTTTATACATAAATCTAGCAACACCAACAGTGATTAAAACGCTAATTGGAATTAAAACACTGACCGAACTAGACAGAGAAGGTTTGATTAAGAATAGTATTAGCATCAATATAATTGGAGCAATTGCAATTTTACTGTTCTTAGATAAAAATACAACAGCCAAGCCGCCAAAGAGTGCAGGTAAGATATTGGCAAAAGCGGGTGCTAAAGTAGGTGATTCTAAAAAAGGCGTTAATTGATTTAATAGAAGCATACCTATAATTAAGATAATAGTAGTGACAATAGAGCTGATTGCTATCGCGATTGTTGATATCACTTCGCCTTCTTCGCTGTTAGGCTCTACTTTAGCTATTTGCATGGCACGTATGGCAGCTGGCACTTTCATAGCGGTTAAATTGCCAGTGACAAATCCTAAATAAGCCCCTCCAGATCCTAACATGGGACCAAAGGTTAAAGCCTCAATAATTCCAACGGTCCAATAGATAGGCGCTACAGCTAATAGACCTTTTAATATGACTTGAAAGTCTGGTTTCTCTTGAAAATAAATACTGGTGATAATTGGATAAGAAATAAAGAACAAAATGGCTAAAACCAAGGAAGTTCTACCCCAAGTATGTACGCGTTCACGATAAGTTTTCGTTATTTGATTTTTCATTTCATTTCTCCTTAACCCTGAATCCAATTAGTTAAAGGTATAGCAAATGCCATAGCACCAAGCATACTGAAAGGCATTGCATAATTTTCGAGCCATTGCCATTTAAAAACTTTGATTAACAAGCCCATTATTAACATCAATAAGGCTGAAAATAGCATGACGAAAACAGGTATCCAGCCTTCTAAACCAAGGTGTATGTCAGCAAAAACCATACCTAAAAAAGTAGCAATCATACCGACAAATAAAGAATCCATTAAAATACTGCTCCATTTAGAATCTTTCTTTTTCATTTTGATGAGATTGTTTTCCATCTTTTTTTGAAAAAATAAAATAACAATGATTCCAGCCATAATACCTAAAGTCATGACCCAAGATATAGCAATATAAATGGAAGCATTCATAATAGGTTGATCTAAAGGCAAATTTAATATTTTAGCGACTGCAGCTGCTGCAGGTAATTCATAAGTTAAAGCACCGAGCACAGAGAGTCTTAGCCATGGAAGAGGCAAGCCTAAAAAACGAGAGAGACTGATCAAACCGAGTAAAATGCTAATGGCAGGTGCTACGGAAAAGAGAGCACTGCCGATGGAAAGATTTTTTAAGGTTTTTTTAGCTATGCCAAGTTCTCTGGCTCTTTTCCAAGCTTTTATCAAAAAGAAAAAAGATTGACCTAAAACAAAGGCAATAACAATACCTGCAAAAAGGAATAAAATAGGATGATTTAAATTGAAGCTCATATTGCCTCCTTCAATTTTTAAATAACTTTACATTTCCTAAGCTAAATTTATTAAGAATTCCTTATAAAAAAGAATCATTTTTTCTAAATTCTCATGTGAAATTCTTTCATTAGTAGCATGCATCGTCGCTAATTCGTCATTAGTTAAACGACAAGGTAAAAAACGGAAAGTTTGATCTGTAACTTTTTCATAGTAGCGGCTGTCGGTACCGCCAACCATTAAATACGGTAAAGCGATGGTTCCGTTAAAAGTAGTTTGAATGCGGTCTGCAAGATAAGACATGGCATTGGAATGAACATCACTTATTGCAGTTGGCTCATTTTCTAAAATGCTTTCAATTTTATAGTCAAAACCAAAATGATTAAAATAATCCTTGATAGATTGAACACTATCTCCTTGTAAAATTCTAGCATTAACGACGCAAGTAGCTTCTTTGGGTAAAACATTATGACCAGAACCAGAATTTGTCATGGTAAAAGCAAAAGTTGTGCGGAGCATAGCTGCAGTTTGTTTATTCTTTAAAAGAATTTTTTTAACAATGGGGAAAAAAGTTTTAGGATATGTTAAGGCGAATTTTTGGATTCCTGACATTTGTTCGGATAGAGCCTTTAACATTTCAATTACTGTTTCTGTTAAATGAACAGGCATGGGATGATTTTCAACTTGTTGAATAAAAGCTGCCATTTTTCCTATTGCTGTGTGATTTGGCGGTGTAGAAGAATGTCCCTCTTCACCCTTAAATGTTAGTCGAAAGCTATTATTGCCTTTTTCTGCGATGCCAACAACGGCTAAATCTGGTTTAACACCTAATGTTTTGCCACCGACAATAGCTCCTCCTTCATCTAACACATATTGAAAATGAATTTGTTTTTCTAAAAAATAATCCGCAATTTTTTGCGCACCTAAATTTCCACCTTGTTCTTCATCAAAACCAAAAGCAAAATAAATATCATAAGGTGGTATATAGTTTTCAGATAATAATTGTTCAATGGCTTCTAAAATACAAATTAAAGAACTTTTATCATCCAAAGTACCACGACCCCAAATATATTCTCCATCATCATATCCAGAAAAAGGTGGATGTTGCCAGCCTTCTTCAGAAGCAGCGACCACATCATAATGGGCTGTTAATAAAATAGGTAGGGAAGCGTTTGATTTGTTAGATTGGCCTCGCCAATGAAATATTAAACCGTAATTATTTACAATTGTTTTTTCTAAATTTTGATGAATGATTGGATAATAATTTTCTAGATATTTAATAAATTCATCAAAATATAACCAATTTGTATCCTTAGCTTCTGGGTGAGAACAAGTTGGAATTTGAATGGCTGCTTGCAAGCGTTTAATAGTATTCTTCATTTAAATACTCCTGGATAAATTTAAAATAAAAAAGTTGTCTTCTCTTCTATAAAATAAATTAAAGTTATTTATCTTCAATTAAAACAATTTCGCTTTTATTTTTATAAATATGATTGCTCGGAACATAACCTCGAACCATAGATAAAGGATAAACATGACTGTTTTTTCCAATGATTGTACCGGGGTTTAAAACAGCATTACAGCCAATTTCGACATGATCCCCTAAAATGGCTCCGATTTTTCTTAAACCAGTTTCAATTTTTTCGCCATTGACGTTGATAATAATATTTTGGCGATCTGCTTTAATATTCGAAGTGATAGAACCTGCGCCTAAATGACTATAAGGAGCCAAAATTGAATCACCAACATAATTATAATGTGGGACTTCGACATGTTCTATTAATAAACTATTTTTGATTTCTGTAGAATTTCCTACAACACAATTTTTACCAATAAATACATTTCCCCGGATAAATGCACCCGGCCTAATTTCCGTATTTTCATCAATAATGGTTGGACCAATAATGGTTGAAGTCTTAGCAATTTTAACTGAATTATGAATCCAAATATTATCATCTATTTGTTTAAAATCTTCAATTGATAATTTAGGTCCAATTTCTAAAATATAATCGTGAATTTGTGACAATACCTGCCAAGGATATTCGATTTCTGCTAATAAAGCTTCAACCAAAGTATTTTGATAGGTGATAAGATCTTTTGTTTTAATCATGTTAAACCCCTTCTAATATTAATATTGGTTCATATAATATTTATAATAATTATTATTTAAATAAAACAAATGGAAAATTTTCGGGACGATTTTTGTAAATCATAATTTCATCTTTAACAGGATGTTTAAATTGCAAAAAAGAGGCATATAAAGCAGGGCCTTCAGCTTGACGATCAAAATCGGTGAGCTTGCCATAAAGGCGATCACCTACCAAAGGGTGATTATGGGCTTTCATTTGAGCTCGAATTTGATGACTTCGTCCTGTTTTTAATTCGATTTCAACCAAAGAGATGTTTTCTTTGGGCAAATAGGCTTGAACTTGATAATTGAGAGAACAAGCTTGATATTTATCTATATAACGAGGATCTAAATTTGAATCGGCAATGTATTTACCTTTGATTTTATTTTTACTGATATGATCAGACCAGCTTGCATTTTGCGGTTTTAATTCCGCATGAACAACAGCTAAATATTTTCTGATAAAAGTATGTTCTCTAATCTGTTCAGATAAACGGGATGCGGCTTTTGAAGTTTTTGCGAAAACCATTAAGCCTCCTACTGGTCTATCTAAACGATGTATTAAACCGAGCCAAGCGGCACCGGGTTTTTCGTATTTAATTCGAATATATTCTTTAATAAGATTTAATAAATCGACATCACCAGTTTTATCACCCTGTGAAAGCATACCAACAGGTTTTTCTACAATAATCAAATGATTATCCTCATAAATGATAGGAATATTATAATTCACACCCTGCCAAAAAATATTTGCCATTTTTTCTCCTCAATGTTTAAT
>DIRM01000016.1 GCA_002427545.1 Mageeibacillus sp. UBA5436 | reverse complement strand
TACGTGCTTAGGACCTGGATAACGATAATTGGTATTTTCAGATAATTCTCTTGGTACTAATTTATCCAGAATGTGATTTAAATCTACTTGCAAGTATTCGTCGCCATTAAAGTCTTTATCATGAACATATTCTTCAAATAATACTGAACAAGTTGTGTGCGAAGTTTGTACTAAAACCAAACCATTTTTAACATTTGATTTTTTAATAATACTCTTCACCTTGTCAGTAATATTAATGTAGTTTATTCGCGCTTTTGTCTTTAAATTAATGTCTTCTTGATAGATATTCATTTTGATCTCTTTGCTACTTAAATTTAACTAAAGCTGACATCATTTCTACTATTTTAGCTTCCCAGCTAGGTGCTTTAATAATGCCACTAGTTCCACCGGTGCCATCAGCACCAAGTTGCATAATTTTTTCAACGTCTTGACCGGTACTTACGCCAGCTGCCTGCATAATTAAAATATTGGGATTCACTGAACGAACAGCAGCTGTTGTCGATTTAATATAATCTTCATTACTGCTATTCCCCGTACCAATTAAACTATCAGGCTCACAAATCATGACATCGGGATTTAATTCAGCAATTGCACGGCATTGTTCAACTGTATCTGAGCAAACGATAGTAGCTAACCCCACTTCCTTTGCCCTCTTAATAGTTGCATCTAATTCTGCAATCGTCAGAGTCTTTTCAGCATGATTCAAAACGACGGCTTTAATTCCTACATGACCAAGAGCTTCTGGTAAAACATGACCCATGCCTCTACCTGGCTTTAAAGAATCCATGTGTTGTGCGGTAATAATTAAATTATTAGTCTCTTTAGCTATTGTCGGTAAATCTACTAACTGACCTGTAAAAATACAGTCAATATACATACGTGGAGAATACTTAACCAAATTAACGGTGCTATCGAAAAGGCTGGGATCACCTCCACATACGTGGAGAATATTTTTATTAATCTTATTTAATGAATAATATCTCAGGATCACCTCCACATACGTGGAGAATACTGCTCCTGCAAAGACTTGATTGCATCGTAGTAAGGATCACCTCCACATACGTGGAGAATACCCATTCCATGCTTTGACAATGCCACCAATGGTGGGATCACCTCCACATACGTGGAGAATACCGCTTGTTTACCATTTGCAATACGTTTGTATTGGGATCACCTCCACATACGTGGAGAATACCCGCTGGCAAAATGATAATGGTGTTGATTTGTAGGATCACCTCCACATACGTGGAGAATACAACAAGTACGTGTAAATGAAACAGCTACATCAAGGATCACCTCCACATACGTGGAGAATACTCTGGGGATTAAGTTCCTGGGGTGGCTTTTTTGTGTATCATAGTTTGTGTCAAAAAATATTATTTTTGTGGGATCACCTCCACATACGTGGAGAATACCGTCAACCGTTTGGCGACCTTTTAGCTGATTAAGGATCACCTCCACATACGTGGAGAATACTCCGGTGCCAGGATGCCACCCGCTACAAGAGTAGGATCACCTCCACATACGTGGAGAATACACTAAAAAATCCTTGATACAAAGCCTTTCTCAAAATTGCAAAACACCATTTTTCAACAGTTTTAAAGCCAATTCATAAGTTGCTCTTGCATCAGACAGAGCCTCATGTGGTCTTTTATTTTTAATACCGTAATGCTGTAAAACAGTCTTCAACTTATAGTCATTTAAAAATTTTTCTTTTTTCTTGACTAGACTCATTAGATCAATAACTTGGTTATTAATACTTAGACTCAATTCATCATTTAGAGCTTTTTCTAAAAAATCAATATCAAAATTGACATTATAACCTACTAATGGAAGTCCTTTAATAAATTTCATGAATTCTTTTAAAACCTGATCTAAGCGAACTCCACTTTTATCTAAGATAGAATTTGTAAGACCCGTCAACCTTGAAATACTACTTGGAATTTGACAATCCACCTTAATTTCGCGGTAGAATTTAGAAACTACATTATGATAAATCTTAATTGCTCCAATCGACAAAATTTTATCTTCATCAACATTAAGGCCCGTTGTCTCGATATCTAAAACCACAAAATTAACTGCCTCATAATTTTGCCTTAGTTTCTTGCGTCTAGCTAATTCAGCTCTTCTAAATTTGGCTGCTTTACTAAAGCCTGGTTTTGCTTGAATAGCAGATAAATGAACCAAAAACGGTAAGCCGTCATAGTCCTGAACCCGGCAATCTTTTCTGTTAGTTCTAATGCCATAGCCTAACTCATTATTAATGCTATAGACTAAAGTTGCTTCGCCTGAGCCTATATTTTTACAAATCCGCTGCCATAACAATTCACGTACCTTGGAATTAGGATTACCAACATAAACGCCAGTTTGAATTTCCTGACACCATTGGGTTAAATCACCCCGTAAGGAATCCGGAACTTTACTTAAAGTAACAACAATCATTCTTCAAACTCATGATACTGAACACCAAATTTTTTTAATCCTTCTTTATCGTCCCACAAGCTCATAATAGTTGTTGTTGAAACAAAGTCTTGAGCATTCAGTAAATATTTCAAATCAGAAACCATTTGTTTTAACAATTGACCATTTCTAAAGGCATCCCTCATCGCTAAGCGCACTCTATCACTGATGTCATTGTCACCATATTTAGCAGTTACTTTAAAAGCAATCGGGATTGAATATTTTGCTTTGTATAAATCAGCAAAATCATAAACAAAAGAAAGATCATGACCTGTGTGAACAAATCCTAAAGCCGGTGATGCTCCTAAAGCAGTAATGACCGCATAACTCAGGCCATATAAACATTGATGGGCTTCAGTTAACGCTTTGTTTATCGGAGAACTATCATTAAAGTTATCGACTTTATATTGTCTTCTGTACCATTTAACCCCACTCTTCTTAGACTCCTGGCGATAAACGTTTCTAATTCTTGATCCTTCCTTGCCTCTTAATTCAGCCATTGAAAGGCCAGAAATATCTTCATGAGGGAAACGCATTTGATACATTTTTCTGGCAACTTGGACTCGTGTTCGTTTATTTGATACAAGCTTAGCTTGTTTTTCAATTAAAGTTGAAGAATGATTCAGAGCTCGTCCATGCGCGTACTGGCGCACACCATATTCACCAACCCAGACAACAGCCATACTAGTATTCCCGATAAGCTCCATGGCTCTATGAGTAATATTTACCCCTGGGCCTAAAAAGAGAACGTTAATAATTGCGGCCGGAACAAAGATAATTCCTTGTTGATCTTCAACTTTGAGCGCACTATCCTGTCGTTTAATATCCGCATGTTCCAGATAAAGAAAACTAACCCTATCTTTTACACGCGTAAGCTCATTAAGCTCAGGTTTCTTAGCACCAAAACCAGTTTTCATCTTTCTACTGGGATGACAGTCATTAACCCCATACCATAAGCTTTTTCTTTGCCAATACCATTTTTTAAAGCTCTTTGAAATAGATTCAAATCAGTTATTCTTAGCAAGCCTTCAAAAGCCACTCTGCTGAGCTTTATTTTCCTACCACCTTTACGATACAAGATCGGATAATCCCTTTGAACTATATCAAACTGATTATTTACAATCTGAAAACCTAACTTTGCTGCTCGTTCTGACAACCATTTCTTTTGCTGAAGAACAGTTACATGCGGGAAGATCCTTCCCGTTTTTCCATCTCTATAGACAGGATTGGCTACTAATCTAAAACGATAAATGCCATTATTTTTTAATTGAGCCAAGTAGATATCATAGTTCTTAGATTCAGCACTACCAGTAACTCCATATTTCTCAAAGCGCTTTTGATCAGGTTGCTGTTCGCTTTGAACTAATAAATATGCTTTACCATTCAAGTAATCAATTCGCCATAAGTGTCTCTTACGCTGACCCCTTTCAATTTCCTGAGGAAAACTTTGTTCGATCCAGTTATGATAAGCGCCAAGATGAGTTAGATTCTTCAGCTTCTGCCGATTCTTGGTATCAATCTGTACTCTAGATAAATACATTAATCAAACCTCTTTGATAAAAAAGACATAATATCATGACTAGTATCTCCTGGTTTGTAAAAGGGATTCTTTAACTCAACAGAAGTCTCACAAATAGGACGGTATTGATGATATCGATTATTTTGGCTAAACGAACCCACCTTATCTCTAACCAATGTACTGGAATGATCAGGCAGTAAAACAGCATCAGCGATAATGTCCGCTTGAAAATGTTCAGCACCATATCTTTTCTTAAACCAATCTGATGCCCGCCACTCTAAATTTGTTAAAACTTCTAGTGGGTTCACATCTTTTTTAACATTTATTTTTAATGGACCTGCCGGTGGATTAGAGCGCCTTCCCAAATATAGCTGATAAGTGGGAAAATGCAGAGCGTCTACTATTTTGTCGATTAATTCATCATTGGAACTACCAATAGCTGCTATAAAGACCGCATCTTGCAAGTAATCACGATAAGTCAGTTTTGCTCCCTTAGATTGAGAATACCGCACTGTCTGAAAATCAGTCATAGTAGTTCCCGGTTGATCTATCCTGACAGCTACTTGTAGATCATTTAATTTGGAGATTCTGTTGTCATCCCTCGAATAACCGAGTGCGGCCGCCACTATGCCGATGATCGCACTTTTAGTCGGATATGAAGTTGAAGTACGATAATTAAACGTAGCCTGGTCACCGTAAGATTGCAGCGGCGCGGTTAGTCTAAGCGTTATCGTTTTCATCTTGACTTACCTTCTCAGCTAAAACTTGTCCTACTTTATCAAGTAAATCACTTAAGTTTTCAACCTGCTTCAAATCAGAATGATCCGTTGTCAGAACGAAGCAGGCAACAGGTGCTTCAACAAATTTTTGCGTTGCTTGATATTCGTTCTCCAAGCGATCAATAGAGGCCTTAACGTAGCCACCATGAGATTTAACCGGATTTTCAAAAGCAGAGACCAGATTTACAGGGGTGTCTTTCCTAATTGTCACTAAAACATATTGCGGAACGGTTTTATTAGCAAAAGTATTTTCTTTGCCAGTAGGCATAGTGCTGATAAATTCTTTAATAAATAATTTTGCGCCTTTAATTGTTAAATCAGAACCAATATTCTTTTCTAATTCATTAACATTAATATTGGCATAACGATAGAGAGTAGAAGAATTATATTCAATTGTACCTAACATGGCTGAACCAGCTTCATCTTCTTTTCTCTTATCATCAATAGCAGTAAAGTAATCAAATTCGGGCACAATCTCATGGGTTGAAATTGCGTGAGCTACTTGTACAGCTGCATCAACGTTAAGAGACGGATCATCGGCTATCATTCGGCCGAACATAGCTAAAGCAAGAGAATTGTCATTTAATAAAATTTGTTTTAACTCTTTTTTTGTTTCTTTTAATTCTTTACTCTTTTTTTCTCCCAGATCCGGATTATCAATTGCATATTGCGCCAATTTATTCAATTGACCTTTGCTAACAAATAACAAGGCTCCTGTCAGAAATTCGCCATTCTTTTTATCTAATTTTACTTTTAGACCTGCGGTTTTTAATAAATCATTTGCGGCTTTAGTTGCTGCATCCTCGTCTAAATCCGGTTTTAAATCTTGAATTCTTTGACTCAACAAAGCACTGACTTTCTTAGTACGATAGCCTTTTAACCAATCTTCGTCGTTGCTTTCCTTCTGGAATGCTTGTCTTATTACTCTTTTCCAGCTTTGCGAAGAAACACGTGACCTGGTTACTCCACCATACATTGCCGTTTTAGGAGTGCCAGTGTCATCCCGATTAATATTAGAAGAGGGAACGGTTTGCAATACATTAATATCAATATACAAATTTTCTTTATTCATTTTTTACTCCTTATTTATCCTGAACTTTATCATTTACATAAAAATATTCTTGACCCCATCTTAAAGAAATTCGTCTTGCCCCTTCATAACCAAATTGATAGTCATACAGATCAAGAGCCAGATGGGCGAAATCTATCTTAGTGACATTTTGATTGCTCTTCAGAATATCAATCAAATGGATCAATGAACGACAAACAAAATCAATATTCGAACTAGCTAGAACGGCTTCGACTCTCCTGTCAAGTGCTTCTCTGATGGTTTCATCTTGCCTTAACCTTGATAGCACTCGAAAAAGTCGAGCAGAATTGTAATCATAATCTTTTCTGAAGATGTCGACAAAAGCCGGATTTTCTTTGCCCTGTTGATAGACTGCGTATGCCCTTAAGCTAGTAAAAATAGCTATTTCAGCGTAAGTTGGCTTACCATTTTTACTTAGTAGCTTTTCTGGCATTACCTCAAAAAGCAGAGGCCAAATTGCAGTTGCTTTTTTACTTACAACAGAATTAGAAGTTCTTAAACTTGAAAGCGCAGCTTTATTTGGCGAACCATCATTGTATAAACGTAGAATGCATCTATTGGTTATAATTGCAATATTTGGAGACATTTAATTCTTCCCTTCTTTCAGTAACTTGAGCAGTGATCCCTTAAACTGATTATAAAAAGTAAAGATATTCTTCTCTTGCTTTTTTTCCACCTTTCCGATTACATCTTCGGGAGAGGCAGTGACCATTAATTTAGCACCCGCTTGAATCGCAATTTCTAGCAGTTCTTCATACCACTGCTCTAGCTTAGGATCTCTCTCCTCATCATTCCTAAGACTTGCTAGCCACGTCAGAAAAGGTTTATTTAATTCTTCATAAAAGCTCGTACTAAATCTGCCAGCAAATTCAGTGGGCGAACTTAAATCTCTCAAATCACCAACATTTCTGGCAAAATGATATAAATAATTGCCTACGACTTGAGTCTTATTAATTGCTTCTTCAATCCGGGCTGGCCAATATAATGCTCGTTCAGAATTTTGATCAAAAAGGACATCAGCATCAATCTTCATCTCATCGCTCACTTCAAAAGCTGGTGATTGAGAAGTGGCATTATTGTCTTTAATCATATTAATAGCCATCATATTGACCACATAACTGTGAGGAAGACAATCATTATCTTTCAGATAAGCAATCCAACTCATGATTCCTGGTTGGTGATAATAATTACTATCGTTTCTCGTGTCAACATAATCACCAAAATGGCGCCACATACTTGTATTGCGATTGCGCAAACTTCTAGTTTGGGGATGAAAATCTGAGTCTTTTTTATTTGAATACCAAGTTGTCATCGGTTCAATAAAGGCGTTGCTGTTATTCAGTTTAGGCAAGCCAGCACTGTAAATAATCGGCTGATCTGACTCCCAATCAATAAATAATATTCTTGCCCAAATAGTATAAAGAGCTGCAATATTATCCGGTACTTCTGCCCGCTTACGCTCTAAAACGTAATCTGTTGCTGTTCTATATTCCCAGTTGGGTTTTTGAACAGAATAATCTAAATCCTTCGCGTTAAATAATTTCAAATTCAGCAGCAAAGTTTCAAAAAGATTTTTGCCTTTAATAAAAATTGGATTAAGACCAAATAACCAACCTTTGGAAACAGAAAATTTTTCTTTTGTTTTTAGCTTGCTTTTATCAGTTACCCCTGTGAAGTTCTGATAAGAAATAAGCCACCGAACCAGTTCATCTATCGTCAACTGATTCTTACTTTTTTGACTTCGCGGATCAAAAATATCAGGCGTATTATTGCTTTCTGAAATTGTGCGATTGATTTGCTTTAGAGCTACTTGACCGCCACCGCTTACTTCGCCGCTTTGATTGATTTTCAGCTTGTTTTTATCACGAACTAAGTCATTATATTCTGTCAAAGTTACTTGATAAAAGGGATGATCCCCAAAAAAGTCAAAATGATCAGCATATTTCAGTAAATATTTCTCGACAATATCAGAAAAGTGGCTTTGCTCATAAAGCTCTTTCCAAGTGTCTAATAAATCATGTTCACCGTCATCTTCAAAATCATCCTGGTCAACTTCTTTTACCTGCCAATTGTCATCTAACTCTAGCCAATCATATGCCTGTCCTTGATAATCAAAGCGAGAATAAACAGTTGTCAAAATTGCAAGCAAAAATCTGAAGATAGCTAAATCTTGACTTTTCATTTCTCCAGCTAGTTGACGATAGTCTTGAACATTTTTGAAAAAGTCGATCAAAGATACTTTCTGCTCACGGTTTTTCTTATCAATTACTTCAATCCAGGGATCCTTAATTAAATTAAATTCTTTATTCACCCTTTTCTCCTTCCTTTTCATAACTCAAGCCTAATTTAGAAGAGTAACTCAATGTCCACCCATTAAAATTGGCCGTCAAATTTTTATCCAGAACCAAAGCCAATGAACCACGCAGCCAAATATCTTTCTGCCAATAACTGAAGTTTTTACTAGTTATATCCTCTAAAGAACTAATAGCTTCATCAATATTGGGAGTTACAGCTGCCGGCAGACGAATTGTCTGCTCAGCGATAATTTTTGAAGATACTTTTTCTAATTTGCGGCCATCAAGAAGACAAAATCCTGATTCATTTTTTTGCAATAAAACAACCTCTAAAGTATCTTTAATATCTCGAACTGCCGCTTGAGCTCGAACTTCATCCTTATCTAAATTTTGGGGTGAATCTCCCAACCAACCATGAATAGTTCGTCTAGGTCTAGGCGGGGCTATTTGAAAAACAGCAGCTTTCTTTTTTAATTTAGATATCTGATCTTCAAATTCTGATTTGGCTTCATCTAAATCGTGTACTTCTTCATCGTTTTCTGGATCATAAACAGTTTGAACTAAAGGCGAAATATCGGTAGGTAGCTTAATTTGATTTGGCAGAAAATGGTCTGTCTTCATTAATAGATACTTAGCATAGATCGCCTCATTTGCATCTCCATAATCACCAAATGAATTAATTCCCAAAATATATACATCCGGCTGTTGTAAACCAACTGGTCTTTCAATTTGATGACGATGAAGCCGGCCAATTCTTTGCAGGATTAAATCCATTGGCGCAATATCAGTAAACAAAACATCAAAATCGATATCCAGCGATTGTTCCAACACTTGAGTACCAATAACAATAAGGCGCTTAGGCCGCTTCCCGTTTTTCCCAATCAGATTTTGCAACTTCTGTTCCCGTTTAGTTCTGTCTGAAGATAGATAGGCCGAGTGAAGAATTAAAGTAGGAATACCTTTCGGCATCAAGCGTGCTAACTGTTGCGCTCTTCTAACGGTATTGACGATAACACCGGCAATACCGCCTTTTTCAATTGTCGCGGAAATTTTATTAACCAAATCCGTGTCATCAGCTTTGAGCCGCCTTATATGAACACTTATTTTATTAAAGCTTTCCTGTTCAAAATGATTAACTTGTACCATTTTTTTACCATCAAGAATGCTCAATAAGGGATACGACTGTTCATTCTCCCAGCCAGACTCAGCTTGGAAATGCTTTGTGCCAAACTTTCCTTTGCAATAGGCTTGCAATAACTCATTCCTTTTTTGTTTTGGAAGAGTAGCAGATAAAGCAATGACTGGAACGTGGTATGCGCCTAGCCAGCGCAATACCTTTTTTAAATAAGAAGTCATATAGACGTCATAAGCATGCACTTCATCGATAACGACTATCTTGTTGGCAAGGCCTAAATGCTTTAAAAACAAGTGCTTTTGCTTCAGTCCCATTAATAACAAATTATCAATAGTTCCTACGGAAAATTCATTAAGAATCGCCTTTTTACCGGTAAACCAACTATTAACAACTACCGCCGAATCAGCATCTGAATCACTATCGCTGTCAATGTTTTCCGCAATGGGTATTGCTCTATAAATTGGATTAAATTGAGCTTTTCCGTGCATTAATTTGATGGGTAACTTAGCATGTTCTGATTCTGCCACCTGCTTAAGCCATTGATCAATCCGTTCAAACATTGCATTAGAAGTGGCTTGAGTAGGTAAGCCCATAAAAAAGCCATTTTCACCAGCAGAAAAACCTAATTGTTCAGCCGCAGTAAGGGCAATTTCAGTTTTACCAATTCCCATTGGTGCCTCGATAATGATCATGCCTGGATCTTTTGTCTTACCAATCACCGCTGACATTTTTTCTTGAACTGAACGTGGCTCAAAACCCCACCGTTTTTGATAGTGCTTTTCTATATTGGTTACCTTTTGGGGGTACCATTCATCATTTACCGCCCAAGTATTAATGGCATCTTCAAAACGAGCGGTCATATCTAAATCATCAAATCCTGCATTCAAGGAAATTAACGGAAATAGAGGTTTTTGGACATCATAATTCAAATATTCACTCGATGCCAGCCAATCAGCCATAATTAATAAGCCTTCCAAAATAACCGCAACTGGTTGGGAAACAGGAGGGACATCTTTTATATTGTTATAGCCGCAAATTTCTAGAATATAATTGAGTAATTCACTTTGAACTCTTTGCCATTTTTCTTTTATTTTTTGATCTTGATCTGAGCCAAAATAATTACTAGTATAATTAATTATTTGATCAAAGGGACTAGTTTTTTGCGGCATTCCATGGTGACCGCCAATAATTGCCTCTACACTTTCATTCAGCCCCGCTCTTTCGAGTAAAGCTTCCCCTGCTACCGCATGAGGTGATTTTTCCATCGACACTAACTTAATGCTACTTAAGCCTTGTCGCAGCAATCTTTCTAGCAAATCCTGATCTAGAACTTTAGATCTTTGATATGAAGGCTTTCCCTGAAAAGCAGGAATGCATTTACCATAATCGTGGACACACCCAAGAAATTTTACTAAAGCATGAATATTCTGATTTGGAAGAGAAGATTCAATAATTAGTTGTTCCTTATCACTTAGCCAATGGTTATAGAGCCAATTTATTACATTTTTAGTATCAATTAAGTGAGCAATTAATGGCAGCCAAAGCTCTTGCCCATTTTTAATAGCCTTTTTGCCCCATAAACTTTTAGCCGCTTTTGATAAAGAACTCATTATTTTCTCTTTTCATTTTATAATCTCTCCTATTATTTTATCATTTAACGCTTACATAGAAAATCCTTCTAACAAAAAAGATGCCTCATTTGAGGCATCTAGCTAATTTATTTGAATCACCACCACTTACTGGAGAATACATGTATCGGCGGGTAATCACGAGCGTTGCATGAGGATCACCTCCACATACGTGGAGAATACTGTAGTTTGTTGTGGCTATTCAATCAAAGGCAAGGATCACCTCCACATACGTGGAGAATACATGATGACGCTAATAGCATTGTTGATGATGGTAGGATCACCTCCACATACGTGGAGAATACTTTGGAATAAGCATTGCAGCAAATGGTACCTCAGGATCACCTCCACATACGTGGAGAATACCCTGCGTCCTTCTGTGGATGCTGTTGGTGATAAGGATCACCTCCACATACGTGGAGAATACAAAACGAAAACAGCGGAGACACAAGCAAGCCTAGGATCACCTCCACATACGTGGAGAATACTTTGTCACCATAGGAGTTCACCTTATGGTTTGAGGATCACCTCCACATACGTGGAGAATACTGGAATCATCCAGTTAAGACTGGCCAAAACATGGGATCACCTCCACATACGTGGAGAATACCTTGGCATGGCGTCGTTAAATTCTTTAGCATCAGGATCACCTCCACATACGTGGAGAATACTAGCATCATGAACTTTAATGGGCTTGCCACATAGGATCACCTCCACATACGTGGAGAATACTTGGTTACTTCCCATCAATGAGGGGTGTGGCAAGGATCACCTCCACATACGTGGAGAATACATATTTTTTTTAGTTTTTTCCCACGGAATCCATGGATCACCTCCACATACGTGGAGAATACTGGTTGGATACAACGTTCCTAATAAACCTTTTAGGATCACCTCCACATACGTGGAGAATACACTAAAAAGATCCCATAATACCGGCTTTTGTAAAAATCAAAAACTCATTTTTTCAATAGTTTTATTTTTAATTATAATTCAAAATGTTTTTATGAGACCGTAAAATATTTTGTGTAAGGATGAATTATTCCT
>DIRM01000047.1:14126-38516 GCA_002427545.1 Mageeibacillus sp. UBA5436 | reverse complement strand
CCCCCTGTGGACCACTTTTAAATTAACAAATACAATGTTATACGTACTTATGCAAAAACCTCATTAAAGTTGGTACTAATAACTAGCTCATGCAGCTTATTGATTTTAAGGATAAGTCATTATTTCTAATTGTATTTTTTGCATACGTTACAGGTATCTTCTTTAAAATTTGTTAAAGTTAATTCATCATCATTTTTAGAAAGTCGTTTATATATATGTTAAAAGAAGATAAATTAATTAAAATTATTAAAAACCATTCAGCAGATGTATTAGGAAACCCTCGTAAAGCAGCTGTTTTACTGCTATTAACCATGATTGAAGGGGAATGGCATATTATCTTTGAAGAACGAGGTAAAACGATTAGACAGCCTGGAGAAACATCTTTCCCTGGTGGTGGTATTGAAATAGGTGAGAGCAAAGAAGAAGCTGTTATAAGAGAAACTTATGAAGAATTAGGCATTGAACCCAAACATATTGAAATTATAGGTGAGATAGATTATTCAGCTAGTGAAAATCATGTTGTTTATTGTTTCGTTGGAATATTAAAAAATATCAATATTGAACAATTTCAATTAGATCCAAATGAAGTTAGTTCTGTATATACCGTGCCATTAAATTATTTTCTCGATCATGAACCAGAATATTTTGATATGCCTTTAAAGGCTGATCAAAATGCTAATTTTCCATTTCATCTCATAAACAATGGCGTAAAATATCCATTTTATGTATTAAAAAGAAAAGTCCTTTTTTATCGTTTACCAAAAGGTTTAGAAAAGTATACTTTATGGGGTTTTACGGCTAGTTTTGTTAATAATTTTATTGATATCTTAAAATCAGGCATAGAATTAGATTTAAATAAAGAATAAATGATCCATTCTAATTATTTAAGTAAGCGCTGAGCATAATCGCCAACAAAGGCCAAAGGCAATGCTTTTTCAACTACCGATATTTCAAAATCAGTTGATTTAAAGAGAGTACCATCAAAATTTCCTATAATAGGTAAATTATTGAGGCTTTTAATTCTGACTTTTTTAGCGAAACCATGAATGGCTCGTTTTTCTTGAAGAATTTTACCTTTCATATATTTAATAGCTATTATTGCAAATTCAAGATGTGATAATTTAGGAGCAATAACATAATTTAATTTACCATCAAATAAATCAAAATTTGGAGCAGGGTTAAAACCATTGCCATAATAAGCGGCATTACAAAGTGCAGACAAAAGGATTTCTTCCTGCATGATTTCTCCATCTATTTCAAATTGAATTTGAAAGGTTTCTAAAGGTTGCTTAAAGAAATGTTTAACAACTGCCCAATAATATGCAGATCCATCTAATTTAGGGTGTTTTGCCATAAATCTAAAAGCAGATTGTAAAATCTTAGAATCAACACCAAAACTCGCAACATTTAAAACATATGACTCATCAATTGTTTGATTATGATCTGCGTTCACATTATCGGGGCCGGTACCGTGTAATTTTAAATTGCCATTAATCTTTAATAGATCAATATCTTTTATTTTCATATTTTTTAATTCTGATAAAAAATTCGAAAAATTATATTTCTGATATAATATTTTACAAAAATCATTAGCTGTTCCAAATGGAATAGGGCAAAGCACTGCATTAGTATTGGCTTTAACTAAAGCATTAGTAGCTTCATTTAAGCTACCATCTCCACCAGCTACAATAATCATGGCATTAGGGTAAATCTTAACAAAAGACAAGATTTTTTCAGTTAAATGATTAGAATGTTCTGTAACAAGATATTCAATATTAAAATCAGGATTTTCATCAATAAATTGATTAATTAAAGACAAAATATTTGAATCGATATGTCCAGAACGATTACTAAAAATAAATAAAAAATCTCTCATAATTACCAAATAATCAATCAAAAATAATTGATGCAAAACAAAAATTAACATTAATTAAATTGATCAAATTCCTTCTAATTAAAGTATTAAATTAATTATTATTATAACAATAATATAATATTAATTCTATTTTAAGAGGAGAGAAGCAGAACATAAGAAAAAAGTTTCAGCTTATCCGTAAAAACCAACTTCGCAAAATAATAATTTTGCGAAGCTGAGAGTAAGAAAAATTGCTATATTAGTTAAATTTGTAATTTTTGAACAATTGTATTTAAGGAATTTCTGAATTGTCTTGGCTTTCGATTTGAGATTGTAGATTAAAATCATCATTGCTTTCTAATAATTCTTGATTTGCATCTGAAAATTTACTGTTAATTCCAAGGATTCTTTTCCAATCATATTCATCCTTCATTGGATTAATAATGACAATCGCTAAAATTAAAATTGTAATAAGTAAAACAACAATTAAAATTTTCTTTATAAAGAATTGATTATTTTCTCTAGCACTTTTTTGATTAATTTTACCAGCTGTTGTATATCCAATTAATTCATAAACTTTAGCACCATTTCTACGATCATCTTCCCATGGTTTAATTTGTCCTTCTGGAATTTCATTAATCTGATTATTTGAGTTTTTATTTAAATACTGTTTTAAATCCTCAGTGCCATATCCAATAGGATTTTCTTTAACAATGGTCTGTTCATCTAGAAAATTCTGGTTGGATCCTAAATTGCTATTTATTTCATTTTTGCCATTTTTAGGGATTGGATTTACGTCTGGAGAATTAATTTCAGCTTTTCTAATATTTAAGTTAATAGATCGAATCTGATTCTTATTATTATCAACTAAATTATTATTTAAAGAATCATTAGATCTTTCTGATTGATGATCTAATGAATTATGATTATTAAAATTTTCAGATCTATTTTGATCATCTTGATTTGAATTCATAACAACCTCGTAATATTGTTTAACTATTAGTATTGTATTGAATTCTAGGCTAAAAGAAAAGTTTTAAAATTTCACTTATACAATTAGGCTACAATTAATAATTAAAATGAAAGTGATTAGAGTATCATAATGAAATTCTCTAATCACTTTAAATAAAATACATATTATTTATGAATTAATCTTTATTGATTAATTATTTAACTAAATTGTTTTTACCTTTATAGTTTTTAATTTAAAAGGTAAATAACGTATCATTAGAATCCTGTTATACGATAAACAATAAATTCATCTGCACTTTCATCATCACGCTCTAGAGTCATACCAACGAGAATACTATCATCAGGCATTAATACAGCGGTGCTAAGCCATGGATAATGTGTTCCCATAAGATCTTCTGCGTATAATGTTCCTATGAAAGTACCATCTGTTTTCCAGAAGAATAAATCACGCATATTGCCATCTAATGCCATAAAACCATTAGCGGTTTCAATAACTGATGTGATGGAACCAAGACTGTCATCTTCACTCCATTCTTTGTCGCCAAGAATTAATTCTAAATTATTCTCTAAATCGTATACGCATATTGCAACTTGATCATTTTCAGAAGAATAACCACTAACAAACATATGGTTTTCATTGATATCTATACTTCCTACACTACTAAGCTCTGAAAAAGTCATTTCTTCTTTTTCTATAGTACCGTCTCCGATAGTCACTTTTTCAACATCTGCTCCATAAAACCAGGAAATTCCCCATTCTCCTGATGGATGCATTGCAATTTTGTCTAAATCTTTAAAAGCAAAAGTTTGAGTATTATCTTTAAATGCAACAAAGTCCCTCATAAAGCCCGATACATATAAGGTACCTTCTTTATCCACACATATCTGTTCGTATCCTGAATCCGTAGGAACCATCTCTTCTTTTAAAACAAAAGAATCATTTTCTAATTGATATTCATATACTCCTTCGTCTACTAATACATAGTAAGAATCTCCTGAAACAGCTAAGAAAGCATCAAAAATATCATCGACTACTATAGATTCTTCAAAAGGAATCCATTCCGCATTAATTGTATATGTGCCAACCATTTGGCTACCATCTTCTCCTATAAAAGCTTGACCACTAACTTGACCACTAATAAGTTCTTCGAAATTTTCTGGTTCTTCGCCGCGTTCATATACCATTATTATTTCGCCTTCATCTTCATCAAAATCATAAATTGTGAGAAGATCATCTTTCATTTCATAATCATTATGAAATTCTCCGTCTTCATCTTCAAAAGTTATCACGCCATCTTCCCAGGTAGCTTCAAACATAGCGCCTGTATAGATCTCCATTGTGTGATCTTCAAATGCACGGATATAATAATTCATTCCAATCTCTTCAAAGTCCTTTGTGGTAAAAGTTTCTCCCTCTAAAGTCATGGAAATCATGGTATAAAAACCGGTAATATCATCTGAAACTTCTGGAATTGGTTCTGTGGTTGTCTCTTCTATTGTTGTTTGTACAGTTGTTGTCTCAACCTCAGCTTTAGTCGTTTGTGTGATACTTGGTAAATTATCTAAGACTGAATCATCTTTTTTTTCTTTGCCGCATCCTGGCAGTAAAGTCATTGCTAAAATAATAACTAAAATTATGGCAATGTTTTTATACTTGTTTTTCATAAGTTTTTCTCCATTTCTTTTTCTGAATTTTGTCGTATAAAAAGTACTTAGCAATTAAACATTTAAAGCACCACCACAAAATTCACAACAGCCATTCTCGTCTGGAATAGTAGTTGCCCCACAAAGAGGACAATTTTGTGCTATCTTTGGAGCATTAGCTGCAGCAATATCATCTCGAACAGTTTGTCGTACTTTTGTCAAAGCTGAACGAATTTCACTTGCTATTTTTTCTGCTTCTCTGTATTCAACGGAACCTTTACGCTCAATATCGCTACTACTGTTAACTCTAAATTTAATTTCATCAAACCAGGGAGAGTTAACGTATATCTTTACAAAAAAATCGTAACTATATTTGTAACGAGGAGGCGTATAACTTACTTCTTTACCATCTGTAGTCTTGCGTTTAATTTCATTTTTATTTTCATCTATTTCTGTTTCACAACCTGTTACCTGTGAAAAATCCATAACATCAGGATTTGCATCCTGCCATCTCCTTGAAGATGTGACAATAAATTTGCCTGCGTCTTCATCTAACAATATCTTCATGCTACCTGCACCTAATGTTTTTGTGGGGTGAAAATTTGACACTTCGGCTTTATTAGCCTCTCGATAATCAAGTTGATCTTTGATATCGTTAACTGTAGAATGTCGTCTCTCATTAAAAAAAGGCGACAGATTCTTTGAGCATTCTTTACAAAGATTTCCATCATCTAGTTTTCGATTACCTAACAATCCAATTTTCCCGCCACAAATATCACAGTACTTCTTGTCAAATAGTCCCATATTAACTTCCTCCTCAAACAACATTGATATACGAGTTTCTATCCACACTAGTAAGGCTTATATAGATTCATCTAAACAGGCATTTGCTTTTATTATCAAAAAGTTCCAAAGTCTATTTTTATTTATTAGACAGTGGATTATATTAAAATTCCTGCTTTTTATAGTTATTCTATTATTATTGTAATTTGTTCTATATTTATTACCCTACCCGCGAAGAACAGGTTTTTAAAAAATCATAAATAAATAATTGGATTAATAAATAAGTTTAGAAGCCAAAAAACGATTGTTTTTACGACGTTTTATTGACAGCGAACAATCGTTCTGTTATATTTTATTGAAATAGAGATGTTTAGCATAAATTGAATTAATAAGAACAATTTAACTATTTCAAGAAATCGGAGAAAAAAGTGGCAGCTAAATACAAATATACTAAAGCAAATGTTCATCAAACACGAGAAAAAGTTTATCAATTTATAATTAAATACGTTGAAGAAAATGGTTATTCTCCGTCGGTTCGTGATATTTGTAATGGTGCTGATATAAAATCTACTTCGACCGTTCACAATCATTTAAATCAATTGAATCAAGAAGGTCGAATTACTTATAGTGATGGCAAAAGACGTGCCATAGTTATACCTGAAATTGAAAATCAAATTAATCATCAATTTAGAAATGCACCGTTAATTGGCAAAATTACGGCAGGAACACCTATATTGGCAACAGAAAATATTCAAGGTCATATTCCTATCCCTGATTATTTTAATAAATATGAAGATGTTTATGCTTTGCGTGTCGAAGGTGATTCTATGCAAGATGCAGCAATTATGAATGATGATATCGTATTCGTCAACAAAGCAAATTCAGCGGAAAAAGGCGAAATTATTGTCGGTTTAATAGATGAGGAAGCAACTATTAAACAATTAGGAGAAATAGAGGGCCGGCCCTATCTACTACCTAGAAATGCTAATTATTCACCTATTCCCTTCTTTGATGAAAATTGTAAAATTCTAGGAATAGTTATTGGCGTACTTAGAGTATCCATTTAGTGTTTTCTTATAGCGATAAGCTTCGTTAAATATGTAATTAACTTCTTTCTGAGGTTTGATACAACTAATGGCATTTAAGAAATATAAATGTTGACTACCATCTATATCTAAAATAATGCTATCTTGATCAAACCCAATGATATAGCCTTCAGCTAATGAAGAATTATTCATTTCAAGAATAACAATTATTTCTTCCTTACGGCAGAAATTTAAGAAACTATCCTGCATTCTTCGATTACTACTAATGTTTTCTCTAATCTCGTTCATCTTAATTTCCTCCAATATTAATTTTAATTATTATTTTTTAAACTAAGTACTTAGCAAATTAAATAATTTTTAATGCTATTTAAACAATAACATTCTATTTATATTATATTTTCAGAAATAATTGTAAAAACAGAAATAATTGTAAATTTGTGAAAATAATTTATTTATATCATCATTATTAAAAAAATTAATAATATATATTGTTGTTAAAGATTATATGGGATTATGTGCTTTTTTGCTACATATCATTTAAACAAAATAAATATACAAACATTATGCACAATGTATAATATTTATATACACTTTATAGAAAACAATAAATAAATTAATTATTTGTTGTTTATTTTAAAATTTATTTCATTTAAAATATCAGGAATTTCATCTTCTGTTAATTCATTAAGATCATTGCGAGCATTGAACCATGTAAATTGTCTTTTAGCATAATTTCTTGTTGACTTTGAAATATGATCAATTGTATCGTCTAAACTTTGTTGTTCTTTAATATAAGCAACTGTTTCTTTGTACCCAATGGCTTGAAAACTTTGACTATTTTCAATGCCATCATATTTTTTCATAAGATTTTCAACTTCCAAAACCAATCCTTGTTCAAACATTTGTTGCGTACGAAGATTAATTTTTTTATATAAGTTTTGTCTTTCTGGTTTCAAATAAAAACTAATAAAATTAAAATCAGGTCCTTTTTCTCTAGATTTTTGATTGATTTCACTTTGAGTCATTTTACTACTTAAATAAATTTCAAAGAAACGACGTATCCTTTTTAAATCATTCATATTAATTTTTTCAGCAGAGACTGGATCTAATTTTAATATTTGTTTATACCATTTATTTTTGTTTTCAGCATTAATTTTTTCTGTTAATTCTTGTCTTAAAGATTCATTAACAGGTATATCTATAAAAATTAGACCATCTAATAAGGCATTGATATATTGACCCGTTCCACCACAAATAATTGCCCTTTTACCACTTTTGAGAACTTGGTGAATTGCTAAAGTAGCGTCTTTACTGTATTGAGCTACACTATATTTATCTGTTGGCTCAATAATGTTAATCATATAATGTTTGATAATAGAATTTTGTTTTTCTGATATTTTTGCGGTACCTATATTCATTTCTTTATATATTTGCATGGAGTCAGCAGAAATAATTTCGGCATTAATTTGTTTTGCCAACTGAAATGCTAGTTCAGATTTACCAGAGGCAGTAGGTCCACAAATAACAATAACTTTACTATTTTCTATATTTATACTCATTTTAAAATTTCCTATAAAAGTTTATTTTTTATTCATTAAAAAAATAATAAAATCTTTCCATAATAATGAATTTGGTCAATTCATTTTTTGAGATATTTATACAATTCTTCGAAACAACTTATCTAGATCTTTTCTTGTTAAAGTAATAATCAATGGTCTACCATGAGGGCAATGAAAAGGATTTTTTAACGATAATAAATCTTCAATAATCTTTTTCATTTCTTGATAACTCAAATTATCATGTGATTTAACTGCAGCTTTACATGCAACCGTATAAAGTAATTCATCTCTTTTATCAGCTTGAAAAAAGCTTCCATCTACTAAAGAATCAACTATTGCTTCAAAAGAAGCTTTAATATCAATTTTACCAGCCTTTGTGTCTGGAACGGAACGAATAATTAATGTTTTTTCGCCAAAAATATCTATTTCATAACCTAACTGTAAAATGGATTCTATGTTTTCTTCAATTAAAGCCATTTCCATTTGATTCAATTCTAAAGTTATGGGTTCTAGTAAAATCTGTCTGTTTTCACTTGAATTTTTATTAGCCATATATTGTTCATGTAGGCTTTCATACAAAATTCTTTCATGAGCAGCATGTTGATCAATCATAATAAATTGATCTTCATATTCTAATAATAGATATGTTTTAAAAACTTGACCAATTAATCTGGCTTCTAATAAATATGCAAGTTCAGAATGATTATTTACTGAATCATTTTGAGTTTGACATTTCTCGGCTTGCTGTAAAAATAGTTTCCCTTGTTCTTGAGGTTCAACTCTTTCTGTAAAAGCAGATTGATCATATTGTCTTGGCTGATCAGATATCGATATATCATTCTTTTTGTAATCTTGTTTGTCTTTAGGAATTTGATCATGTTTGATTAAAGAATCTCCAGTAGAAATTTGTGGATTTATTTGAGACAAATCTATTTGTTTGAGTTTTTGATTTTTGGGTTCTAAATGGATAGAATGATCAATCGAAAGATCATGAGACTCATTAATAGGAAAATCTTTTTGTTCATGCTCGATTTTTACAGGCTCAATGGCATCAAATTTTTTGCTTATTATTTCACCTTTAATAATTTCAGAATTTTCTTCCCATGCTTTTCGTAAGGCATGATAAATAGCATGAAAAATCTTTTTTTCATCCCAAAAACGGACTTCAGTTTTTTGAGGATGAACATTCACATCGACCAAATTTAAAGGAATACTTAAATTTAAAACTAGAGATGGAAATTTGCCCTTCATAAACCACGTTTTACTTGCTTCATTGATGGCAGCTGTAATTGTCTTTGATTGAATACTTCTACCGTTGACAAATAAGACTTGTCGGCCCCTATTCCCTCTCACTACTTGGGTGCTTGTGACATAACCGTTTACATGGATAGAATCTGTTTCATAATCGACCTCAATCATCGCTTCTGCTGTTTCTCTACCCATAAGAACATAAATTGCACTTAACAAATTATTATTACCTGGTGTATGAATTAAATCTTTTCCTTTAGCAGTTAATCGAAAAGAAACATCGGCTCTAGCCAAAGCTAAACGCATTATTAAATCACTAATATAGCCTTGTTCAGTGGCATCCCGTTTTAGAAATTTATAACGTGCAGGAACATTAAAAAAGAGGTCGGTTATTTCAATTTGTGTTCCTTCTGGACAACCCACTTGCACAGCGTGAATTATTTTACCTGCTTCTATTTTAATTTCAAAACCCTTTTCTGAGCCAATTTGTCTTGTTCTTAAAGTCACTTTAGATACAGCAGCTATGCTAGCTAAAGCTTCGCCACGAAAGCCCATGGTCGTCAGAGAATCTAAATCCACAAGTTTATTTAACTTGGATGTAGCATGACGTTTAAAAGCTAGTTTGGCGTCTTCTTCGGACATGCCCATTCCATTATCCGTAATGATAATTTTTTTTATGCCACCCTGTTCAATATTGCAATGAATGATGGACGCACCAGCGTCAAGAGAATTTTCAATTAATTCTTTGACAACTGAGGCTGGTCTTTCCACCACTTCTCCAGCTGCTATTCCATTTGCAGTTACAGGATCTAATACATGAATCAAAATAAACTCCTTTGAGTATTTAAATATATATAATATGAATAATTTTAGTATATAAAATAGTTTACTTTTTGCCTTTTGCTTCTGCAATTAATTCTTCTAAAATATTTCTAGCATCAACAGGACTAACATAATCTAAATCGATATTCTTTAATCTATCAATAACTTTATTGCTCTGATTAAAGCTTTGAGCAGCAGAAAATAGATCAACTTGGCCATCTAATGGTCTGGCTGTATTTTTAATAATTAGTCTTCTTCCTTTATTGTCTTTTTCTAATTGATAAAGGATGTCTCTAGCACGATTAACAACTGGATCTGGGACACCTGCTAATTCAGCAACTTCTATACCATAACTTTGCCCTGCGGCCCCTTCTTCAATATGATGAAGGAATTCAATTTTATCGTTCTGATTATTGGTTGTAATATGGCAATTAAATATACCTTTGGTTTTATCTGCAATATCTGTTAATTCATGATAATGTGTGGCAAATAAAGTTCTAGCATTAAGATAATTTTCATCAGCAATATGTTCAATAACTGACCAAGCGATGGAAAGTCCATCATAAGTGCCTGTTCCTCTCCCTATTTCGTCTAAAATCAATAAACTACGCGAACTTGCATTGCGCATAATTTGAGCAACTTCATTCATCTCAACCATAAAAGTTGATTGCCCAGCTGCTAAATCATCGGCTGCTCCTACTCTAGTAAAAATACGATCGGTAATTCCAATAATAGCGGAATCTGCAGGAACAAAGCTCCCGATTTGAGCTAACAACACAATTAAAGCCGTTTGACGCATGTAAGTTGATTTACCTGCCATATTAGGACCTGTTAAAATCATAATTTTTTTATCAATATGGTTTAAATAAATATCATTTGGAACAAATTCGCCATTTTTCAAAGTTTGTTCAACAACAGGATGGCGCCCACCCATAATTCTAATATCATAATCATGATTGACGTCAGGTTGACAATAATTTTCCATCTCGGCCAATTGAGCAAGGCTGGAGAGCACATCAATTTGAGCAATAATTTGCGCATTATTTTTTAAATCAGCCACATAAGATATGGTCTTTTCTCTGATTTCTAGAAATAAATCATATTCTAAATTAATTAATTTTTGTTCTGCTCCTAAAATTTTAGATTCCATTTCTTTTAATTCTTCTGTGATATAACGTTCAGAATTAGCTAAAGTTTGACGGCGTATATAATTCTCAGGAACAAGATCCAAATTGCTTTTTCTAACATCAATATAGTATCCAAAAATACGATTATACCCGACTTTTAAAGATTTAATGCCAGTTTTCATTCGCTCTTGTTTTTCTAGATTCAAAATCCAATCTTTTCCATGTTTAGTTGCATCTCGATATTCATCAACTGCTTTATTATAACCATCTTTGATAATACCACCCTCTTTAATTGTCATTGGAGGATCCTCAAGGATAGAATTTTTTAAAAGATCGGTTAAATCTGGCAATAAAGTTAAATTTTGATATAGAGACTTTAAATAAGGGTTTTCGAAATTAACAAGAGAATTTTTTAAAGGCTCTATTCTTTCTAATACTGAAATTAGTGCAATTAAATCTCTAGCATTAACTTGCCCTAAAGCAATTCTTCCACTCAATCTTTCTAAGTCATAAATACCATTTAGATTGCGAATTAATTCTTGTCTAGCAATAAAATTATCCTTTAACTCAGCTATGGCATTTTGGCGATAAAGAATTTGATTGATATCAATCAAAGGTTGCTCTAACCAAATGCGTAATAATCTCGCACCCATACCAGTAACTGTTTTATCTATGGCCCACAAAAGGCTTCCTTTTTTATTGCGGTCTCTGATTGTTTCAGTTAATTCGAGATTACGTCTGGCTGTTTGATCTAAGATCATAAATTCTTCTACTCGATAAGGCTTGATATCCTTAATTTCATCAGGTAACTGAAATTGTGTATCTTTGACATATTGAAGTAATGCACTGCTTGCAGCTGCCCAAAGAGAATAATTTTCATCTAATTCAAATAAATGGCGATAAGTGTCAACTGCTGTTTGATTAAAGTAGCTGTCAGCTTGTATGGACAGGGTTAAATTAAATTCTTTTACGAGATCATTACAAGTTGACGAGTCTGCAAATTCTTGATTACAGATGATTTCTGATGGTTTGAATTTAGCAATTTCATCTATCAATTTTTCTTTTGTCGTACCATAGGTTATTTCACATGTTTCAAATAAGCCTGTCGTGATATCGCAAACGGCTAAACCATAATGTTGTTTCTTTTGTATAATAGATGCCAAAAAGGAATTCTTTTGCTCATCTAAATAGCCTTGATCGGTTAAAGTACCAGGTGTCACAATTTTAATAACTTCTCTTTTAACAATGCCTTTGGCCGTTGCTGGATCTTCAACTTGTTCAACAATAGCAACTTTATAGCCACGACTAACTAACTTTAAAATATAGTTATCTGCTGCATGATGTGGTACACCACACATTGGTGCCTTTTCTTCCAATCCACATTCTCTACCAGTTAAAGCCAGTTCTAATTCTTTAGAAGCTATTATGGCATCATCAAAAAACATCTCATAAAAATCGCCCAAACGGTAAAAGATCAAGCAATCACGATGTTTTTCTTTTTCCAAAACATATTGTTGCATCATCGGAGTTAAATTTTGATTCTTAATTTGATCAAAGGTTAACATCTATAGCAGTCATTTCTCCTTCAATAGAAAAAGTTTTTGCCTTTTCTAATTTAACTTTACAGTACTTTCCTTCAAAATAATCACCATTTAAGCCTGTTTTTGTAAATGCAACAGATGGTAATTTTTGCCTGATTTTATCTGGAACGGTAAGATTAATTAGCCTAAAATCATCCGTTCTTCCAGTCAAAACATTTGTATCACCATGACTGATTCCTTCTAATAAAATCTCCCTTGTTTCTCCAATAACAGATTCATTGGAAGCCAAACTATGTTTATTTTGTAATTCGATTAATCTATTAAAACGTTCAGTAATAATCTCTGGTTCAATTTGATTATCATATTTTGCTGCAGGTGTTCCCTCTCTTGGTGAATAGATAAAGGTAAAAGCATTATCAAATTTAACCTGCCGCATTAAATCTAAAGTATCTTCAAAATCAGCTTCTGTCTCACCAGGAAAACCAACAATAATATCCGTAGTTAACGTAATCTCTGGACGTGCTTTACGTAAATCTTTAACTATTTCCAAAAAGCGTTCACGATTATGATGACGATGCATTGCCTTTAAAATATCATTTGAACCTGATTGCAAAGGCAAATGCATATGTGGTTCAATATTTTTATATTTGCCAATAATGTCTATCAATTGTTGGTCAATATCTCGTGGATTAGGACTCATATAACGAATTCTTTTTAATTTATCAATTTTCGCTACAGCTTCTAATAATTCTGCAAAGTTTTTTGGTCCTTCAACTTGCCCTCTAAAATCTTTGCCCCAAGCATTAACATTTTGCCCTAAGAGCATTATTTCTGTATATCCTTCATCAACAAGTTCTTTGACTTCAGTCAGAATTGAACGGTAAGAACGACTAGATTCTCTACCTCTTGTATAGGGAACAATACAAAAAGTACAAAAATTATCACAGCCATACATAATAGAAACAAGTGCTCTAAATTTTCTAGCTCTAGCTATCGGTAATTCGGATTGTTCTTCCCAGTGATTTTCTTTAGATACAGCAATTATTTTTTGTTCTTTACCTATACTGTCCCATAAAAGTTGTGGTAAACGATATATATCATGAGGGCCAAAAATAAGATCGACAAAAGAAAAACTTTTTTTGATTTTTTCTATATGTTGTTCTTGAGTCATCATACAGCCACATAGTATTGTTATTCTATTTTTATTTTGATTTTTAAGTGTTTTTAATATACCTAAATGACCAAATAATCTAGTATCAGCATTTTCTCTGATGCTACAAGTATTAATAACTGATACATCTGCATTGTCATAATCATGAGCTAAAATAAAACCACAAGCTTCTAAAATACCTGCAATGATTTCACTATCATTTTCATTTTGTTGACAACCAAATGTTTGAATAAAATAAGTTGGCGTATGTCCCCATTCTAAATTCATTTGTTCGACATAAGCTTGTAAACTTTTAATATAAGTTTGTTGTGTCTTTAATTCTTGTTTATCTGTTTTCACATTTAATGTTTTGTACATGCGATTATAATCCTTAAGATGAAATTATTAATTTTCTAATTTAAAATCAATGTTTTTATGCCTGATTTTTTATTATATAACAGAATATGAATTTATTCATATTTTACTTCTTTAGCTCTTAGGAATCTCTTGAAGAACCATTTTGATTTTGTCATATTTTCTTTAGTGAAAACTTCTGCTTGATCATAAATTATCATTAACTTTTGAATATCAGTTTTTGTCGTTTCCGTTTCAGCATATAAAGTTTTTTCTAAAGCACGATAAGCCATTAATGTATCTTCTTTTTTCCAATGAAACTTTTTCATCATCAAATTCATATTTCTCAAGATAGTATTACTTTCATCTAAATCACCAAATTGAATTTGATAGAGCTGTTTGAGATCCTGCCAAACAAATAAAATCAATAAAATATTTTGATTATCCAATTTGCTCATTAAATATTTTAAATCATGACGATTATCAAATTTTTTCTTTTTCCATAAAATATATAAAACAATTAGGACTAATAATAAAAGCGTAATAATGATAAAAATGTATATTTGATTGTTATCTTGTTTATTTTTATCAATAGATTGATTCTTATTTGTATTTTCAGGAGCTTTTGTAGTTTCTGTAATTGGCATTGATTCTTGTGTTGTTTGCGTCGTTGTTTCAATTGTCTCAGATATTTCAGGTTTTAATTCTTCTTCTTTTTCCACATCTCTTTGAATGGCATCCAAACCTATTTCTGGTGTTGCATCAAAAGCCACCCAACCTAATTCATCGATTTTTATTTCAGTCCAAGCATGTGCCTGATCGGTTGATACTGTTCTTTCATAAGTATCTTTAGGTAGGTTCTCATCTTTTATTCCTGGTACGATAAAACCTTCAACATAACGTGCTTCAAAACCAGCTTCTCTAGCTAGAATCGTTAATGCAGTAGCAAAATACGTGCAATAACCAGATTTAGTTTGGATAAAACTTTCAAATAAGTCTTGGTTTTCTGATATATCAGCTACTTCTAAATTATAGATGAAATTTGTTTTTAAATAATTTACTATCGAACGTAATTGCACGGCTTTATCTGAATTGTTGCGATAAACAATTTGAGCTAAATCTGGCTCATGTTTTTCTAAAAAGATTCGATAATTTTTAGAATTACTCAAGGTTTGTTTCGAAAAATCGATATCACCTGATTGATAATTATTGATTAAAGAAGCGAAATATTTTTCTGAAAAAGCTAAAGTCGAAATTTGACCGGATACACTATAACCAAGATTCGAAATTTCTTCAGACGCATAGATCTGTCCATCTGGATTAAAATAGTAAAGCACATCCGATTCTGAATTTACTTCATCATCATTTTGCTCATTTAAGCTTTCTAATGAAGTTTGACTTTCATCCGTACTTTGTTCAGTCATTTGACTATGTTCCAGATTCAAATAATCTATTATTTGTTCTGGTTTTCCACCATGGAAAACGGCTTGTATAGGCTGATAAATTGGTTCAATTTTCAAGCTTGCATCTATAAAATACTGCTCAATTTCTTCTTCAGATAATGAACTTTTTTCCTTATATGTAAAAGCATCCTTTTGTTGATTTATCGGTGCTTCATTATAAAAAAGATAATTCTTATTCATATTTGATGCATACCAAATATTCGTTTCAAATTGGTTAAAAATCGTACCACGCAAATAAAATGGCTCAGCTGGACCTGTGACTTTCATAAATGGCAGATCTTGTTTTTCAATTGGGCCACCCAAACGAACATTATTGGGATAAAATCCAGCATCACGAATACTAAACTCAAAATATCGTACGGTATCTGGCATATTTTGATTAGATTTAATTAATTGTTCTAGATAGCGATTTACCTTTGTACTATAAAAAAGATCCGAAGGAAGGATTAATTGCAAGGCAAATAAAAGGACTAAAATTAAAGCAATTAAACTAAATGGTGGAATTTGCCAATTCTTTTTATCAATAAGACTCAAACCACCTTGTCTAGCAAATGTGATTAGAATAATCATTAAACCAATAAAAAAAGTGATGAAATTAATCTTTAAATGATCTTCTCTAATCGAAATAACATAAGGAAAAATCCATATTAAAGTTAAAGTAATGGGCATGGGTTTTATATAAATAAAAATTGTAGCTATTAATATTGAAAGAATGGCAAAATAATACGGTAAAAATTTTGGAGCATTTGTTTGTGAACCCATCAACCATCGAATCGATTGGAATATACCAGTAAAATGTTTAGCCAGAAAATTATAAATTGGAGCTCCAAAGGAGTTTTGAAATATAAGTCCTAAAAAAGAAGTGAGTAAACTAATTCCTAAAAGAGGCAAGCCAATATATTTAGGAAACAAGGTAATTAAAATCATAACAAGCAAAATAATTGTATTTTGTAAAAAGAAAGAACTGGCATGATAATTTAAAGACAAAGTCTGCATTATTTGTTCAAACCAAATATATGAAAACAGATAAGCCGTTATCGCATAAAAAGCCGTACTTACGATTAATTGAAACAGATTTTTTTGTCTTTTTTTCTCGTTTTTCTTATTTTTTGAGATTGCAACAATACTGGCATATTTATTTTTATTCATAAACATTCACCTCATGTGTTTTTGCAATTTCAACATTGATGCCAAGTGTTGTTAACTGTTTAATTTGATTTTGGATTAAATCCATATTTGCTTCTTGATCAATAACATACACTAAAAGCATGGCGCCTATCTTAGCTCTTAAATTTTTCAATTGTGCTATCAAAGCATCATCTACTTGATATGTTAAAAGGTAGATTAGATTTTGTTCATTGTCATATTGTTCATCAGCTAATTGCTCATTAAAATCGACAACTTTTTCAAACGGAATAAAAGCTAATTGTTTTTTCAAAAGATCAATTTCATCCATATGGATAGCTTCTTCTTCTACTCGTTCCGGTTGATAAGTTTTTAAACGTACTGTAGCTCTGTTACTTAAGAATATTTGCATAGCTGTATAGGCATGATCTAAAATAAAATTGCGCATTTTTAAGATATTTGACAGATCTTGATTAGAGTCAAATTTAATTTCAGGTAAATTTAAAAGAACTGTAACCGAACGATCATCCTCTTTATCAAATTCTTTAACTATCCAATCTTGCATTCTTGCTGATAATTTCCAATGAATTAATTTTAATGAATCGCCAGGTTCCATGCTTCTAAAACGATCAATTTCATCCAGTAATATTTGGCTTTTGCCCGCTGGAAATTCGCCTGCTTCTAATTGATTGCTCAAATATTTTTTATAATTAGACGAACTATCTTCTTTAGGTAAAACTATAATATCCGGTATTTCTAGGTCTTTAGAAAACAATTTTATTCTAAAAAATCCAAAAATATCATTAGCATAAACCGAAATGTCATTGATATTAAAAGGGCCAGAATAAGCAGTTTTTGCAGATATTCGAATAGTTCGTGTTGAATGTTGAGGAATTAAAACTTCTGCTTTTAAAGTTTTTCCTTTATTAATGATTTCTGGAAATCTGGCAACAATTTGTATGTAGATGGCTTGCATCTTACTTAAATTTTTAAAATTAAAGTCCCATACTGCATTTTGACCACGATTAATATATTCATTTTTTACTGAAATATTAACGGATATTTTTCGTTTCATCCAAAAACTATGAATGACGGAAAATATTGGTAACATTAATAGAAGCACCATTAAAATCATCATTATTATATGTTGTGCTAAATTATTAAATAGAAAGCAGGTGAAAATTGCTAATAACCAGAATATAAATCTTGGTCTGATCATTTTATCTCTCCGGAACGGGCACCTGTTTAAGTACAGAGTTAATGGCATCTTCCTCTGTTATTCTCTTGAGGCGGCTTTCTGGATTAAGTGTAATACGATGAGATAAGACATTAATTGCTAAAGCTTGTACATCATCAGGTCTGACATATTCTCTACCCATTAATAAAGCCTGACTTTTAGCAGCTTGCATTAACATTTTTGAAGCTCTTGGACTTGCCCCTAATTTAATATCGGGGTGTCTTCTTGTAGCTGCTGTTAATTCACTAATATAGCGCATAACTGATTTTGCACAATGTACCATTTGCGATTGATTACGCATCCACATGACATCATCACTATCAGCTATTGCTTGTAAATCAGGAACTTCAGAATCATTAGAATATAATTGTAAAATTTCTACTTCTTCAGCAACACTTGGATAACCTAAGTCTATTTTCAACATAAAACGGTCTAATTGCGCTTCTGGCAATGGATACGTACCTACATGATCCACTGGATTTTGTGTAGCTAGAACGATAAAAGGCTCTGGAACTTGATAAGAAACACCGTCCACTGTCACTTGATTCTCTTGCATAACTTCTAATAAAGCAGATTGTGTTTTGGGCGAAGTTCGATTGATTTCATCTGCTAATACGATTTGACTCATCACAGCCCCTGGTTGGAATTCAAAATTTCCAGTTTTTTGATTAAATAAGTTAAAGCCAGTAACATCTGAAGGCATTAAATCTGGCGTAAATTGAATACGCTTAAAAGATAAATTCAGAGACTTTGCTACAGCAGAAACCAAGGTTGTTTTACCAATACCTGGGACATCTTCTATTAAAACATGCCCTCCAGCTGTTAATGCAATCAGTAAAAGATCAATAACATTCTTTTTACCAATCATTACACGATTAATATTATCTTCAATTCTGTTGCATAATGCTCTAAATTTTTGTGCATCTAAATTTTCCATGTTTTATATCTTTCTCTTGAATTTTATTTTATTATTTTCTGTGTATTTGTATCAAAATTTATATCTTTTTAATCATTTCTTTTTTCAATCTTTTTATTATAAATATATATTTTATTTCGTATTTCTGGACTTTGAGTAAATTTTTGAAAATTTACACAATCAAATGCTAAAATAAGAATAATTAAATCATTATTCATACGTTTGTTGTGAAATTCTTCAGTACGAGGTTTTAAAGAAATAATTATAACTTTTTGATTTTTTAAATTACTAGCATCTTGAATAAGATTTCTTATATTTCCAAATACCGGAGCAGTTGACTCTCTATTTAAAAAAAGACGCAAGCGATCATCCGATAATTTCAATAAATCTTTGCCTTTAATTTCAAGCATACCCTCAATATTTTGTATTTCAATTTGATTTTCTTGTTGAGCCGAAATAAGTAACAATGAATCTCGTCGCGTTAATCCGAATAAAACATTTTGATTTGGAACAAGGTTAAAGCCTTCAACTAAAGAAAATTTTCCAATCCATTTTAATTTTTTATCTTTACGTAATTGATTGCAATTAACATTAGTCTTAAAATAATTTTTTAAATCTAAAGCAATACCTCCTACTGCAAACAACAATAAAGGTAAACCCAGCCAAGGACTTAAGTTCCCATAAAAGGTCAAAAATAAACTTGTGATTAAAATTATGATATATACTATATACATTAAATATCCTCAAACTTAACAAAATCCATTATAACGGAAAGCATCTTAATCTACCAGAATTTAAATTAATAAAACGAGAATTGCATTACGAACAGATTACATTTTTAATACATAATCCCAACATCTAAAAACTATACATTATAAAGAAATAAAAAAATCCTGATAAAATTATCAGGATTTGGCAGGGGAGACAGGAGTCGAACCCGCAACCGACGGTTTTGGAGACCGTTGCTCTACCATTGAGCCACTCCCCTATAAGATTTATTTAAGATTGACTTAAATGGTGCCGGAGATGGGACTTGAACCCATACGCCCTTGCGGACAACAGATTTTGAGTCTATCTCGTCTGCCGATTCCGACACTCCGGCGAATCACTAAATAAATATAACAAAGTAAACTTTTATTGTCAATTTTGAATTTGTTTAATAGTAGATTTATCATCTGAATTGACATGATTTTTTTGTTTTTTTCTTCTGAACCATAAATCAATTGTGATACCAGTTATTAAACTGACGACTGATATGCTTGCACCAAGCTTAAATCCACGTGGAATAAATTCCATGTCTATGAAATTTTCTCCTTCTTCTACAGGTATTAAAATTAAAGCATCATCAAAGGATTCGATTTTAACTTTTTTTCCATTAACTTTTGCTTTCCAAGATGAATCATAAGTGCTTGTCATCAAAACATATCCTGATTTTGGCATTGTAATATTTGCTTCCAAATGATTTGCTTTTATATACTCTGGATTTACTGAATTTTCTTTTAAATTTCGAATAAAACTTTCAAACAAATCTTGGTTAATTCTTGCTGCTTCTACAGTGATATTACCATTATCGGAACTATTTTCTGATAATGTAAAAGTGACTCTCACCGTTTGATTCTTTTCTAAATACCCTATATCAGAGAGTGAATTATCTTTTCTGCTTAATTGTGTCTTCTCTGTAGATACTTCTGATAATATGGCATTTGTATTTTCATTTGATTGATTGTCTAAATCATTATTTATGGTATCCATTGATGAATCATTAACCATCTGCCAATTAACGGTACTAAATTTAAGACTATTCGTTTGCCAAGATAATGTGTAATATCCTGCTTCTTCTGCTGTTATATCAAAACTAAAATATCTCTCTCCATCATAATCTGATTCTTTTTTTACAGAATATTTATTGCCTGATAAATTTTCTATTTGATTTCCAAGACCAAGACTTAATTTAGGATCAACTATTTCCAACATATCCTGATTGCCTGAGAAAGCTTGTATTAAAGATTTTTGATTTTTTAGAGCAGAAATATTGCCATTCAAATTAATGTTTACCGCAGAGTCTGGTATAGCATAAATCATGGGCAAGACATATGGGTTTTGATAAAGTATAGTTTGATCATCTTCATCAATTAAATTATAAAATGATATTTGTTCGTCTCGATCAACTGCTGTAATTTTATATTCAATGCCTAATAAAGAATCCATAATAATATTAGATCCAGTATTTTGATAACTATTGATACTGTTGCTGTCATAACCTAAATTTTCGAAAAATTCAACAGGTTCTTCTCTATAAGTTGAAGCAAAAATAGTTAAACCTGGATATCCATAGAGCATGGGATCATTAACTGTTTTATCCGGCCATAATGCAGCTCGACTATTAATATTATTGTCTTTAATCTGTTCCACTCTTTGATGAATAGAATCAGCATATTCGCCTGCTTTATAACCATCGCGCATTCCATAATACTCATTATCAGCGATAAAATTGATACCAATAATACTGTTCATCAATAATTCCATTGTCATAATAATAAACAAAAGGACAGATATAAAATTTCTATTTATTCCCTTGTTTTTGGCAGAATTTAAAATAACCGCATAAATAAATAATAGTAAAATTGATGAAATAATCATTTCTGAAGAATACGTGTCTAAATCTATCTTTTGCAGCAAAAGTAGAACTAAAAGACAAATTGAAAATAGTATAACCCACGGTGATTTTTGATATTTTTGTTCTAATTTTTGATTTCCCATCAAATCTTCATTTTCAATGTTAACAAAAGGAATTTTGCGAATAGACCAATGTTTATAAGAATCTAAGGTCATTTGACATAATAAAAAAACTAAAACAAAAGAATTTCTAAAAGGCAATTGATTCGGATAGTGTAAACCATGCCAAATATAGTTTAAAACATTATTATTCAAACTAACCATTAAAAAGAATAATAAAAATGAATGAGCATATTTTCGTTTTAGACTAATTCTATTATTCATAAAGAAATAAGGAACAAATAATAAAACAATTACGCCCATATATATATTAGGCATACCATCACGAATTGAAAGTGGAGCAAGGATCAATAAACGGCGAATATAATCAATGAAAGGTTCAAAAAAGCTAAAAGAATCAGGAAACGTATCTCCAACGGCAGATGTTTCCATTAATGCATATGCTGTTGGCAATAGAGTTATTGCAGCAATGGCTGCTGAAAATAATGAATAGCCGCCAAATTTAAGAAAAGTTTGCCTTCCTTTATGCTTATTTTTTTGAAAATTAATTTTATTTTCTTCGCTGATGTCAACATATAAAACAAAATAATAGAAAAATATAAAAATACAAGCAAAAAATGCCGTATAATAATTTGTTATTAAAATTAAACTTAAACTAATAATATATATTTTTGCAGATTTTCCTTGTATCAGATAATTTAATCCCAATATAACGATTGGTAATAAAACAATGGTATCCAACCACATTATATTCCATGAATATGCAATAGAATAGGCAGATAAAGAATAGGCAAAACTGATTGCCAGTTGAAATAAATCATGTCTCCTGTATTTTTTATAAGCATAAATATAAAAACTTAGACTTGCACTTGCTATTTTCAATATAGTTATTAGTAAAACAGCATCAGATAATTGACTGTCCTTGAAAAACAATAATAGTAAATTGAAAGGACTTGCTAAATAATAAGTAATAACAGCAAAAAAATTGAAACCTAGACCACCAGTCCAAGTATAAAACAAAGAATCGCCTGTTATGATTTTATTTCTTAATTCTCTCAAAAAAGGAGCATATTGATGAAATAAATCAACTGTTAAAATATGTCTGTCACCAAAAGGATAAACCTCTTGTACGGCATAACTTATAATCATAATCAACAAGGGAACAAAGAATGCAGCTAAGAAAAAATATATTGCTCGATTTTTCTTTTTTTTCTTTAAATTCTCATTTTTATGCATTATTGTCTCAACAGAGTCCATTATATATTCCTCACTAATTTATTCATTTATAATTTTTTCAATGTATATCATAGCAAAATAATTAATATTCAACTATTAAAATAGAATTAAAAAGAGTGAGCTCAAGATGAACTCACTCTAACAAAGCAAATTAAATAATTGATTTGTGTTAAATTATTATTTCCTTTTTTTCTTTTTTTTGAATTTTTTAATTACTTTCATCACAGCTGAAATTTGTCCTAAAAGTGTAATGAAACCAGTTATATTCAAATTGGATGCTAACTTATTTGCACCACGTTTAATGCCACTAACTGTACCATCAACACCATCCACTAAATTTGTCGTTGTTTTAGCTACGGATTCTACGCTTGTCCCTAGAGCTGATGTTGCTGTATTCACATCATCTAACATTTCTGGAACATTTTTAGCCGCTGATTCTGTAATCGTATTAATATCTTCCAAGCTTTTATCAGCTTTTTTAATAACTTCTGGCAATTGATTTATAGTTTGACTAATAGGTAATGCAGATTCATCAAGCATATTTTTGATTTTTTTAACCATATTAGACAAATTAAAAAGGAATATTGTCAAAGCAATTAGGGCAACAATCCCCGCAATGCCAATCAAAATATTCATAAATTCATTCAAATTGACAGTTACTTCGCTCAATAAAATAAAAGGCATAATCCACCAACACTATCTTTAATTAAGCTTTTGCTTCTTCGGATACTTCTTCTGTTGCTTCTTCTACTTCTCCTGCCATATCTGCTAATTCTTCTGCAGCTTTAGCAATATCTTCGCTTAATTCTTCTTCAAACTCATCTTTTGCCTGATGAAATTTACCGATAACTTCCTGTCCTTTTTCCTTAACAAAATCAACTGCTTTTAGCGAAGTTTCTTTTGCTTTGTCATAGCCTTCTCCTGCTGCTTGTTTGATACAACCACGAGTTTCTTCACCTGATTGTGGGGCGACTAATAAACCAGCGGCAACACCAATTAAGACACCAGTCAAAGCGCCAATAACAACATTAGCTCTTGCTTTTTCTTTTTTTTGATAACCGAATAAATCTCCTAACATATCTCTCATAAAAATATCTCCTTTCAGATACTATTATCAGCTCTATTGCTTCTTTTAATTATACATAAAACCTATATTCATTAAAATTATCTTTTTATTTTGTAACATATCTATAGAAAATAATTTAAGAAAAATTCAATTTTAAATTTTTCGAAGTGTAGTTATATTTTTACAATAAAATGATACATATTAATCATAAAAATAAAGATCCAAGTAAACCTATAAGCCGGGTTCTGTCAAAGATGATCATCTATCTAGACCTAAACTCTCATTTAGGTTCAAGCCACCTCCTCGAAACCTTGCGGGAACAATTAGTTTCTCCACGGTGTTGCTTCGGACGGGGTTTACACGGCCAGCTTGTTACCAAGCTGCCGGTGAGCTCTTACCTCACCATTCCACCCTTGCTGATTTCTCAGCGGTTTATTTTCTGTTGCACTTTCCTTAAGGTTACCCTCACCGGGAACTGCCCGGCGCCCTTGCCCTATGAAGCCCGGACTT
>DIRM01000047.1:0-13970 GCA_002427545.1 Mageeibacillus sp. UBA5436 | reverse complement strand
TGCCCTATGAAGCCCGGACTTTCCTCATCTACTGATTTTCATCATGTATCCGCGATCATCCAGTTTACTTAGATCTAAGATAATTATAAACAATCCCTTCATTTTCCGCAAAATTTAATTCAGGAAATTTTTTTCTTAAATAATCTGCCAAATACGGAATTATAGTTTGTTCCGAAGCTCCGTGACCAGCTGCTGCTAATACAATATTTCTTTCATGCAGCATCACTGTAACATGATGTTTGATTTCTCCAACCAAAAGCATGTCGACTTTTTGTCTAACTAATTCATCTATCCAGGATTCTTCAAATGCTCCTGGGCATACAGCAATTCTTAATATACGTTGATCTTCGTCTGTATTGGTTTGACATACGGTTTTAAGATTTTTTTCTATGGTTTTTATTAAAGTTGACAAATAAGTTGATTGTTTAAGATTGACAATTCGACCTTGACCAGCTCCAATTATTTCTGAATCAGGAATTAATATATCAATCTCTGATTCAAGATCTAAACCAGACAAAGCAACTTTCAGAAAGCTTTCTGCCACGCCTCCTATAGCAGCGTCTAAATTGGTATGAGCAGCATAACAAGTGATACGATTTTCAGCTAGCTCTAAAAGTAACCTTTGTTCAACATTATCTGCATTTATATTTTGTATAGAATTAAATAAAAATGGATGATGAGTAATGATTAAATTTGCTCCATTTTCTTTGGCCAATTTTAAGGCTTTATTTGTCAAATCTAAAGAAAGGACAACATTTGTTGTCTGATCATCTGGCCAAGTTAAAGTTGGTCCAATCGGATCCCAATTTTCTGCTAATTCTGCAGGTGCTAATTCTAAGATCGTATTGTAAATAGTTCTATGATTTATCATATGAAATCCTTTCTGACTTTAAATTAGTTTAATTTAATTATAAAGTTAATTTAAACCAAATTTTCTAATAAATGTTTTTGATAATAATGATAATAAAGTAATAAAATAATTCCTTTAATGATAGAAGAACCACTAATGGTATACCAGATTCCATTGATACCTAAACCTTGATGTGATAAAAAGTAAGCCATTGGAATACGCAATAAAGTCAAAAATGTTGCAATTAAAGAAGGATAAAAAGTATTTCCTAATCCAGCAAAATTACCAATTAACATAATTTCCAAACACATGAAAATTTGAGAAAAACCTACAATCATGAGATAAGATTTAGCCGATTCAATTTCAAAAGAATCTGTAAAAAAAAGATTGGCTAATGAATCTGGAAAACCTACAAAAAGGACCATTCCAACTAAGCCGACCATGATACTTAAAACAAGACTAAAATGATAGCCTTTTTTTAATCGTATACCGTTCCTTGCTGCTAAATTTTGAGCATTAAAAGCATTGAGTGTAATGGCTAAACTATCTGCTACCGTATAAGTTATTGATTCCAATTGAGAACCTACTCTTTGAACAGCTACCTGTAAATCTCCAAATTCAGCAACCAATCTTCCTATAACAATAGTGATTAATGAATAAAACATCGATTGAAAACCAGCAGGTATACCTAATTTTAATATATTTAAATAATATTCTTTATCCATGGTTTTAAATAATTTAATTCCATGAAAAAATTGTTGCCTTGCAGCACCAATACAGAGAATTATTAAAACAATATACTGAGCGAAAATGGTTGCTAAAGCAGCTCCTAGAACTTTAAGATCCGCTTTATAAATTAGTACCGGATCAAGAATCATATTCAATAATAAACCTATCAAAGTTGCTTTAAGGTATATTTGGGTATTGCCACCTGCTGCCATTAAACCACTAATAATACCTGTTAAGAAAACAGCAGGCATCCCCAATGCAACTGCTTTTAGATATGTTTCAGCAGAATGAATAGTTTCTTGATTATTAAACTGAAAAAAGCCAATCAGTCCTCTATTAAAAACAATAAATATACCTGCAACAGCTATAGAGGATATCACACCCATTTTTAAAGCGGTCGCAGATATTTTTAATGCTTCTTTACGATTTTGTGAACCATAGGCTCTACCTGACAAGACTTGACCACCCATACGTGGAATAATCATGACGCCTGTAGCAAGCCACATAAAATTTCCGCCAGTTCCTACTGCTGCTATATTATTAGCTCCTAATGATGAAATCCAAAACATATCTGTAATATTGTAAAGAATCTGTAAATATGAAGCTAAAATGATTGGTAAACTTAATTTAATCAAAGCTTTGGCAGGATTTCCTGCCAAAAGATCAACATTTTTTTGTTTATTAGACATAATCACGTCATTCTAAAAATTAACTAAAGTATAAAATTAAATTTTATAACAATCTTAAAATATTCTAATCTAAATAATCTTTTAATTTCTGACTTCGTGAAGGATGTCGTAATTTGCGCAAAGCTTTTGCTTCAATTTGGCGAATTCTTTCTCTTGTTACATCAAACTCTCTACCAACTTCTTCTAAAGTCCTTGTTCTACCATCATCTAAACCAAATCTTAAACGTAAAACCTTTTCTTCTCTAGGTGTCAATTCTTGTAGTACTTCAAATAATTGTTCTTTTAAAAGTGCAAAAGATGCTTGATCCGATGGAGATGGTGCATCATCATCAGGAATAAAATCTCCTAAGAAACTATCTTCTTCTTCACCAATTGGTTTTTCCAAAGAAACGGGTTCTTGTGAAATTTTCATAATTTCTCGAACCTTATCGACGGTAACATCCATTTCTTTTGCAATTTCTTCAGGTTCTGGTTCACGACCTAATTTTTGCAATAATTGTCTTTGAATACGAATCATTTTATTTATTGTTTCAACCATATGAACAGGAATACGAATGGTTCTAGCTTGGTCAGCGATCGCCCTAGTAATCGCTTGTCTAATCCACCAAGTAGCATAAGTAGAAAATTTAAATCCTTTACGATAATCAAATTTATCTACAGCTTTTATCAAGCCTAGATTTCCTTCTTGAATTAAATCTAAAAAAGACAAACCGCGTCCTGTATAGCGCTTGGCAATACTAACGACCAAACGCAAGTTAGCGGTAGTCAAGTGATCTTTGGCTTGTTCATCACCCATTTCCATTCGAGCGGCTAATTCTTTTTCTTGATCTGCTGTCAATAAATCAACTCTGCCGATTTCTTTTAAATACATTCTAACCGGATCATCTACGATTACGGCATCATTAAATATACGCCCCTTTTTTTCATCATCTTCGTCATCTTCTTCCTCTGTATCATCGTAAACTTCGACCCCAGCAGTTAAAAGACCTTCCATTACTTCATCAATATATTCTTCGTCTAATTTGATTGTCTCTAAATAATCGATGACATCTTGTTGCTTTATTTTATTTTCATGACGACCAGAGCGGCGTATTAAGACCTTGATTGCTCTCTCTGCTTGTGTATCGTCTGGACTAAGTTCAATATTTTGTGAATTTGATTCCTTCTCTGCTTTTTTATTTTTATCTTCTGCTTTTTTACCAGTTTTAGATTTTTCTTTATTATCAGTTGTTTTAGCTTTCGATTTTTTTGTGTCTTTTACCTTATTTTCATCATTTTTTGATGTTTTCACTTTTTTTACACTTTTAGGGGATTTGTTTTCGCTATTTTTCTCTTTACCCTTACTTTTCGTATCTTTATTCGCTTCAACCTGATTATCCTTAATTTCATTTTCATCATTTTCTTGATTTTTCATTTTTTCAGCCATGCTTTTCTCCTTTATTTATTTAAATAGTTTAGTAATTTTTGCTAATTCTTCTAATAATTGATTTTTATTTTCTTGAGATAAAGTTTTATCTTTTAAAGTAATTAATATTTCATTTTTTTTATTTTTAGCATAATTTAATTCTAATTTACGCAAAATATCCGAATAAATCTTTTCTGTAACTGTAATTTTTTTATCTTCAAACGTAAATATGACTTTCATTAAATCTGAAGAAATCTTGGGATTTTCTTCTTTAGCATCATTTTCTTGACTCCATTTTAATAATTCTTGCGTTGTCATCTGATTATTTTGAATAGCTATTTCTGTTTTTTCTGCTAATTTTCGCAAAACAGGATGAGAAAACAAATAACTATGATAACGATTTTTTATTTTTGAATATATTTCCGGAAAAGATGCTAATAAAACTAAAAATAATAATTCATAATCATAGTTTTCAGATATATTTTTTGCATCTATTCCATTTTCAATATTTTGCTTTTCAGAATAATTAAAAACCGGTATTGTATTCTTTTCTTGTGAATTATTTTTATATCTTTCTATATCTTGTAATATGGTTTTATCTGAAATATGTATTTCAGCGGCCAAGCGTTTGGCATATAGTTCAATTAAAATGGCACTATCTAATTCAGCTAAAATCTTACAAACTGAAGAAGCATAAAGATTAATATCCAAATCACCTTGTTGATTAATTGCATCAGTCTTCGCTAAGGAAATTCTAAAATCCAGTGCAGAAGGTGCTTCTTTAATCAAAGCATCAAAACGTGATTTCCCGTTAACTTTAATATAATTGTCAGGGTCTTTCGCTTCGCCAAAATTCAATACTTTAATTTCAATTTTCAAGAATTGAAACATTTGGATGGCTTTTAAAGTGGCTTTAATACCTGCTGAATCAGAATCATAAGCTATAATTATTGTTTTAGCATAACGTTCCAATAATTTTGCCTGATTTTCTGTTAAGGCAGTACCAAGTCCTGCAACAGCATTTGTATAACCAGCTTGATGCAAAGCTATTGTATCCATATAGCCTTCCGTTAATAAAATGGTATCTGGTATGGGTCTTAATTGTCTGACTAAATTTAATCCAAATAAATTGCTTCCCTTATGATACAGTAAAGTTTCAGGTGAATTTAAATATTTAGGACCAGTTTCATCGTCCAAAGTTCGTCCCCCGAAAGCAATAATATATTTACCATGACTTGGAAAAATCGGAATAATAACTCTATTTCGGAATAAATCAATTAGATTATTGTGACTACTACGTCGAATAATACCTGAATTAATCAAATCCTCCTCAGTAAATCCTTGTTCCAATAAATGATTCGATAAGCTATCCCATTTTTCATCCGCATAACCAATACCAAAACGAATTAAGGTTTCGTTTGAATATCCGCGATTTTTCATATATTGTTTAGCTTTTTGACCAGGAGAGCTTTCTAAAGCTCGATAGAAAAAACGAGCGGCTTCTAATAAAATATTTTGTTGTATAACACGTTCTTCACGATTCTGATTATTAGAATAATTCGTATCTGGAATTTCTATACCTTGCATTTTTGCTAAAAAACGAACAGCTTCAGGGAAAGATATATTTTCTATTTCTTGTATAAAATTAATGACATTACCGCCTCTTTGACAGCTATAACAATAAAACATTTGTTTATTAGGAGTCACACTAAAAGATGGTTTTGTTTCGGCATGAAATGGACATAAGCCAAAATAATTCAGGCCTGTTTTTTTGCCTAATTTAACATATTGCTCAACAACTTGAACAATGTCTGTTTGTTCAATAATTCGATCAATAATTTCTTGTGGAATATATCCTGCCATAAAAAACCCTCTCAATGCGCGTAATTAACTAGTACGACATAAAGAGGGAATTTCCACTAAAAATAAAAAATAATTTAAAATTATTCTATATCATCATGTTTGTCTTTTTTCTTGAATTTGTCAAAGAAACTCTTCTTTTCAGGCTCGCCTGCTTCGAGTTTTTCCTTTTTCGCTAATTCTTTGTTTTCTTCAGATTGAATGACCGTGCTGACAGCTTGCTTTTTGAAAGTCATCATTGTATTAGCAACTGAACTTGCAATTGTAATTTCATCATCTGATATATTAACAATTTTTCCTACAATTCCGCCAATCGTTACAATTTGATCTCCGATACGCATAGCATTGATTTTTTCTTGCGTTCGTTTTTCTTCCTTTTTCTGTGGACGAATCATTAAAAGATACATCAAAGCAAAAATAGCAACCATTGGTAATAAAGAAAGAAGTGTGTTTGTACTATTAGTACCAGTTGTTGACTGTGCTACTTCTAGAACAGTTATGTATGAAAGATTTTGAATCATTATAATCTCCTTTTTGAGAAATTCTTAAGCAGTCTTAAAATATTACCATTATCTCCTATCAGAATCAAACATTTTTTTAAAATCTTGATAAAAATCACCTAAGCAATCATTTTGAATAGCTTCCCGTATTTTATGCATTAAAGAAATTAAAAAATAGAGATTGTGATAAGAGGTTAAGCGTAAACCAAACATTTCATCTGCTTTTATCAAATGTCTAATATAGGCTTTCGAATAATTTTGACAAGTATAACAATCACAATTAGGATCCAGAGGAGTAAAATCTCTTGCATATTTTGCATTTCTGACAGTCACTTGTCCAATTGATGTAACAGCTGCGCCATTTCTACCAAGTCTAGTTGGCCAAACACAATCAAACATATCAATACCTCGTAATACACCTTCAAATAGATAATCCGGAGTACCGACACCCATCAAATAATGCGGTTTGTTCTCAGGTAAAAGTGGCCTTAATACATCTAACATTTCCAACATTAATTCTCTTGATTCTCCTACTGAAAGACCACCAATAGCAATACCTGGTGTATCAAAAGCAATAATTTCTTTTGCACTCTGCTCTCTTAAATCAGCAAACATTCCGCCTTGAATAATTCCAAAAATTGATTGTTTTTCTGGATAATGTTGTTCATTGAGACAGCGCTCTAACCAACGTGTGGTTCTTTCTAAAGAATTTTTAGTATAATCTCTATCTGCTGGATAAGGTATGCATTCGTCTAATTGCATCATGATATCTGAGCCTAAAGCCTCTTGAATTTGAATGGCTTTTTCCGGAGTTAGAAAATGTTTGCTACCATCAATATGCGAGTGAAAATGAACTCCTTCTTCTGTAATTTTTCTAACGCCAGCTAAACTAAACACTTGAAAACCACCACTATCAGTCAGAATAGGTCGATCCCAATTCATAAATTGATGCAATCCGCCTGCTTCTCGAATAATTTCTTCTCCAGGTCGCATCCATAAATGATAGGTATTGGAGAGTATGATGGTTGCTTGCATAGACTTTAACTCTTCAGGTGACAAACCTTTAACGGATGCCTGTGTCCCTACTGGCATAAAAATCGGAGTTTCAATATCACCGTGTGGAGTATGCAAAATTCCATAACGGGCACCTGTTTGCTTACATATATGTTTTAATTCAAAATTTACAGCGTTCAATTTATCCTCAATTCTTTAATGTTTTTCTCATATTTTTGTTTATGTTCTTTATGGCATGATAAACATGGCATCACCAAAACTAAAAAAGCGATAATTCTCTTGTATAGCGTGTTGATAGGCTTTTAAAATACTTTCTTTTCCATACAATGCTGAAACCAGCATTAATAAAGTTGATTCTGGCAAATGAAAATTTGTAATAAGACCATCTAAAATTTTAAATTTATAACCTGGATAAATAAATATATCTGTATTTCCTTGGCTAGCTTTTAATAAACCTGTTTTGGGATCAGCTACTGTTTCTAATACGCGGCAGCTTGTAGTCCCAACAGCTATAATTCTACCATGATTAGCTTTACATTGATTAATTAATTCTGCTGTTTCTTGATCAATATGATAAAATTCAGAATGCATAAAATGCTCTTCTATATTCTCTTCTTTTACAGGTCTGAATGTGCCAATCCCTACATGTAAAGTTATTTCTGCAATTTCAATGCCTTTTTGTTTGATTTGTTGCAATAATTCTTGAGTAAAATGTAAACCAGCTGTTGGAGCTGCCGCAGAACCATCATATTTAGCATATATCGTTTGATAACGGTTTTTATCTTCTAACTTTTCGGTTATATAGGGCGGTAATGGCATTTCGCCTAAATTAGCCAGAATTTCTTGCCAAATGCCTTCATATTTATATTGAACGATTCGATTACCATTAGCGCAGACTTCAATAATATCTGCCTCTAGGGTATCTTTTAAAAATTCAATTGTATGACCTACTTTACATTTTTTTCCAGGCCTAACCATAACTTCGTATTTTTTTTCTGGTAATTCCTTTAATAATAAAAACTCGACAGGAGAACCTGTATCTTTTCTATGGCCTAATAATCTAGCTGGAATTACTTTAGTATTATTAATAACTAAACAATCCCCTGGATTAAGATAATCGACAATATCGTGAAATATTTTGTCTTCAATAGTATGGTCTGGTTTTAAAACCATTAAACGACTTAAATCTCTTTTTTCACTTGGATGTTGTGCAATTAATTCATGTGGCAAATCATAATAAAAATCACTTTTTTTCATTATTTATCTCGGTTCTATTTCATTTATTTGATTTTCAAATTTATAATTATTCTCAGACATCCATTCTGGATAATGACTTAAAGCACGATAAGAATAAACTAAACGTCTACCTCTTCTACCTTTTTCTTCTATTTTAAATTTTTGCTTTAAAAGATTTCTTTCTGAGCTTTTCAATTCAGGTACTAAGCCAAAATTTGCATTCATAGGTTGAAAATGATTACTATCAGCTGATATGACATAATGGGCTAAACCACCCAGCATGGTTTCTGGATTTAAGTAAAGTTGTTCAGTATAATTTTGTTGTTTTTCTTGTTTAATATGATTAATCAAAGTTTTTGCAGCAACTAAACCAGAACCAACAGATTCAACATAACCTTCAACACCAGTAATTTGACCAGCAAAATAAAGGTGTTCATAGACTTTATGTTGATAACCTAGGTTCAAATGATTGGGAGAATTAATATAAGTATTTCGATGCATTACTCCATATCGCTCAAAAACAGCATTTTCTAATCCTGGTATCAAATGGAAAACACGTTTTTGTTCATTCCATTTTAAACGCGTTTGAAAACCAACTAAGTTAAAAAGCGAAGCAGCATGATTATCTTGTCTCAATTGAACTACTGCATAAGGTTGTTTGCCGGTACGAGGATCAATTAAACCTACTGGTTTTAATGGTCCAAATAATAAAGTTTCTTTTCCTTGCCTTGCAATTTCCTCAATTGGCATGCAGCCTTGAAATAATTTTAAATCATCAACTTCATTAATGGGTACAGTTTCCGCATGAACTAATTCTTCATAAAATTGTTCATATTCTTCTTTGGAAAAAGGACAATTAATATATTCTCCTTCTCCTTTATCATAACGTGAAGCACGAAAAGTAATGTTCGAATCGATACTTTCTGATTCTATAATAGGTGCCACAGCATCAAAAAAATAAAGATCTTCTTCATCTAAAAAAGATTTTAATGCTTGAAATAGATCCTCTGAAGTCAAAGGCCCAGTTGCAATTAAAACATAATCCTCTTGTAGATTAAATTTATTTAGATTTTTTATTTCTTCATTTTTAACTGTTATGAGAGGATGATTCTTTAAAGTTTCTGTAATTGTATTAGCAAACCCATCTCTATCCACTGCCAATGCACCGCCTGCAGGAACATGATGCATGTCCGCAGAAGCCATAATTAAAGATTTTTGATAACGTAATTCTTGTTTAAGTACACCAACTGCATTCTCTAATAAGTTTGAACGTAAAGAATTGCTGCAAACTAATTCAGCAAAATAAGGAGAATGATGAGCAGGAGAATATTTTTGCGGTTTCATTTCGTACAATGTAACCGGTAAACCAGCTTCAGCAATTTGAAAAGCGGCTTCTGAGCCAGCCAAACCAGCTCCAATCACATAAATGTTTTTCATTCTTTTGTCTCTTGAGAGGATTCTTTTATATCGATCTTTTTACTCTTTTTTGAAATATCCGAGCCAGATTTAGTTTTTGAATCAGTTTTTTTTCTTTGATTACTTTCGCAGTCTGGATTACTGCATTTTTCATAAAATCTACCACGAAATTTCTTTTTAACTTTATAAGAACCACAAATATCACATTTTTTATCAAGTGGTATATCCCAGCTAATAAAATCACAATTGGGATCTATCTTTTTATCACAAACATAAAATTTAGAGGATCTTCTTTTTTTTGTTGTTTTCTCCAAAATTCCCGAACCACATTTTGGACATTTTCCATCTTCTACCACAATTTCAATAGGTCTCGTATATTTACAATCTGGATAACGATTACAGGCAATGAATTTACCATAACGTCCTTCTTTTATAATCAAATCACCTTCATTGCATTCTGGACATTTTTCATTAATCGGTACTTCTGGTATTTCGACTTTTTCTATAGTCTTTTCTGCTTCTAAAACAGATTGATGAAAATCGGGATAGAATTGTTTTAATAATTCTATCCAATTCTTTTTTCCTTCTTCTACATCATCGAGTTGTTCTTCCATATTAGCGGTAAAATCTGTTTCGACAATTCGAGTAAAATTTTCCTCTAAAAGTTCTGTTACTAAAAAGCCTAATTCGGTCGGATATAAAGAACGTCCATCTTTTTCAACATATTTTCTAGCTAAAATAGTGTACACCGTTGGTGCATAGGTAGACGGTCTACCAATGCCAAGTTCTTCTAAAACGCGAATCAAACTAGCTTCTGTATATCTCGGTGGTGGGGTTGTAAATTTTTGTTCCGGTTCAAGTCTCTCAAATAAAAGTTCATCATTTTTAGCTAAATCGGGTAATTGTTCTTTATCAAGTTCATCCGAATCTTCTTTTTGATCTTCAACTTCAATACCATATTGTTTTAGCCAACCAGGAAATTTCAAATTCTCCCCACGCGCTTTAAAAATATGATCATTGGCATTGATGTCTGCAGCAACCGTATCATAAACAGCTGCAGCCATTTGTGAAGCGATAAATTTGTTCCATATTAATTGATATAAACGAAACTGCTCATTGCTTAATTGTTCCTTTATTTTTATTGGACTTAAATCAAAATGAGTCGGTCTAATACATTCATGTGCATTTTGTGCATCTTTTTTATTTTTAAAATAACGTGCCTTTTCAGGCAAATATTCTGTACCAAAAGTATTCTTTATATAATTTCTAGCAGATGTAATAGCTTCTGGTGAAATTCTGACTGAATCCGTTCTTAAATAGGTAATTAATGAAGTTTGACCAGAACTGCTCAAATTAACACCTTCATATAATTGCTGCGCAATACGCATCGTTCTGGATGAGCTAAATCCCAATTTTCTTGATGCCTCTTGCTGTAAAGTAGATGTCGTATAAGGCGGTTTTGATGCTCTTTTAGAGACTTTTTTTGTTATCTTATCAACAATATATTTTGCATCTTTAAGATCTAATATTAATTCATTAACTCGATCTTCATTATTTAATTTGATTTTTTTTATTTTTCCAGAAATCTTATCGCCATGATAGCGCACACGAAAAGCTGGATCTGTTTTTTGCTTTTTTAGATAAGCAGTTAAAAGCCAATATTCTTCTGGTTTAAAAGCTTTTATTTCTCTTTCTCTATCCACAATTATTTTTGTGGTAACACTTTGTACACGGCCAGCGGATAATCCTTTTCTGATTTTTTTCCATAATAAAGGACTCAGTTCATAACCTACTAAGCGATCTAAAATTCTTCTTGCTTGTTGAGCATTGACCAAATCCATATCAATTGGATGCGGATTTTCTAAAGATTCTTGCACCGAATTCTTTGTGATTTCATTAAAAGAAATTCGACAATTTGAATTTTCATCCATTTTTAAAGTTTGAGCTAAATGCCAAGCTATTGCTTCACCTTCCCTATCCGGGTCAGTTGCGAGTAAAACTTGGTCACTGTCCTCTTTTAATTGTTTGATTTCTTTAATCACTTTTTCTTTGCCTCGCATCGTAATATAACGAGGTTTGAAATCATTCTTAACATCAACACCAATGGATGATGCTGGTAAATCTCTAATGTGACCTACTGATGCTGTTACTTTATATTGCGGACCTAAATAACGTCCTATTGTTTTTGCTTTTGCTGGAGATTCAACTACAACCAGTGTTTTTCCCATGCTTGCCTCACTTTTTTGATTTCATTTAACATATATACAAGATAATTCAAAGCCTGTCAAAAGATTGTTTAATTGTGTTGATCTATATTTTTAAAGTTTATTAATGTTTAATATAATTAAAACCATTTTGAGTTAAATAATAATTACCATTTTTTTGTTCAATCAAGGTTAAACTTTCTAATTTTCCTAATCTTATTAAAATATTTGAAATTGAATACTTTGTTAATTTTTGTAATTGATCAAAATCTGGACGAAATTGATTGATCAAATGAATCATTAATAAATCCTCCTGCCCAAGTGAATGAAGAATCTCTTGAGATATCTGACTCATATCTTCTAAATTCATTATTATTTTTGCCCCATCATTAATTAATTGATGACATCCTTGACTTTCCTTCATAAAAATTGAGCCTGGAATAGCATAAACATCTCTACCCTGTTCTAAAGCCGATTGTGCCGTAAACATTGTGCCACTTTTTCGCCCCGCTTCAGAAACAATTAATTGTTTAGATAGGCCGCTAATAATGCGATTACGCATAGGAAAGTGATAACGCAAAGGCTGTGTACCTGGAGGATATTCACTGATGATACTACCTTTTTCAATTAAATCTTGATAAAGTCTATATTCTGATTTAGGATAACAAACATCTGGACCTGAACCTAATACAGCTATGGAATTCATGTTCTTTTGCAAGGCTCTTTTTTGAGCTATGGAATCAATACCTATTGCCATACCACTAATAATAGTAATATCAGGATGCGTAAAATAATCAATAATTAGATTTGTAACTTTTTCACCATATGCTGTGGGATGTCTTGATCCAATAACACTAATCGTTAAATTTTCTCGATAATTTAGATCTTTGCCAAGCAAATAAATAAAAACAGGAGGATTTTCAATTTGTTGCAAAAGTTGAGGATAGTCTTTATCTAAAAGAGTTATGACACGAATTTTTTTCTTATCATTAGAAACCTCTAGAGGATATTTTTTCAAATCTGATTTTTTAACTAACTTAAACATTTCTTCAGTGGAAGCAAATTTCTGCAGCCAATTTTGTTGACTTAAACGCGACATTTTATTTTTATCAAAAAAATCTAATAATGTACGCCAGCTTTGATTAAATAAATACGCCATTGCTTTATCCTTAATTCATACAATTTTTATTTATATTAATGAGAATGACTAAGATTATTCATTAGTATAGATCGGGCTTTATTCTTACTGTAAAGGCCTCTTGTAAATGTTCTATATTGATATCGGTTTTATTACTTAAATCAGCAATTGTTCTAGCAACTCGGATTAAATTTTGATAAAAATCATTCGTCAAGAATTGTGCCTTTAACTCTTGTTCAAATTGATTCAAAGTTTTTTGAGAAAGCCGGAATAAATCTATCAAATCTGGTGATTTGATTTGAGAATTATAGGATGTTTTTATATTAAACGCTTGGCATCTAGAGGCTTGCAAGCTTCTGGCTACAAATATACGTTCTTCGATTTTTTTCGCTTCTTCTAATTTTAAATTATCCCTAAATATATGATTTCCAATTTTTGCACGTGGATATTCTTTTAATATAATTTCTACTTGGAATTGGTTTAATATAGTATTTATTATTTTTTTCTTATAATTTATAATTTCATTATTTTTACATATACAACGTTTATCTTCTTCAAAATAATATCCGCAGGGACAAGGTTGCATCGTTGCCATTAGCAAGAAATTTGCAGGGTATAATTGTTGATTTTTATGAGCTCCTATTTGTACAAAATGAGTAGACATCGGTTTTTTTAATGATTGGATTAATTCTGTTTTAAATAGATTTAAATCTTCCATAAATAAAACTCCTTGATTTGCCATTGTAACTATACCTGGCAATAAATCTCTGCCTCCACCTAGCAATTCTTGCTTGGATAAATGAGGATCTGGACTTTCAAAAGGCTTAATTTCTTTTTGAGACAATACTTCTTGCCATAAACCTTTTAATGAATAAAAAGAACGTATTTCTGTGTATTGATCATCAGATAATGTTGGTAATAATCCTCTT
>DIRM01000024.1:22133-41114 GCA_002427545.1 Mageeibacillus sp. UBA5436 | reverse complement strand
ATGACGAAAATAATGAGCTTAGTCAAATCTAATATATTTATATATTTATTCTAAAACTTTAAGATCTTTAAACAAGGCTTGATCCTGTTTTAATTTATTTTCACTGCCTAAACTGCAATAATATTCAGGTTCTAAGGCCTTTTCAATTATATCTGCAAAAGACTTAATATCCTCAAGTGTAGCATTTAAAGCTTGATTACGCTCATTTTGTAATTGTTCGGAATTAATATTTTGATCATACCAAATCCTAGCTCTTCTAGCTTCTGCAGGAAAAGAAAGCGGCTGATCTAAAGCAGCAAAAGTACCAATGATGTAAGAAGTCCATTCTTCAGAATCAATATTTAAATTCCTTAAATAGGCAGGAATGTTTTTGTAAGCTTGGAAAGTCTTGTTACATTGAGGATCGCGATAGCTAGAACAAAATAAATTGCCATTGCGCTCAATGCTAAAACCAGCACCATATGCTCCACCACGTACACGCACCTGTGACCATAAATAATCTGTATTTAATATCTGCCTCAAAACGTGAATTCTACCATCAAATTTCCAATCAGAAATTAAATTTTTTAAATTGTAACCAGACAAATTATATTGAATTTCAGCAGGAATAATGAAAGCCTCTTTTTTATTAATTAAATCAAAGTTCCAAATTTCGGCAGGAACTAGCTTTTCAGAAAAAGGGAAAGTTTCTAAAGAATGAAGTAAAGGAGTTTTAACTTTTTCATATAGATCATTCTCACCAGCATAGAATAGGCTAAAATAATTTTGCTTGAAAATACGATTAGACATATTTTGTAATTTTTCAATGAAATCATCTCCGACCTGATCCCAAGTTTGTAAGAGTTGTTTCAAATTCTGATAAAAAATGATACCAGAAGTCACTTCATTAAACATGCCTTGATCATTAAAATAAGAAGCTAAGCGTTTTTTGGCAATATCCATACCATTGTCTGCTAAACTCATTTGAAAACGAGAGAAAATCATATATAGCAATTGATAAACACGATCTTTAGAATTAAGAAAATCACTACGTAAAAGAATTTCTTCAATTAAATCAATGCCTTGTTCGATTTGATTTTCTAAAACTTTAGTTCGAATATTAAAATATTTTTTATTTTGATTGTAAACGAGACTGCTCGAAATACCACCCGTTCGAGATAAAATAGCATTCGTTAAATCAGGATAAGAATAATGTTCCGTCTTGACCATCCCTAATAAAATTTGGAAAAGACTTAAATCAAATAATTCGGCTTGTGAAATCTCATTTAAATCAAATTGATAATTGAGATAACTGATACCTCGACTTTTACCCATATAAGTGATAACTGGGAAAATTTTGCCATCGGATGCTTGCAGTTCATCTTCTAAAACCACTTGAAAAGATTTCGATTCTTCTAAATCTGAAATTGCTAGAACCGGTAAAGAGGCTAAAGCTTCTTTAGAATCAGGGGTTTCTTGTTTTTGACGTAAAGCCAGATTCATCTCAATATTTTTTTCTTTTTCTTGAGAATTAAGTGAATCATACATGGCTCTTAGTTTATTGTTTTCTATTATTAAAGCTTCATTTGCTACCTTTTCATCCGGCTTAATTAAAACGGTGGCACGATGTGGATTATGAATTACATATTCTTCTAATAAAAGACTGATAGAATTTTCCTCGATACGTTTGGCCAAATTTTTCAGAATTTCTTCATAAGATAAAGATTCATAAGGACTAATACCATAAGGCCATTGAATAAGAGCATTTAAACCATGAATCAAACCAAGCGGTAAGGATTGACTATCGCCTTCTCGCAAAGCAAAGGATAGGCTGTTTAAAGATGCTAAATAGCCTGATTTTTGATTATCTTTTAAGGCGTCGCTTAGCTCCTGCCAGACAATTCTTTCTAACTCTTCAGGTTTAATATCAGATTGAACACCAACTAAAACAATCGATAAATCCAAATCAAAAGTATTGGAATTGGAATAAGCATAAATATCTTGAGCAATGCCTTTTTCAACAATATTTTGTCTAATAATAGAGGATTCTAAATTAAACAAAGCATTAATAGCAATCTGTAAAGCATATTCGTTTTCTGATGTTTCTTCTGCTTTATTTTTAGGATAAACAAGTTGAATTTGAGCATAATTTAAATCATCGTCTGCTCCAGCATAAGTTGATTCTAAATATTGGGGTTGTTTTAATTTGCTAGTAGAAATATTTTGAGGTAAATCAAATCGAGGTTCATAATTTTTAAATTTTTCTTCTAAAGCTTTAAAAACGGGTTCGGCAGGCATATCACCATAAAGATAAATATAACAGTTGCTTGGATGATAATTAGCATCATAAAAATCCAAAAAATCTTTTTCGGTTAAATCGATTATAGATCTGGGATCGCCACCAGATTCATATTGATAAGTATTATCAAATAAAAGTTTGCTTGATAATAAATTGAGTTTTTCGTCTGGAGAAGCTAAAGCGCCTTTCATTTCATTATAGACAACACCATTAAAAACGGGATCTTCATCTGCTGAAAATTGCTCGATACGCCAGCCTTCTTGCTTCAAAATAAGCGGATCATATTTAATATTGGGAGAAAAAACAGCGTCTAAATAAACATCGAGTATATTAAGAAAATCTTTTTCGTTTAAACTAGCTAAAGGATATATTGTTTTGTCTGACATCGTCATGGCATTTAAAAAAGTATTCAAAGAACTTTTTAATAGATTAACAAAAGGCTCTTTTAAAGGAAATTTTTCAGAGCCGGCCAAAACAGAATGTTCCAAGATATGAGCGACGCCGGTATCATCTTTTGGTAAGGTTACAAATTCAATTGTAAAAACTTTATTATTATCATGATTTGGGATGTGTAATAATTTTGCACCAAGCCTTTCATGTTGATAAATAAAGGCCTCGGCATCTAATTCTTTTATATATTGCGAATCTATCTTTTTAAAACCATATAATTTTTCTGTCATAAATAATCCCATCTGTTTTTATTCTTGTTTATATTGATTAAGTGAAAAGTAAAATACTGTTTAATAGATTAAGCTCTTCACTATTTTTGAATTGTTTTGCTTGTTATTTTAGCATATTATTATTATTTGTTATCGTTTATGATATTAGTATCAAAAGCGTAACTTATTCTACTAATCAAAACATAATTGAGGAGAAAATACATTGAATATTTTTATTGTTAATCATTATGCTACACCACCGAGCTTAGGGGGATTAGTTCGTCATTATTATTTTTCTAAAAATTTGAGAGCAGAAGGACATGATGTTCGTATCCTATCTGCAAGCCAAATACATAATTCTGATCTTAATTTTAGAGAACAAGGTCAATTGATGACGGAGAAAGATGTTGATGGTGTTCCGTATTCTTTTGTCAGAACAATAAGCTATTCAAAAAATAATTGGCGTCGAATTTTTAATATGATGCAATTTCCAATCAATGTTGTGAAGGTTATTAAGGAATTAAATAAAAAAGGGGAGAAGCCAGACGTTATATATTTATCGTCACCTACACCTTTTGCTTGTTATACGGTAATACGCTATGCCAAAAAAAACAAGATACCTTGTGCCATGGAGGTCAGAGATTTATGGCCTCTTTCTATCGTTAACTTTAATCATATCAGCAATAATAATCCGATAATTAAAATATTGTATCAATTAGAAAAATGGTTGTATAAAAATACAAATCGTCTTATTTTTACAATGTCTGGAGGAAAACAATATATTATTGATCAGGGCTGGGATAATCAAATTGATTTAAACAAAGTTACTCAAATTAACAATGGCATTGATTTAGCAGAGTTTGAATCAAATAAACAAAACTTTTATTTAGAAGATGAAGATTTAGATAATCCTAATTATTTGAAAATTGTATATACAGGCTCGGTTCGCCACATTTATCAATTGCAAATGATTGTGGAAACGGCAAAACTGTGTCAAATGAATTTACCTAATGTTCGTTTCTTTATATTTGGGGATGGGCCTGAAAGAGAAAATCTAGAAAATTTATCAAAAGAATATCAATTAAATAATATTTATTTCAAAGGCAGAATCCAAAAAAAATATATTGCTTCTGTTTTATCTAGAGCAGATATTACCTTATTACATTCGAAGCAAGTTGATTTAAATAAATATGGAATTAGTCAAAATAAATTATTTGAATATGCAGCCGTAAAAAAGCCGATTTTATCAACAATACAAGAACATGATTCAATAATCAATAAATATCATTGTGGCATTCAAATAAATAATCAAAATGAAAAAGAAATCTATGAAGCAATTAAGCAATTCACTAATCTCTCACAAGAAGATAGAGATCAAATGGGTGAAAATGCTTACTTGCTTGCACAAAATCATGATTATAAAGAATTAACGAAACAGTTATTGGATGTGCTCAATAGCCTAATTGCCTGATAGATTTAATATCATTTTATCGTTATTTTTGTTTATATGGATTTTCCTCACCAATAAGTGAAACAGTATCATTTAATAATGTATTTACCTTTTTGTTTAATTTTGGCGAGCGAATATGTATTAGATTTAATAAAGTATTGATTTCTTTTTTCAGCGATTTAACTTCATGATTTTGCTGTAAAGTGAAAATCTTTGAATGAGCCGTTTTATCTAAATGCTCTTTATCCAAATACAATTCTTCAAACATTTTTTCGCCTGGTCTTAAACCAATATAATCAATAGGGATATCAACATCTGGTTCATATCCAGATAGACGAATTAATTCTTTTGCTAAATCAAGAATTTTGACTGGCTCGCCCATATCTAAAACAAATATTTCACCATGATTGGCATAAGAACCAGCTTGTAAAACTAGCCTAGATGCTTCAGGTATGGTCATAAAGTAACGCTTGATATCAGGATGTGTAACAGTAACACGATGTTGTTCTTTAATTTGTTTTTCAAAAAGAGGAATGACAGAACCACTGGAACCTAAAACATTCCCAAAACGAACCGCAGCATAACATGTATTAGGGTACTTTTGATTAGCAGCTAACATTACCATTTCACAAAGACGTTTCGTTGAACCCATAACATTGGTTGGATTAACGGCTTTATCTGTTGAAATTAAAACCATTTTTTCAGCATGATATTTGCCAGCTATTTCAGCTACATAAGAAGTACCTAATAAATTATTTTTGACGGCATCTTCGGGACTATCTTCCATTAAAGGAACATGTTTATGTGCTGCTGCATGGAATATAACATTAGGATGCCATTGAGCAAATATTTGTTCAATACGTGATTTATCACGTACAGAACCGATTTGAACAATTAAATTTAAAGAATCACCATATTTAGCTTTTAATTCTTGTTGTAATTCATAAACATTATTTTCATATATATCAAATAAAACTAAAATACCTGGCTTGAACTTAGCAATTTGTCGTGCTAATTCCGATCCAATAGAACCACCACCACCAGTAACCAATACGGATTTTCCTTTTAAATAAGCGGCAATGCCATCCATTTCTAATTTAATAGGTTCACGGCCTAATAAGTCTTCAATATTTATTTCTCGAATATCACTTAATTTAGCCGAATAATCTTCGTTCAAAGCGCCAGCAAAATATGGCAGCATAAGAACTTTAGCTGATGTATTACGAGCAATTTCAATAATTTCTCTAATCTCCGAGCGCGGTGCACTAGGAAGGGCTAAAATAATTTCATCTATTTTTAAGTCTTTTACTAAATGAGGAATGCTATAACGATCACCTAAAACAGGTACGCCAAGATTCTTATAAGTATGAGTTAAAGGGTTATCATCAACAATAGCAATAGGCTTTCGGATGACTTGACGATTTTGTAATTCGGAAATAATTTGAAAACCTGCTTGACCTGCACCTACAATTAATACGTTTTTGGTCGCTTCATCTGTTTGTGCCTTTTGCCTCTTTTTAACTTGTTGACTGCGATACCAACGGAATACGACTCTAATAAATAATAGGATGATTGTTAAAAGAAACCAATATAAGACATAAATAACATAGGCAAATCGCAAATTCATCAATTGCAAAATTAAAACCATGGCTACGGTTTGTACTAATGCTCCAGCAGTAATCATCATATATTGAGTCGTACTTGCAAAAGCCCACATTTGATCAAAAAAGCCAATAAGATAAAAAATGATGGCACCTACTATAGGATAAACAAACCAAGTTTGCTTAAAAATATCTATAGCTGCAGGTGTGATATGACCTTCGTAAAATATTAATAAAGAGATCAATACAGCAATAACTGTAGAACTAATATCATAAACCATTAAAATAAATTTATTAGGTGTAATTCTTCTTTTGGGTTTTGAATTGTCCATGTTTCCTCACTTAACATATCAAATGTGTTTTTTTAAAGAATACATTTAATATTAATAGATAACTATAATATAAGTTATTCTCTAATTATCACCTAAATATATCATTTTTAAAAGTATAAGCAATTTATTTTTACCTAAATAGCATTATGATATATCATTTTGAATCAAAAGATGACTTGCTTAATTTATTTCTTATTCATTTAGCTTAAAAATTTTATAAGAATTTAAGTTTTTCTTAATCTAATCAAATTGAGTCTTACTTTAGAAAATTTATAGTGTATTATCTAATATAATATAAAAAATAGTTAATATAAAATTAAGAATAGATATGGTGAAAAAAAGTGTTTTTTGCAATGTTTCTTATAAGCCATTACTATTACTTATGGCTTATAAAAACCTAGGATTTAAAAGTAAAGATAATCCTAATGCTTATAATATATATCTATAAATAAAAATACTTTACCTCTACATACTATGTTATCAGGCATCAGATATAGTATATTATTAAAAAATATAGAAACGGTTAAAGAATATTTGTGATGGTACCTGATTGGAATAAATTACCAGAAAACATGCAAACAAAAACGATAGCTCCTTACTATGAATACTTAAATTCAAAGAAAGTGAGTTTAATTTTGAAGCGAATTTTTGATTTTATTTTTGCGCTACTTCTTTTAATCATTTTGTCCCCTATATTTCTGATTTTATCTATAGCGATTAAGATAGATTCGCCAGGTCCTGTTTTTTTTAGACAAATTAGAGTAACCCAATATGGAAAAAACTTTCGTATATTCAAATTTAGAACGATGGTAGTCGATGCAGAAAAAAAAGGAACTCAGATTACTGCTGAACAAGACTCGAGAATAACAAAAGTCGGCAGTTTTATTCGTAAAATAAGACTTGATGAAATACCACAATTAATAAATGTTTTATTAGGTACGATGACATTTGTTGGCACTCGTCCAGAAGTACCTAAATACGTCGAACAATATACAGAAGAAATGTTAGCTACTTTATTATTGCCAGCTGGCGTAACGTCAGAGGCCAGTGTTCATTTTAAAGATGAAGCAAAAATAATTGGAAACAGCGACAATATAGAAAAAACATATATTGAAGAAGTACTTCCTAGAAAAATGGAATATAATATTCAATATTTGAAAAAGTTTAATATTTGGAATGATTTGAGAATTATCTTTTTTACAGTGTTTAATCTGTTAAAAAAGGATTAATAATATGTTTATAAATCATTTTATACCTTTAAGTATTTTTATTAAGTTATAATATGAGAGTTAAAATTTAGATAGTAAAATTATCTTTAAGGAGAGCGATTTGAATCATAGTGAAATTATTTTTGATAAAACTATAGGTTTAAGAGGATCAGATAAGATGAAACAAAAATTATTGGAAAAAATAAAAAATAAAACTTTAACTATGGGCGTTGTTGGCCTTGGTTATGTTGGTTTACCATTAGCTGTTGAAAAAGCGAAAGCTGGTTTTCATACAATCGGTTTTGACGTTCAAAAACATAAAGTTGATATGGTTAATGAAGGTGAAAATTACATTGGTGATGTTGTCAATGAGGATTTAGCCGAAATTGTAAATTCAGGTATGCTAAGAGCGACCTCGGATTTTTCTTTTGTTAAAGATGTAGATTTTATTGCTATTTGTGTACCAACACCTTTAGATGCCTATCAACAACCTGATGTTAGTTATTTGAAAGCTTCTACAGAGAGCATTTCAAAATATTTAAAACAGGGATCAATTGTTGTTTTGGAATCTACAACCTATCCTGGTACAACAGAGGAGTTAATTAAGCCAATTCTAGAAAAAGGATCAGGTTTAAAATGCGGAAAAGATTTTTATTTAGGTTTCTCGCCTGAAAGAGTAGATCCCGGTAATAAACAATATAAAACTAAAAATACGCCTAAGGTAGTTGGTGCCATAGGCGATGATGCAAAAGAAGTGATAGCCGCTGTTTATTCTGCAGTTTTAGCTAGTGAGGTATATACCGTTAGTTCACCTGCTGTAGCTGAGATGGAAAAAATACTGGAAAATACATATCGAAATATTAATATAGGCCTTGTTAATGAACTTGCGGTCCTTTGTAACCGCATGAACATCAACATTTGGGAAGTCATTGATGCAGCGAAAACGAAACCCTATGGATTTCAAGCTTTTTATCCCGGCCCTGGCCTCGGTGGTCATTGTATTCCACTCGATCCTTATTATCTTACTTGGAAAGCGCGTGAATATGATTTTCACACTTCTATGATAGAAACCTCTATGATAATTAATGATCGCATGCCCGAATATACTGTTGATAGAGCAGGTGAAATTCTAAATGAATTTGAAAAATCCTTAAAAGGATCAAAAATCTTGGTGCTTGGTGTGTCTTATAAATCAGATATTGATGATTACCGTGAAAGTCCTGCTTTAGAAGTTATTGAAATACTGAAGAAAAAAGAAGCTGATGTGATTTTCTTTGATCCTTTAATTCCTGAGTACAAACATAAAAATCAAATATATCAGGGATTGACAGAAATGCCCAAAGATTTAGGACAGTATGATTTAATCCTATTATTATCAGCCAACTCACAATTTGATTATCAAGATATTACAGATCATGCTCAAGTTGTTTTTGATACAAGAAATGCTTTCGCTAATATAGAAAATCGTGAAAATATTCATTTACTGTAATATAAAAAAATTGAAGTATAAAAACGAAATGAATGAGGTAAATATGTTAAATTATGCCATTATCGGTTGCGGTAGAATTTCTTATAATCATTTTGCAGCAGCTATAGAAAATAAATTAAATTTAATTGCTGTTTGTGATATTGTGCCAGAACACATGACTGAAAAATTAAAAAAATATCAACTTAAAGATGTAAAACAATATACGGATTATCAAGAAATGATAGATAAAGAAAAACTTGATTTAATCGCCATTTGCACAGAAAGCGGCAAACATGGTCAAATTGCTCTTTATTGTTTAAATCATAATATTAATATCATTGTAGAGAAACCTATTGCTTTATCATTAAAAGAAGCAGATGAAATGATTGCTTTAGCAGACGAAAAAGATTTGATACTTTGCGCATGCCATCAAAATCGTTTTAATAAATCCATATCTAAAATTCGTGAAGCCATAGAAGCAGGACGATTTGGAAAATTGTTTCATGGAACAGCACATATTCGTTGGAATCGTGGAAAACAATACTATGATCAAGCAGACTGGCGTGGCACTTGGGCTCAAGATGGAGGGGCCTTAATGAATCAATGTATTCATAATATTGATTTGTTACGTTGGATGATGGGAAATGAGATTACTGAGGTCATGGCATATACAGATCAACTCAATCATGATTATTTGGAGGCCGAAGATTTAGGTTTGGCTATTATAAAATTTGCGAATGGTAGTTATGGCATGATTGAGGGAACCACAAATATTTTTCCTAAAAATCTAGAAGAAACCTTATATATATTTGGCTCTGATGGTACAGTTAAAGCTGGTGGTAAATCAGTCAATGTCATAGAAGAATGGTTGTTTAATGACAATGTTGATGATCCGAACGAAGTAAAAGCCAAATACCATGAAAATCCACCTAATGTATATGGTTTTGGGCATAATTCTTTATATGCTGATGTGATTGATTCAATTCTAAATCATCATAAACCTTATGTAGATGGCAAAGCAGGTAGAGATGCTTTAGAATTGGTTTTAGCCATTTATAAATCTGCGGCAACAGGCAAAACTGTAAAATTACCGTTAAAAGAATGTTCAACTTTAGATTTTGTTGGAAGATTTGATAAATAAAGCGATATGAATTATTTGGATTCGATTAAAGCAGTTTCATATATTGGTGATCCCGTTTCTAATACAGCAATGTTTTTATCAGCTAAAGCAGGTAAATTATTGATGTATCTTAATGATGTTAATCATTGTTTGATTTTTGCTGAACATGGTTTGGAAGTGCCAGAAAAATTACAACAAAATCATCATTTTGAATTTTCAGACAATCCACAATTAGCATATTATCAATTCACTAAAAACTTAGAATATAAACAAATCAAAAAAAATAGAAACAGAATATATACCACTTTAGATAATGGTGCCAAGATTGGTGAAAATGTAAAAATTGGTAACCATGTTACGATTGAACCTTTTGTTTTCATTGATCATGACTGTGAGATTGGTGATGATACGTTTATAGGATCTGGTACGATTATTCGGCGTTCGAAAATTTCAAAAAATGTCCATATTGCGGAACAGGCTGTTATTGGAGCCGATGCTTTTAATCTCATACAAGTAGATGGAAATTTAAGTAATATGCCAACTTTAGGTAAAGTTGAAATTGAGAAAAATTCTTACATTGGCAGTCATACGATTATTTCTGCAGGCTTGGCTGGCTATACTAGAATTTTTGCACATACTCAAATTGATGCAAATTGTCATATTCATCATGATTGCCAAATTTCTAAGAATTCGACAATTTGTGCCAATGTAAAAATGGGTGGATTTGTTCAAATTGGAGATAATTGTTTTATTGGTATCGGTTCTCAAATTAAAAACCGAATAAAAATTGGCCAAAACAGTCTGGTAGGCATAGGCAGTGTTGTTATTAGAAATGTTGTAAATGATACAATTGTTTACGGCAATCCTGCTAAATAAAAATTTAAGCAAAAAAGATAAAAGTTAAGAAGTGAAAAGAGCAGAGTATGGAATTTAGAGATTTAAAACAACAATATCAAATATTAAAAAAAGAAATAGATAAATCTGTTATTGATGCAATGACAGCTGCCAATTTTATTGGTGGTAATCCAGTTAATGAATTAGAAAAAGAATTGGCAGAATATGTCAAAGCTAGGCATTGTATTACTTGTGGCAATGGAACAGATGCTTTGTCACTTGTTTTAATGGCTTGGAACATTGGTGAAGGCGATGCTGTTTTTGTGCCTGACTTTACTTTTTTCGCTACAGCAGAAGTGGTTAGTTTTTGCGGTGCAACTCCAATTTTTGTGGATGTAGAAAAAGAAACTTTCAATTTAGATCCTGAAGATTTAAGAAAAGCGATTAAAGAAGTTCAACAGGCAGGCAAATTAATACCAAAAGTAATTATACCAGTAGATTTATTTGGTTTACCTGCAAATTATCCTGAAATAACAGCTATTGCAAAAGAAAACAACCTTCTCGTACTTGAAGATGGCGCACAAGGATTTGGCGGAGAAATCAATGGCCAAAAAGCATGTAGTTTTGCTGATGCAGCAACAACTTCATTTTTTCCGGCTAAACCAGTTGGTTGCTATGGTGATGGAGGCGCTATTTTTACAGATGATGATGATTTAGCTGAAAAATTAAAATCTCTCAAAGTTCACGGCAAAGGTTCTTATAAATATGATAATGTTCGTATTGGTATCAATTCACGTTTAGATACAATACAAGCAGCTGTTTTGAAAGTCAAATTCCAAGCTTTTAAAGAGTATGAATTAGAAGCTGTTAATAAAGTTGCCGATAAATATCGAGAAATATTAGATAAACATTTTATTACCCCACAAATATCAGAAGGTTATTTATCTAGTTATGCTCAATTTACTTTGATTTTAGATTCTTCAGAACAAAGAGAGGCAATTCAGAATCAACTGAAAGGGGAAAATATTCCAACCATGATTTATTATCCAATTCCTTTAACTGAGCAAAAAGCCTTTGCTTATTTGGGTAATGAGATTAGACAAACAAAAAAGACATCAGAATTATGTCAAACAGTATTGAGCATTCCGATGCATCCATATTTAACTGATCAAGAGATTGAATTGGTTGCAAATACATTAATAGAGAGTAAAGAAATATGGATCAAAAAACAATAAAAACAGAGAATGTTTTTGAAAAAATAACATTGCTCTTTTTTGTCTTAACCTTTAGCTTTAGCAATCTTTCATTTTTTAATATGCTTTTAAAGCTTGTTGGCTATGAAGGAAATGTTACGGTGATTTCCTCTATTATTTATTCAATCGGCATTTTATTAATAGCAATTTATTTTTTAAAATATGTTATTAATTCTAAAACTTATAAAATGTTAGCAATTTTAATCTGCATTAATTTAGTTTATATTTTACCTAATTTAATCAATTTTAATATTAAAAATATTATTCTTTATATTATGTTTCCACTTCCTATGACTCTAATGGCGGGTATCATGGCTATGGATTCCGATGTCAGAAAAAAAGTGATTTGGACTTTTTACAAACTTAGATACGTGTATCTTAGTTTGGGTGTTTTATATTTGATATTTTTAGAATTTTTTTCGAAAAATACCAATGGAGAATTACCCGATTTTACTTATGGTAATGTTGCTTGGTTCTTTTTACCGGCAATTTTTATTTATATTGGAATATTTTTCGAAAAGGAATTTTCTAAAACTGTATTAAAAGGCAAAAAGAAATTAATTGAACTGTTAATTATTATTAGTATTTTGATGACTGTCATTTTTTATACGGGCTTAAGAAGTGGCATTATTTCTCTATTTTTTACGGCAGTTGTGAACTTTTTTTCTCTAATTCTACTTAATAGAAAAAATTATAAAAATTATCTGAAACAATTTTTAATTATTCTTGTAGCATTAGGTTTAATTTATTTACTTTCAAATCATTTAATGCTGAATAATTCAAGACTGAACTTTATTTCAGATAATTTTTTATGGGAAACCAATGAACGACCTTCAAATAATGCTGCATTAGATGTTAAAAAGAAAAAAACTAAAACGGATTTTACCCCGTTAAAACAATATGTTGAAGAATTAGAGGCAACAAAACAACCAAAAGCACTTTATGCGAAAGAAAATATTGATTTATACAGCCCCACCACGAAACAAAAAATCGGTGAAATTCAAATTGGAGATATTGTGGAGGGAGAAATCCTAGACGATTTTATAAATATTTCTGTTAATAATGAAATAATTAAAATTGAAGCTGATAAGTTTATATATAAGGCTCCAAAGCCTTATTATATCAATGCATCAGAAGATATTTATAATAATAAATTTGAAATAATAGACAAGGCTTTTAATGGAAAATTTATTTTAGCAGTCGAAATAGGGAATTATTATTGTTTTAATGAAAATGGTACCAGATTTATAGGTAAAGATTTTGTACAACAAAGGCCCAGAGTGCTTGAGACTTGTACTATTGACACAACAAATGTATATGATATTAATACGAATAAAATTATTGGAGTATATTCAATTGGTGACTATATAGCAGGAATGCAAAAAGACGATGACGTATTTATTTTCTATCAGGATGACATAGCTAAAGTAGATGCATCTATGCTAAAACTTGCTCATCCTGAATGGCTATATATTAATGAAGATGCTCCGATATTAAATAATAAATTTGAAGAAATTGGTACTGCTTATAAAGGTAAACCGATTTATGCTGTTCTAATTGGTGATTATTATCGTTTCAGTGAATCTGGTGTGAAATTTGTAATAAAAGATGTTGTTCAAAAAGAGCCAGTGCAAATCTCTTCGTATAGATTATCTAATTTTAATATCATTGACGCTGAAGATAATACAGAAAAAACTGTAGAACAAGCTTTTAAGAAGTATTTTGCAAAATGGGATAAATCTCAAGAAGAAACAGAAAAAATTCTATCTGAGGATATACTGAACGACAATCAAAAGTATTTAATAGCTAAAGAACAGTTTAGGTTTAGTATTTCAAATTTTGAATTAAACATGGATAGAGCAAATTTGTGGAGCTTGTCTTTGGCAGAAATTAAAAAGGCACCGATTTTTGGTCAAGGGCCTATGTTTTTTCATTCTAAATATAAAGAATACTTTCCACATAATATAATATTAGAAATATTAACAGACTTTGGTATCGTTGGATTAATCATTATTTCTACTTTTATTATATTTTTATTTATACAAATGCTAAAAACTTTAAAAAAACAAAGAGAAAATGAAATGATACTATTGATGTTATTTTGTATAAGCTATCTCCCTTCTTACCTTTTATATGAGACTCTTTATAATAACAATTCATTGATATTTGCTATTACGCTATTTTTAATCTATATAGTCTTTAATAAGAAGCAATCAAAAACTATACAAGAAAACATTTTAGATAATACAGGAGCCGATAAATGAAAAAAGTCTTAATTATCTTTGGTACAAGACCAGAGGCTATCAAGATGTGTCCAGTCGTTAAAGCTTTTCAAAATAACACCAAAATTCAAACGGTGGTATGTGTTACAGGTCAGCATCGAGAAATGCTCAAACAAGTTTTGGATATTTTTGAGATTGTTCCAGATTATGATTTAAATATCATGAAACCAAATCAAACTTTATATGATATAACGATAGATATTTTAAATTCTATCCGAGAGGTGTTTTTAAAAGAACAACCAGATTTAGTTTTGGTACATGGAGACACATCAACAACTTTTGTTTCAGCTTTGGCAGCATTTTATCAAAAGATTCCAGTAGGTCATGTGGAGGCAGGTTTAAGAACCTATAATATTTATTCACCTTATCCAGAAGAATTTAATCGTCAAGCTGTCAGTTTATTGGCAAAATTTAATTTTGCACCGACAGAAACCGCTGCTCAACAGCTTATTAAAGAAGGTAAGGACAAGGATAGTATTTTTATCACTGGTAATACAGTCATAGATGCTCTAAAAACTACTGTTCAGAAGAATTATAAACATGAAGTATTAGAATGGGCTAAAGGGAGTCGATTAATTGTATTAACGGCACATCGACGAGAAAACTTGGGTGAGCCATTAGAAAATATATTTAGAGCAGTAAAGCGTGTTGTTTTAGAACATCCAGATATAAAAGTAGTATATCCGATTCATTTAAATCCTCAAATCCGTGGTTTAGCGGAAAAATATTTTAAAGATCTCGAACGAGTAAGATTGATAAACCCTTTAGAGGTAATTGATTTTCATAATATTCTAGCAAAATCCTATCTTGTTTTGACAGATAGTGGTGGGATCCAAGAGGAAGCACCATCTTTAGGAAAGCCTGTTCTTGTAATGAGAAATACGACTGAAAGACCAGAAGGACTTGAAGCCGGAACTTTAAAATTAGTGGGTACATTAGAAGATGATATTTATCATTCTTTTGTTGAATTATTAACGAATTCAGATTTATATAATAAAATGAGTGAAGCAAAAAATCCTTACGGTGATGGTAATGCTTCAGAAAGAATACTTAATATTGTTATGGATAAATTATGAACAATCATAAAAAGATACTCTTAGTATCATTCAGCAGCATTAAATTTGATGGACGATTAAGAGAATTAATTAAGGTCTGTCAAGAATTGGGTGATTGTACTTATATTACTCATGATGAACAAATAGAATCAGAATTCCATTTAGCTTATGATAATCAAAAGGGCAGCTATTTAAATTTTATTAAATATTGTTTGCAAAAGACAAAAAATATTAAAGACTTTGATATTATTCTGGCGGATAATCGTCGTGCTCTTTTTCCAGCTTTAAAAATTTTTAAAAGACAAAATAATGCAAAATTTATCATTGATGCAAGAGAATTATATTTGCCCAAAGATATGCAATCTTTCGTCTCTAAATTTGGTTCGCTCTTGGAAAAGTGGATTAACCCAAAAGCAGATATCATAATTGCAGCTAATCAAGAAAGAGCAGATATTATGCAGGAATACTATCGATTAAAGAATGAGCCGATAGTTTTTGAAAATGTTCGATCTTTAGATTATCCCCTAAATTATAAAAAAATTAATCAAGAAATAATACCAAAAAACATCCTAGACAGTTTAAAAGAACCAAAATTAAAATTAATTTCTACTTCTGGTTGCTCCATATCCAGAACGAATGATGTATTGGTTAAAGCGGTTGCTAATTTTCAATATAAAGTGAATTTGTATTTAGTTGGGGCATATGGCTCTGAAGATGTTGATCTAATAAAGCAATTGATATCGAAATTAAAATTAAATAATGTTTATATTATTGATAAGAACTTGAATGAAGGAAATCTTAAAGAATTAATTCAACTTTGTGATGTTGGTATTGTTAATTATCATATGAAGGACACAAATAATCTTTATTGTGCTTCAGGCAAAATTTATGAATTTTTATCAGAAAATAAACCAGTTATTACAACAGAAAATCCACCTTTGTTGAATATGGTTGATAAATATCAAATTGGTGTAGCAGATAATTATTACTCAAATGCCATATCTAAATTAATAAATAATTATGAGTTTTATCAAAATAATGTCATTAATCAAAATTTCCGTGACAAAGTTGCTGCTAATAATGATCATTTAGTTAATGAAATTAATAAAACATTAAATTTAATTGATGAAATAACAGATAAGTAAATAGAAAATTTTATGGACAAAAGAAAAACATTTATTAAATCTACAATAGTCTATTTTGCAGGTAATGTTTTAATGAAATTGATGACATTCATACTGTTACCAATTTATACAAATTATTTATCCAAAACAGACATCGGTATATATGAGGAAGCTGTTAGTGTTGTCACGTTTTTTGCGATGACTATATTTTTGAATATATGGTCAACTATCTTACGATACATGTATGAATACCAGGAAAGACATGAAAAAAGTAAGGCAATAAACAATGGCTTGTTCATCACTTTTGTTTCTTTCTTTCTTTATACATTTTTATTTTATATTTATAATTATTTTGTTCCTGTGAATCAAGCTATTTATGTTTATCTTTATGGTGTTTTTACAATTCTTCATTATATTTATGGGAATATTGCAAGAGGATATGGGAAAAATATTCTATATGCCCTATCTGGTGTTTTAGCTAGTTTAATAACTTTATTAACCAATATTTTTCTTATCGTTTTTTTGAATTTTGGCATTGAATCTTTGTATATTAGTGTTGTAATTGGTTATTTGCTTCAAATTTTTATTATAGAATGGAAATTAAGAATACTCTCTTCATTCAAGAAACGAGATCTCTCAAAAACAATTCTCATAAGTTATTTAAAATTTAGTATCCCAATAAGTATTAGCACACTTATTTCATGGTTTTTAGATGGTTATAATAAGGTATATATTTCTCAGAATATGGGATATAGCGAGAATGGTTTATATTCTGTAGCAGGGAAATTTTCTGGTGCTCTATCTTTAATTGCTTCGGTCATTATTTTAGCTTGGCAAGAGATGGCATTCAAAAATGCAGAATCAGAAAATGTTTCTGAGAAAAATACCACCTATAGTACTGCAATTAATAGCTATTTATACTATATGACTTATGGTATAGCTCTTTTACTTCCTGCCATTTCAATTGTTTTCCCATATTTGATAAAAAAAGATTTTATTGAATCTTATCCATATGTTCCTTTCCATATTTTTGGCACGGCATTAAGTACTTTTATGAATTTCTATTCACAGATTTTCTTTGCAGATAAAAAAACAATTTCGGTAACTCTGTCTTTTGGTATTGCCGCTTTAACAAATTTTTTATTATTGCCCAAATTATTACTTGCTTTAGGAATTCAAGGAGCTAATCTTTCTATAATTATTAGTTATATTTTAGGATTACTGTGTATGTATATGGCTACGCGGAAAACAATTTCATTAAAATTTTTGAGCTTGAAAAATATTTTGGGGTTTGTTTTGTTATTTTTAGGATATTGGGTTTATACATATAACAGCTTGATAATCTCTCTGATATTTATCATTATAGGAATGGGGTTATTTTTATATAGTGAGAAGCAGAATGTTTTATTATTGAAAGACTTGATAAAAAAACGAAATTAATCAAAATTTTTATAAGTATAAAACAATGTAACCCTAAAAAATCAGTTAAAATAATTAAGAAATTATTATTTTTAAAAAAATGATTCATTTTATTGAATTTCGATGTACAATTTATTTAAGCTTAATAAGCTGATACTGGAGGACATATGTATATTTCATTTAATAAACCAGATATTTCTGAGCAAGACATAGAAGCTGTTTCAGATGTTTTGCGATCCGGTTGGATAACGACTGGGTCTGTTACAAAGCAATTTGAAAACAATCTTGCTGAGTATATAGGTGTGCCTAGAGTAGCTTGTGTCAATTCACAAACAGCTGGAGCTGAAATGATTCTGAGACTTTTGGGCATAGGACCTGGTGATGAAGTCATTTTACCTGCCTATACTTATACAGCGACATGCAGTGTTATTTATCATGTTGGAGCAAAACCTGTCATGATTGATTCTCAAAAAGATTCACCACAAATGGATTATGATCAGATGGAAGCTGCTATAAATGAAAACACTAAAATAATTATTCCTGTTGATATTGGCGGAGTCATTTGTGATTATGATCGAATATATCAAGCAATTTATAGAAAACAAAATTTGTTTAAAGCAAATATAAAAAATAAATATCAAAAAATGTTTAATCGAATTATTATTGTTGCAGATACAGCTCATTCTTTAGGCGCTGAGATTAATGGTAAAAAATCTGGCAATATAGCTGATTTTAGCAGCTTTTCTTTTCATGCCGTTAAAAATTTGACTACGGCAGAAGGAGGATGCATTACTTGGAAAGCAAAAACAGAATTAAATAATGATGATATTTACAATCAATTTATGCTTTTAACTTTGCATGGGCAAACAAAAGATGCTTATAGTAAAACAAAGGGTGC
>DIRM01000024.1:0-21953 GCA_002427545.1 Mageeibacillus sp. UBA5436 | reverse complement strand
CTTATAGTAAAACAAAGGGTGCTTCATGGGAATATGATATTGTAGCACCTTTATATAAATATAATATGACAGATATGGCAGCTGCTTTAGGTAATTCTCAATTAAAAAGATATTCTCAAATGCTGCAAAGAAGGCATGAAATTATAAAAAAATATAATGACGGTTTTAATAATTTACCGGTTAGTTCATTAAATCATTACCCAGGCAATCAATTTTCTTCAGGCCATTTATATTTATTACGAATTGATAATTATAATGAAATAGAAAGAAATCTATTTATAGAAAAAATGCAAGAAGCGGGTGTTGTTTGTAATGTCCATTATAAGCCTTTGCCAATGCTTACTGCGTATAAAGATAAAGGTTTTTCTATCGAAAACTATCAAAATGCTTATAATTATTATAAGCATTTAGTCACTTTACCATTATACAGCACTTTAAAAGATGAAGAAGTTGATTATATTATTCAAAGCATTAAAAAAATACTATAATAATTCTGTTAATCAATTATGAATTTAAGTGTTGTTGTTTTAATTTTCTAATAATTGAAAATTTATTTTAAATAGTGAAATAATTCTACTTTTTGTCGGCGTAGGAGGAGAAATGCAGTCATCATATGATCAAATGTTTAACCTGCGAGATGTTTTTTATTATATTTTAAAACGATGGCGCAATGTTTTTTTGTTTGGATTAATTGGAGCCATTTTACTAGGAAGTTTTTCTTTTTTTAAGATGATTAGAACGAATTCTTCTGCTACAGAAAAATCTTCTGATAACCCCAAACCTACTGTTGGAAAATTAACTGATAAAGAAGAGAAAACAGTTGAAGAAGATATTTTGAAATATGATTCGGAAGCCCAACGAATCAATTCAAGATTAGAATTTTTAACTGCAAGATACCAAAAACTGAACAAACAAACAGCAAATAGCTTATATTTATCAATGGCAGATACTGAGCAATTCTTTTTTGAATTTGATATTAAAGTATTGATTAATTTAAAAGAGGGTATGAACGAAGAAGACATAGATGAAAGTCTTCGCATATTAACAGTGGAATATAATAATCAATTCTTTTCAGAAGCTTTTTTTAAATATATTGAATATCAAACAAATGGTCTTGTACCCTATGACCAAGTTAGAGATTTGATGAAAACTGATATAAGTTCGAGCGATAACATACATGTCGTTTTAACTGCACCTGAAGATGTGCTACCTAGCTTGAAAGATGCGGTTATACTGTACATTGAAACTAGAGCAGAAGATACCATTTTATTTTCAAATGATTTTACTACAGAATTGTTTAATGAAGTGAGTAGTGTTGATTCAAACGAAAAAATTCAAGATCAATTAGCAGAAATTAATGAGCAAATTATAAATTTATCTTTAGAAATAGATGAATGTGAAATTAAATTACAGGAAAGAATTGAAGAAGCAAAACCAATTTTTTCAGAAGAATTTCTCGGAGAAAATCTGGAAGAAATCGAACTGAAAGAAATAAAGGAAGAATCTATACCCTCACATCAAGTGAAAAATGAAATCAGCAAAACATCATTACTCATAAATATATTCTTGGATTTTTTATTAGGAGAATTTTTAATTGTTATTTGGTACATTTATAAAATTATGTCAAGTAAAAATATTTTTGATGTAAATGCTTTGAGTAATAATTTTGGCTTAATGGTAATAAATCAAATTTATGTTTTTGAAGATAAATCTGTATCAAAAATTGATAAATGGATAAATACTAAATATTTAAAGGGGAAAAAATATGTATCAAAGTCATTAACAGATCAAGTTTCATATACGAAAATTCTAGTTGAAATTTTAATGAAAAGAGACAATCCTGAATTAACCGAATCCAAACCATATAAAATAGGAATAGTTGGTGAATTAACAGATGAACGTTCAGCAGCCTTAATTGATGAACTAGAAAAAGATAACGAATTTCTTTCTGTTTCTAAATTTTCATTATTTCCAAGTACTGAAATAGAACTTAGAAAGATGAGTGAGGTTGGTTCAATGATTTTAATAATAAAAACACATGATACAGAAATAAGTAAAATATGTCATTTTATCGACCTAGCTACAGAAATGCATAAGGAAATTTTAGGTGTAGTTTCTATAGAATGTTTGTAGATTGTATAAGAGGAAATAATGTTCAAAAATTAATCAAAAAACACCGATTAGAATCTTTCAAAAATAAAATCTAACTATCTTTGCCAACAATGTGTGGTGGAAAACTAAAAAATGGAGAAGAAGTTTATCAAACAAATTGTAAATAAAATAGAACTTGAAAATGCTTGTCTAATTGTATACTAGTTGTATATAAGATTGGAATTCTCATTTTTTATTTAAGAAGGATTTATACATGTATGAAAATTATTCGTTTTTAACGAATGAAAAAATAAAATCAGATAATAATAAAACAAAATTATTGTGTTCAAAATATAATTACTTTGATTTACACGATATTTCTATATTTTTTTTTATTACACTGTCATTTTTTATTCAATATTTTAGTCATATCTTAGTTTCTAGTTCACTACTTATTATAAGTTTTTTGTTAACTAGCCTTTTTATTATTTATATAGGAGTAAGTAGTAGGTCTATATTTCATGACCTTAAAATAATTAAGATAGACATGCTTTGGTTACTTGCATTAATGGTAATTATCTTTAGTCATACAATGACACAATTGGAATCAAGCAATTATATCAATAGCTTAATTTCTTTATTTTCTTTTTTCTTAGGTGTTAGTTTATTAATATTTAGTGAGAAAAACAGTTCAAGTTTTAGGTTGTCAAATAAAGCTATAATATTTTTTTCGCTTTTTTATGCATTATCTGTATGGATACAAATTTTAAGTCCGTCAATTTATGAACACTTCTTAATGTTATTATCTGAAAATAATGCATTGGAAATATTTGAATGGGCACGTGCAGGAAAATATTACACTGGTTTTTCATCGAATCCTGCTTTCACCGCTGGGCACATAGTAAGTGGCATTATTATGCTTGTTAGTAACAGAAAAATTATTAGGTCAACGAAACAATATATAACAAGCAGTACCCTCACTATCTTTTTACTTTTAACACTGTTGATGACAGGAAAAAGAGCTCATATATTATTTTTATTAATTAGCTTGTTTTTGTTGTATTTTTTACCCTTTAAAGGAGAGAAATTAGCAAAGCGTGTATTGCATATGATAATTATTGGAATAATTGCGATTATAATTATTATCATGACATTTGATGTGTTAAGATCAATACCTGTTATTTCACGTACAATTAAAACTATTCTGGATCTCTTAGCAGGAAAAGATGTTTCAAGCGGTAGAACAAAATTATATCATCATGCTTGGAGCTTGTTTAAAGAAAACCCAATAATGGGTATCGGGTGGGGGAATTTTAAAAAAACCACTTTAACAATGGGTTTATTTGAAAAAGAAATGGAAGTACATAATATTTATTTACAACTATTGTGTGAAACTGGAATTGTTGGGTTTATTTCATTACTAATACCAATTTTAACATTTTTGAAATTAACCCTTAGTAGTTTAAGGATTGAGGTTCAAAATTCAAAAAAAAGGTCATGGCTTAGCCTATTGTATTATTCCATGGGTTATCAAATGTTCTTCTTGCTATATGGACTAACAGGTAATGTCTTATATGATTCAAATTTTCTCCTAATGTATTTTTATTGTTGTACTATTACAAGTGCTTATCTTTTAAATGGCAATATAAATTATAATAAAAATAAAGTTTAAAAAAAGCTGTTGAAGGTGAAAATAATTGAAGAATAAAATAGGTATCATTACATTAAATGGCTATTTCAACTATGGAAACAGGCTGCAAAATTATGCTCTGGAACAATCAATGTTGTCTCTTGGATTTGATGTTGAAACAATCGTTGTGGATGAATCGTATTTGTCAAAATATTCTGATATAGATATAAAAAAATCAGAGGTACCCAAATCTTTATTGAAAATCATGGATGTAGTGTACTTAAAATTTAAAAAGATCATATTTGCGAAGGCATACGACTTGAGCAAAAAGAACAGATATGCTTGTTTTTGTAAATTTTCTGAAAAATATCTTCATGAAACAGAATTTAGTTTAATAAGTGATACTGATGCAAAAATAATTGAAAATGAATTTTCTTATTTTGTTGTAGGTAGTGATCAGGTATGGAATCCAGATTATACAAAATGCTCTCCTATATATTTTTTGCGATTTACCAATAAAAATAAACGAATTGCATATGCTCCTAGTTTTTCTGTATCTGAAATTCCAGATAAGAGTATAGACAAATATAAAAACTGGATATCAGATTTTAAATATTTGTCAGTTCGGGAAGAAGATGGTGCAAGACTAATAAAAGAATTGACAGGGATTAACGCTCCTGTTTTGGTTGACCCAACAATGCTTTTAACTTCTGATCAATGGAAACTCATCGCAAATAAAGCTTCCAATAAGCCTAATAACGAATATATAGTGACTTATTTTCTTGGTGGTGTAGATGAAACTCAACAAACAGAGTATAGCTCATTTGCTAAAATAAATAATTATTCAATGATTAATCTTGGAGACATCAAGGACAAAGAAACTTATGAAACTGGACCATCAGAGTTTATTGATTATATTAAAGATGCTTCTCTTATCTTAACAGATTCTTTTCATGGAGTTGTGTTTTCAATATTATTTAAGAGGCCTTTTGTCGTTTATAAACGCCGTGGAAAAGAACAAATGTATGCGAGGATTGAGACGCTTCTTGATACATTTTCTTTAAAAGATAGAGAATATAAGAATATATCTTTTGATAAGAGTATATTTCAAATAGACTTTGAGCATGTAGATGACGTACTTAAAAAGGAAAGACAAAGGTCTTTTAATTTCTTGAAGAAAGGTTTCAATCTGATAGATTAGGATACTAAATGGTAATAAATGAACGAAAAGCAGGGGCTACATTAACATATATTAATCTTGCATTAGGGTTTCTTGTTTCACTAATTTACACACCAATCTTATTGCGTTTACTTGGGCAAAGTGAGTATGGTCTTTATAATTTAGTTTCATCAGTTGTATCGTACTTAGGTGTTTTAAATTTTGGTTTTGGTAGTGCCTATGTTAGATATTTTTCACGTTATAGGGTAAACGAAGAGAAAGATGAAATTGCTACATTGAATGGCATGTTTTTAATAGTTTTTTCGCTTCTTGGTTTAATAGCAGTAATTGCAGGCTTTATATTAGCTCAATATACAAATGTCATATTTGGCGAAGAGCTTACTGCGGTTGAATCAATAAAAGCAAAGCATCTAATGTATATTCTCGTGATAAATTTGGGATTCTCTTTTCCCAGTATTGTTTTCACCTCTTACATAACAGCAAATGAACGGTTTACTTTTCATAAGATTATCCAATTAATCAAAACAGCGACAAGTCCGTTTATTACGTTACCAGCTTTACTTCTTGGTTTTGAATCAGTGGGAGTCGCTATATCCACGAGTATACTAAATCTTGTTATAGAAATAATATACGCAGTTTATTGTTTTAATAAATTAGAAATGCGATTCTCTTTTAAAAAGATGGAATCTGGATTGATGAAAGAAATGTCAGTCTTCTCTTTTTATATATTTATTAATATGGTTGTAGACCAAATTAACTGGAATGTTGATAAATTTTTAATTGGAAGATTTCAAGGAACAGTGGGAGTTGCGGTTTACAGTGTTGCATCAACTTTAAATAATTATTATTCACAAATATCTACTGCTATTTCTAATGTCTTTATTCCGCGAGTGCATATAATGATTGCAGAAAATGATGATGATTCAGTACTAACACAATTATTTACGCGTATTGGTAGAATTCAATTTGCAATCTTAGCGTTAATTATGAGTGGCTATATATTTTTTGGGAAACCATTTATTCTTAAGTGGGCTGGATCAGGATATCAAGACTCATATTACGTTGGCTTACTATTATTGTTGCCAGTGACGATTCCTTTAATACAAAATATCGGTATTGAAATACAAAGAGCTAAGAATATGCATCAATTTAGATCAATATTATATATCTTCATGGCATTAGGGAACTTATTTCTTAGCATACCGCTAACACGAAAATATGGGCCTGTAGGTGCAGCTGCAGGAACGGCGATTTCGCTTTTGTTAGGGAATGGTTTAATTATGAATTTGTATAACCATTTCAATGTAGGTCTAGATATGAGTTATTTTTGGAAACAAATTATTAAATTTATTCCAGGTTTGATTGCACCAGCTATTAGTGGAATATTGATGGTCAGATTTGTTAATCTAAATCGAATTTCCATGCTCCTCATTTTTGGTGTTCTCTATGTTCTCATTTATGTAATATCTATTTGGCATTTTAGTCTGAACCCTTATGAAAAAGACATTATATTAAAGCCGCTAAATCGAATATTTAGAAAAAGTTTAAAATAAGGATTGTTTTATGATTGATAAAGAAATTAAAACAGACAAGGATTGTATGGGCTGTCAAGCATGCTCAAACATTTGTCCCGTTAATAGCATATCAATGAAAAAAAATAGCGAAGGGTTTTGGTATCCTTACGTCAATTATGAAACCTGCATTGGATGTGGTAAATGTGTTGATGTTTGTCCAATAATAAATTTTAAGCAGATAGATAATAAACCTCAGGCTTATGCTTGTATAAACAATAATGAGCAGGAGAGAATGAAAAGTTCATCTGGTGGTATATTCTCTATCATCGCAAATTGGATATTAACAGAAAATGGTATTGTTTATGGCGCTGCATTTGATGATAATTTTAATGTCATTCATAAAAAAGTGGAATCTGTTGAAGAATTAGATGAATTGCGTGGTTCAAAATATGTTCAAAGTTGGATTGGTTCAAGTTACAAAGAAATCAAATCTTATTTGAATCAAGGTCGTAAAATACTTTTTACAGGTACTCCGTGTCAAGTTGAGGGGCTTCTTCATTATCTTAACAATAATTATAAAAATCTATTTACTATGGATATCGTTTGCCATGGTGTGCCTTCACCAAAAGTTTGGGAAAAATATCTTCAGTATGTAAATGAATCAAGAAAAGAAAAATTAAAATACATATCATTTCGTGATAAAACAATTAGTTGGGAAAATTATTCTCTCGTTTTCAAATATAATGAAGGACCGCCTATTAAAAACAGTCATAAAAATGATTTATACATGCAAGCTTTTTTGAAAAAAGTTTGTTTGCGGCCGTCGTGTTATGCATGTTGTTTTAAAGGTATAAACCGTAGAAGTGACATAACGATGGCAGACTTCTGGGGAATTAATGATGTATATCCTGAGATGAATGATAACAAAGGGACTTCTTTGATTCTAGTTAATACCGAAAAAGGAAAATACATGATTGAGGCAAATGAAAGATATATGACTAAAAAAGAAGTTGATATTGATTTAGCCTTAAAGAAAAATCCTGCTGCTATACAATCAGTAGCAGAAAATCCTAATAGAGAAAACTTTTTTAAGGGATTGAATTCTCTAAGCTTTAATAAACTTGTATCAAAATATTGTCCAAAGACAAATTTGATAAAAAGAAAGTATGTTATTTTTAGAAGGAAAATAAAATCCATATTTGGTTAATACGACTAATCTTATTTCAGTATGAGATTGTAATTAATGATATTTTACTGTAGATTGAAGTCTTGTTACTAAAATAATGATATTATTTGTTGTACAAAGCAAGTGGATTTAATGATGAAGTATATTTAAAATTCATTAAATTGGAGATTGGAATATATCTATTAATGGATATTGTCGAAAATAATTTAATTTTAAATATGATAAAATATAATAGATTATTTATATTTGCATAAGGAGAGAAAATGTTTGAAAATAAACATAAAATAGAATCCTTTAAAAAGAAGATCTGGTTGTCTTCACCTACAATGCATGGTGAAGAACTTAAATATGTCCAAGAAGCTTATAATACAAACTGGATGTCTACTGTTGGTGAAAATATTAATGCCATAGAAGATACAATTTGTCGCGATATTGGTTGTAAATACAGTGTTGGACTTTCTACAGGAACAGCGGCACTTCATTTAGCAGTAAAACTTTCTGGTGTTAAACCTGGAGATAAAGTTTTCTGTTCAGACTTAACTTTTAGTGCAAGTGCTAATCCAATTACATATGAGGGTGGGACTCCTATTTTTATAGATTCTGAAGATGATACTTGGAATATGGATCCAAGAGCTTTAGAAAAAGCATTTGATTTATATCCCGATGTTAGAGTTGTTATGTTAGTACATTTATACGGAACTCCTGCAAAGGTAGATGAAATAAAAAATATTTGTAGTAAACATAATGCCCTTTTAATTGAAGATGCTGCAGAAGCTTTAGGCGCAACATATAAGGGTGTTCCGGTAGGAAATTTGGGCGATATAGGTTGTATTTCATTTAATGGTAATAAAATCATTACAGGATCAGCTGGAGGTATGCTTCTCACAGATGATAAACAAACGGCAAATAAGGCCCGAAAATTATCAACTCAAGCCAGAGAAAATGCACCTTGGTATCAACATGAAGAAATTGGATATAATTATCGAATTAGCAATGTCATTGCTGGAGTTGTCAGAGGTCAACTTCCTTATCTAGCAGAGCATGTTTCACAGAAAAAAGAAATCTATGAACGTTATAAATCAGGTCTAAAAAATCTACCAATTAAAATGAATCCAGTAGGCATCGAAAATTCAACATCAAATTATTGGCTTTCTTGCTTAACGGTTAATGAAGAAGCAATGTGCAAACAGGTTAGAAGTGACAATAAAGCTTTATATAATAAAGAATCCGGGAAAACATGCCCTACAGAAATTCTTGAAACATTATGTTCCTATAATGCTGAGGGTAGACCCATTTGGAAACCGATGCATCTTCAACCAGTCTATAGAATGCATGACTTTGTTACGAGAGAAGGCAATGGAAGAGCTATTACTAATGCCTATATCTCAGGTGGCAATTTAGGCAAGGATGGTAAGCCTCTGGCGGTAGGCGAAGATATTTTCAAACGGGGTCTTTGTCTTCCAAGTGATAATAAAATGACAATAGGAGAGCAGGAAAAAATAATCAAAATAATTTGTAGTTGTTTTGAATAATATTTAAAATTTTGTCATGAATTTATTTCCTTAATTTAATTCGTGTCGAATTGTATAAAAAAAATTTAAACGAACTTATTGAGATTTGTCTGAGACAATTGTTTATTGGAGTTATTAATGAAGTACTTATATGTGACTGGAGCAAATGGTTTTTTAGGTAAAAAGATTGTTGAATATCTAAAAGATAAGAATTGGTTTGATAGAGTTTTTCTTATTGTTCGAGATAAAAATATTTATTTTTACCAAAATGAAATATTTGATACTTTAACATATGATGGATTTTATTCGCTTTCTGCTTCTGAAGAACAAGCATTAGACAACAATGATATTGAAAAAATATTATTGCATTTAGCATTTACTCGTTCCAGTGAACCTGAAAAATTAATGTCAAGTGTACGATTACTTGAAAATGTAAGCAATGCTTGTTTGAAAAATAAAATCAATAAAATAATCAATGTATCAAGTCAAAGTGTATATAATCCCTATAGAGAAGAATCAGCAAAAGAGACAGATCTTCCGAGTCCAGATAGCCTTTATGGCATTGCCAAAATCTATACAGAATCTTACTTGAATTTATTTTCTAAGAAAAATTCGATTTCTGTTTTTCATTTAAGATTAGCAAGTTTAGCAGGTCTTGGTTTGGATAATCGAATTACCACACGAATGTTAAAAGATGCATATTTAAAAAATAAAATTAATATTAGTTCTTCTAAGGAGCAATTTTCTTATTTAATGGTGGAAGATGCTGCCAGGATGCTATCTTACATAGCAAATAATTTAGAACTTGCATCACACACTGTTTATAATATTGGTTCTTTTGAATCATATAGCTTGAAAACAATAGTTGAGATTATTCTTGAGATTTTTAAGGATAGACAATTACCTAAGCCTACAGTTAATATTATTAATTCCACTGGTGCACAATATAATAATTCATTGAACATGGATAGAATGTCACAAGATTTTAATTTGAAAGACAAAATTTCTCTAGAAGAGTCATTAAATGATATTTTAGAAAATTTGATTAATGAAGCTAAATAGTAGATCTTAAAATAACATTGATGAAGTAAAAATAAATAACGATTTAGAAAAGGTGGTTTCATTTTTATTATTGTATTAATAAAGTTATAAAAATATTATGCAAGATATTTATTTTGAACCCGATTATGGGAAAATATATGAAGAACTAGGTGAAGGTACTAATCATACATTTGTGTATTCAGATGAATACGGCAAAGTAAGTAATATGTTTTTAATTAGAGATATCCCTAATTGTATTATTAATGGGGTTCAGTATAAAGATATTACGACGCCATATGGTTATGGTGGACCTGTAGTGACTAATTTTATTGAAGGATATAAAGATAAATTAATTGATAATTATATAAATAATTTTAGAGAATATTGTTTAAGTAATCATATTGTTAGTGAATTTATTCGTTTTCATCCAATTATTGAGAATGCAAAAGATTTTATTGATGTTTATCCTATTGTTTATCAAAGAAAAACAGTAGGAACAAATTTAAAAACATCAGACGATCCTATTCAAACTGAATGTTCTAAATCGGTTCGAAAGAACGTTAAAAAAGCGTTAAAAAATGGCGTTACATTTCAATATATAGAATCTCCAACTAATATTGATAACTTCAAAGAAATTTATTATTCAACGATGAAACGTAATCATGCTTCAGATTTTTATTATTTCGGCCAAGATTATTTTGATTCATTACTCCATTATTTTAATAAAAATATTTTACTGATAAAAGCAATATATCAAGACAAAACAATAGCCATGGGTTTTTATTTTATTTATGATAAATACATACATGCACATTTATCAGGAACTCTTAGTGAATATTTATACTTATCTCCAGCATATGTTTTACGGTATGCATTGATTCAATGGGGTAAAGAACATGAATATAGTTTAATACACCATGGTGGTGGTGTTAGTAATGAAGAGAATGATAGTTTGTTTAATTTCAAAAGAAGATTTACTAAAGAAACACTATTTGATTATTATGTAGGTAAAAAAATTTGGCAGCCAGAAATGTATCAAAAACTATGTGAAAAAACAGGCACTACAAATGTTATAGATTACTTCCCAGCCTATAGAGCTATAAAAGGATAATTATGTTTTTATATTACAGAAAGTTCTCATTTTATTAGGTGTTATATGAAAAAACCATACCTCTTTATAAAAAGAATTTTTGATATTATATTAGCATTGTTGCTTGGTCTTATTCTTTCGCCTTTACTTCTTGTTTTAACAATAAGTGTTTATTTTAATCTTGGATCGCCTGTTATATATACTCAAAATCGTCCGGGGAAAAAAGAAAAAATTTTTAAAATGTATAAATTTCGTTCAATGACAAATGAGCGAAATAAATATGGTGATTTACTGCCAGATAAAGATAGACTAACAAAGTTTGGTTTATTTATTCGGAAGGCATCTCTTGATGAATTGCCAGAAATTTGGAATGTTCTTAAAGGCGATATGAGTTTTATTGGTCCAAGGCCACTTTCAATACATTATCTTCCGTTTTATGATGATGAAGAAATACGCAGACATGATGTTCGTCCTGGTTTATCTGGATTGGCTCAGGTTAATGGTCGAAATAATGCTCCTTGGCCACAACGTATGGCAGATGATTTATATTATGTTGATCACATAAGTTTTTTGCTTGATATAAAAATTTTTTTGAAAACAATTCTTAAAGTTGTGAAGCAAAGTGATATTAAAGTTCGATCTGATAATAGTATAAAAAATTTCAATGTGTATAAGGCAGTAAAAGAAGGAGAAAAAATGGCCTCGAATCGCGACTTAGAAATTGGTAGTGAGTTTGAATATGACGATTCTTCTGTCAAGGAATCGGAGCAATCTGTCTATGATTATTTAATTAAAAGGCCTGGTTATGAAGATCATCAATTTACGATAAGTGGCAGGAATGCCATTGGCTTAATTCTTGATGATATTCTTACAATACAGGATGTACATTCTGCTTATGTTCCTTCATATGCTTGTATATCAATGATTCAACCTTTTTTAGATCGTAATATTAATATAAAATATTACGATGTTCACTTTAGCGATGAGGGAATTATCTTTTCTCTTGACCAAACTAAAAAAGTAGATGTCTTTTTATATATGGAATACTTTGGGTTTGATACTGACAAAACAAATCTTGAAAATATTTTAAGATATTATGCATCAAATAACACTTTAATTATTCAAGATTTAACTCATAACTTATTTAATAAAGAGTCTATAAAAATGCATGCAGATTATTCTATTATTTCCCTACGTAAATGGTTTGCATTAGCATCGGGAGGAATAGCTTATAAAGCAAATAATTTGTTTTATCGAAAAGTTAACCAATCTAGTGATGATATAGTTACTTCCAAATATGAAGCAATGAAGTTGAAAAAAATTTATTTGGAAGGAAACGATATTAATAAAAGTGACTTTTTAAAAAAATTTGCTGATTTTAACAATCAATTAATTCGCTTGGATGACAATCTTACAATTGATACCTATAGCTTGAATTATTTAAAAACAAAAAGTTATCAAGAAATTATAAATAAAAGAAAAAGAAATTCAAAATTCCTATATAATTCACTAGTGACAAATGATGGGGTTCGGTTTTTATTTAAAGATTTAAAGGATAATGAGGTACCACTCTTTGTTCCATTAGTTGTTGATGAGACCCAACGTGATAATTTGAGAAAATTTTTAATAGAACATCACGTTTATTTGCCAGTTCATTGGCCAGAACGTTTGAGTGAGAAAACTTCGATACCTAATGTGGAGCTATCATTAATTGTAGATCAACGTTATCAAGAAAAACAATTAGAAAATATGATTGATTTAATCAATTCTTGGAACAAAGATCAATTAAATATTGATTAAAAGAAAAGATAAGTTTTCAATTAGAAAAACATAAAATAAAGGACGGTAATAATGAATTTATCTGGGAAACGATTGTTAATTATGGGTGGTTCACGAATTTCTACTCAAATTGTAAATAAAGCTAGAGAAATGGGAGTATATACGATTGTCACAGATTGGTATGATTATGATAAATCTCCAGCTAAACAAGTTGCTGATAAGGCTTTTCAGGTAAGTACAACAGATGTTGATGCATTATTAGAGCTTATCAATAAAGAAAAAATTAATGGCATTTTGACAGGCTTTACAGATTCAACTTTACCGCATTATGCTAAAATTTGTGAAGCAGTAAATTTTCCTTGTTATGGAACGGAAGAATTATTTAGATTATTTACAGATAAAAAAAGATATAAACCACTTCTGGAAAAATATGATATCCCAACCATCAATGAATATAAATATACTTACAAAGAAATTTTATCAAAAAAAATAGATGTTAAATATCCAGTTTTAGTTAAGCCGAGTGATGGAAGTGGTGGTAAAGGTGTTACAGTCTGCCATAATTATGAAGAATTATTGGCTGGATATGAAATCGCACAAAAAGTTTCCGAGACAGAGAATGTCTTAATCGAACGATTTATCCAAGGAGATGAATGTACACTATTCTTTTTGTTTGATCATGGTGATGTTTACTTAAGTGGACTGGCAAATAGACATACGAAACGTAATCAAGACCAAAATACAATTCCTTTGGTTGTAGGCTATTCATTCCCTTCTTATTTGACTCCTAATTATATAGTAAATACCTTACCTAAAATGGAAAAAATGTTTGCTGATGTAGGTATAAAAGATGGAATTATGTTTGCACAATGTTTAATTGATGATGACGAAGTCATCATTTACGACATAGGCTATAGACTAACAGGTTCATTAGAGTATATTTTACAAGAAAATATTTGTGGCTATAATTCATTAGAATCTATGATTCGTTTTTCATTAACTGGAGAAATGTTTGAATCAGATTTTGATTATAAAAAAATTCAAGCTATTTGGCCACGATATGCTTATAATGTATCATTATTGGTAAAAGTCAAAGAAAAAATTTCAGAAATTACTGGACTTGAAGAAATACGTTCATATCCAGGTGTTATTGCGGCAGTTCCTGCTAGAGCTACTGGTGACAAATTACCTGAAAAATCAAAAGGTACATTACAGCAAATTAGTTTAAGAGTATTTGGTAGTACTAAATCCCAAAAAGAATTAGAACAATCGATGATAGATATATATCAAATATTTGATATTAAAAATGAATATGGTGAAAGCATCAAACTGGAGGGGCTTTCTCCAGAAGATTTAAACGGCAAATTGATGTCTTTAAATGGTTAATAATGAAAAAACAATCAAGAATTCTTAATGAAAAAGAATGCAGTGAATATTGTCTTTTGTAAATTGTCGACATCCTTAGAAATGTTGTAAATGATGAATTCTTTTAAACTGAATAAAAGCTAGAAGATAATATGAAGAGTTATTTTGTATAATAGAATTTGTTTATAAATATCTTAAGGATAGTTAAGGGGAGAAATATTTAAGAATGAACAAAAAAATTGATTTTGTAATACCTTGGGTTGATTCTAGAGATATTAAATGGCAAGAAGATAAAGCAAAATATTCACCAAATAAATCTGGAGATGGGAATGAGAACCGGTTTAGAGATTTTGATAATTTACAATACTGGTTTAGAGGGGTGGAGCAGTTTGCACCTTGGGTAAATCAAATTCATTTTATCACTTATGGACATTTACCTTCATGGTTAAATATAGATCATCCTAAACTGAATATAGTTTATCATGAGGATTTTATACCAAAGGAATATCTTCCTACATTCAGTTCTCATGTTATAGAAATAAACCTACATAGAATAAATAATTTGTCAGAACAGTTTGTATATTTTAATGATGATATCTTTATTACTAAAAAAGTTAAAAAAGAAGATTTTTTTAAAAAAGGATTACCTAGAGACTTAGCAGCATTGAATATTTCAACAAAAAGAGAAAGCATAAATAGTCATGCTGTAACAAATGTAATGTATGTTATAAATAAACACTTTGATAAAAGGCAATCTATTAAAGAGAATTTTTTCAAATGGTACAATCCGATTAATGGCAAATATTTAATTAGAACAATTTTATTGGCTCCATGGGATTTTTTCCCAGGTATACAAATTACTCATTTAACTAATGCATATTTAAAATCTACATTTGAAGAGGTATGGGCAAAGGAAGAAGAAGAATTGTATAGGACATGTAGTCATAAATTTAGGGACAAAAGCGATCTGATGCAAAATATATTTAAATTTTGGCAAATTGCCTCAGGGAATTTTAAACCCAGAAGTAAAATAGGAAAATATTTTGATGTGGGTGTGAGTCCAGATAAAGTTTATAATGCAATAGAAAAACAAACGTATAAGATCATATGCATTAACGATAATGAGGTTATGAATGATAAATTTGACGAGATTAAAGAAGGATTAATTGGGAGTTTTCAGAAGATACTTCCAGAAAAATCAAAATTTGAACTCTAAATTTCTAAATCTTTTATTTACAAAGAAAAAATTCAAGAATTATATTTATATAAAAATTACATATAAACGAAATGGTAGGAAAAATGGGAAAGCCCTTAATAAGTGTCATAGTTCCAATTTATAATAACGAGAAATTTTTAAAGCAATGTTTAGATAGTATAGTAAATCAAACATATCAAAACATAGAAATAATTTTAGTTGATGATGGTTCTCACGATAAATCTTTAGAAATATGCCATTTATACTCAAAAATAGATCCAAGAATATTAGTTTTAAGTCAAGAGAATAAAGGCGTCTCTTGTGCGCGTAATTATGGATTAGAAAATGTAACAGGTGAATATATTGGTTTTATTGACAGTGATGATTATATTAGTTTAGATATGTATGAAAGGTTAATAGACAAAGCAATTAATGAAAAAGCTGATATTGTCGAATGTGGTTACTTTGAGGTAAATGACAAAAGGGAAACATTAAAAGAGGTCAAATTTGATGAAAACGTCATCATTGGGAATTATGATTGTTGTAAAAATTATTTGAAGTACATAAATACAACAAATTTTAATGTTAATAAAATATATCATAATAGCCTTTTTAGAGGTTTGAAATATCCAAATTTAAAATATAGTGAAGATTATTATATGAATAATCAATTGTTTTTAAGATGCGAAAAAAAGGCTACGATTAGTGATAGTTGTTATTATTATGTTCAACATTCTGATAGTGCAACAAAAAAAGATTTCAATAAAAACAAAATGGATATTATTAAGTCTGGTAATGATGTATTAAAAATGTATGAAAATAAATATCCGGATTTGCTTATATATGTACATATATACATATTAAACAAAATAAGAAAATTATATAATCAAGTTCTAATTTCAAATTCTAAAGAAAAGAAAAATTACAAGAATATTTTGATAAATGAATATAAGAAACATTACTCAGCATGTAAAAAGGAACTTCCTTTTCATGTGAAAACCCGAAAAAACTTGATTGTATTAACCTTGTTTAATGATTGTAGAATAATACATAGTCTTTTTATTCTGATTTCTAGAAAGATTTGAGTGAAACTTAATTCGTTCTAGATTTTTACAAGTGTAAAAAAAATGATGTAAATAACTACTTTTTGAAAATTTCACTCATATCCGTTCCAGCTACAATAGCGCCAATGATTATAATAATGGCACAAATAATACTTTTGGTATCTGGGATGGTATGCAAGAAAATGATGGAAAAAATTAATGCCCAAGCGGAATAGGTTATATTAAGAGGTGTAGCTTTTGTTGGCCCGATACGATGAATAGCCCGATAATAGAAAAGGTAAGACACGGTTCCAAATAAAGACGATAGTAAGATAATAGGTGTTGCTTGTGATGTAAAGGCTTCTATTGTAAAAGTCCATCCTTTAACGACATTTAAAATGATAACACCATAAAAAATTACAGAAGTTAATTGGCGAATTTGTAAGGCATCTTCATCGCTAACATCTGGATCTTGCATTCCATAAGCACAAATAACCGCTTCGGCTGCCCAACCAAAACACGCTAGTAAAGCAAAGGCGATGCCTATCCAAAGATTATTTACGGCACTATCTGGTGTATAACCTAAAATAATAACCCCAACAAGACTAGCTGCTAATCCTGCCATTTGGATACATGTCATTTTTTCTTTTAGAAAAATACGTGCAAAGACAGCACCAACCGCAGGGTAGAGCGAGGAAATAATGGCTGCATATCCAGGTCCAATGTATGAAATAGACGTAATGTAGCCGGTCATCCCTAAAGGTCCACCAAGCAGGGCTCCTAACATAATAAAACGTCCACTTTTTGTTTTAGCAGCACGAATAACATTCTTTAGTCGACCACGAATTCCCATATATATCAGCATCCAGATACTAGAAAAGAAATCGTGTAAAAAAGTACTTACAAAAGGAGCTAAAAATATAGCTTGTTCTGTAGAAATAAAAGTTGAATGGTTTAGGGCGATACTTAATATAATCGTGTCGATTGCCCAAAAAATACCAGAAGCAAGACCTGTAATCATAATAACCTCTCAATAATTTGATTTGTATATTTGTAACAATATTTTTTATTGTTGCATGAGAAAATAAAACCACTAGCTTGATTATCATTCTTTAAGGCTTGAAAATCATGCAGCATGGCTTCTTCTACTTTTAATTCCTTTGCAATATTTTGAAGTATTTTCGAATCAGAAAATGATCGATAACTTGGATCAAATTCACGCAATTCATCTAAAGAATCAAATTCAAAAATATCGCCTTTATTGTATTTTTGAACTTTAATAGGAAGATTTTGTAAATGATCAATAAGCGTGTATTCCCATAAACGATTTTCTTTTTCTGGTGTTTGAAGATCTTTATCCAAATAGCGCAATATCTTTTCACTAAAATCGCTCGACCAAAAAACATGCCCCATCATATACCAGGTATTTTCACCACCAATTCGAACATCTGTAATGAGACCCTGAGAGTCAATCGTTAAGCACCATTCTTCTGTTTTTCCATCTGCATATTGGGCAGAGTAATAACTATGCTCTTCATGATTAGAAAAAGGATTATTGATGAAATAATTATCAATGGAACAGATATAGCTATTTTGAATATATTCTCTGGCAGCAAAAAGAGTGGCATTATTATTTTTGGTAAGATAATCAGGATTATCTACTAAAATCACGCCGAACTTATCTTTTAAATAATCAAATTGTTCCTTTTTATAACCCGTCACAATTACGATTTTGGGAACACCAGCTTCTTGTAATTGCCGAATTTGACGTTCAATAAGAATTTCGCCTCGGACTTTAATTAAAGCTTTGGGTTTTTCATAAGAAAGAGGCACAAAACGTGAAGAGGTTCCAGCTGCCATCAAGATGGCACTATCTACTTTATAAGTCATATTGTTTCACCATTTCTTGAACAAGACGAGAATAGTCTTTTGCATAACGATATTGACGCAAAGAATACTCTCCAAATTCTATACCTAATTGACTTTTATATTCACACCAATTACTCCATAACAAACCACAAGCAGAAATATAAGCGTATATTTTAGTACGTATAGAAATATCACAATTATCTTCAAAATAGATATCTATCAAACGATCGATTTCTTCTTTCGAATAAAGTGAATAAATTGAAAACATAGCAATGTCAACGTGGCTATCTTGCATTCCACTATATTCCCAATCAATTAATCGAATGATTTCTTTACCATTTTCTTTTGCAATTAAAAAATTATCCGGTACGGCATCAATATGAGTCAATGAATAGGGCAATTTATATTTATCAATAAAAGGTATTAACTGCATAACATGGTCTTTTGTTTCTTGATAGTCAGGATATGCAGATTGATAATCTCCCCAAAGTGATTCGTAATAATTGATTTTTTCAAAAATATCAAAAGTATGATCAACTTTTAAGTTTAAATCATGAAAGGACTTTAGGACGCGCATACATTTTTTGAGATCTTCTTCATCATTAGGATCACAGCAACGAGAATTATCAATAAATCTGGTGATTTTATAGCCGATCTTTGGGTCAATATAAATAATATCATCACTAATGCCTTTGCTGCTGATAATATTGTAAACTTCGGCTTCTTCTTTTCTATTAATTAATTGATCGGTTCCTTCACCAGGAATTCGCATAATATAATTTGTATTATTAACAGAAAATAGAAATGAACGATTGGTCATGCCTTTTTTTAAAGTTATAACTTGATCAATCTCATTCATAGTAACATTCATTTTTTCTTTGATTAAAGAAATAGCTTTGTTTTCAAGCTGTTTGGAATTGTCATCAATGGAACGAAGATCTTCAAAAGTATTGATTTCAAGAGAACCGTTTTCAGGGATAGTCTTGGCATAAAGTTGAATTTGTTTGTCTTGATCATTAATAAAAAATGCTGTTTCCCAAAAAGAGTTATCATGTTCAGGATTTTGAGAAAGAATTTTAATATTTTGACGTAAGATATTAGCGTCTTTTTGATTAAAATAAGCAATACCAATCATCTTATTTCCATTCTTGGAAACCGGCAGCAATTCATTTTGTCGGTTCTTTCGGACGTTACTTTCTATGTCCATGCCATCTTTGACAGTATACCAAGAGTATAATTCTTGAGTATGAAAAGGGTTTTCAGAGAACCAAACATCACAAGGAAGAATATATGTATTAGAAATAGAGTCTCGTACTAAATCTATGGAAGATAAGTTGTTTTTGCTAGAATAGTCCGGATTAACTCGTAGTTTTACGCCATACTTGTCAATGAGAAAATCATATTTTTCTTTCATAAAGCCGACAATAATGGTAATATCTTGAATTCCTTTTTCTTGAAGTTGCAAGATAAGCCTTTCGATTAATGTTTGACCAGATATTTCAATTAGACCTTTTGGAAAATCATTGTTTAAAGGGATCATCCTAATCCCATAACCCGCAGCTAAAATGATTGCATTTTGGGGTTGATTTTCTTTTAAATAGCGATAACTTTTATCTGTCAATTGATGCTGTTTGGTTAGGTATTTTTTGTCTTTGAGTTTAGTTAAGCCTTTATTGACTAGCCCAGTGGAAATACCTATTTTTTTTGCTAAGTCTCTTTGAGTAGTATAGGACTCTTCATAAAGTAATAAGAGTAAATCCATCATAGCATTGTTCATATATTCCTCCAGATCGTATCGTATTATTACTTGTATTGCTATTAATCTCATGTTACGATTATTTTTCAAATGTTCACGAAAATTAATATTATCAAGTTTGTGAATATAATTATATCTTGATTTGAAAACAAAGCAATTGTTTTGTTTTGAGATGATTAAAATTTAAAAAAGACAATATAAAATTTTTAGACATTTAATCTTTTGCTTTGTTAAAATTAATTTTGTAATTTAAAACGAGAAAATGTAATTAAGAGTAATCAAAGAAATTATTTAAACTTTCTAAAAGTAAAAATGGCAATCGTTTTAATTCTAATAAAAATGGTTTATGTCTAATTTGATGGGATTTATAGTTTTTAATAAATTGATTGGATTAGAGAAAGAGGCAATATATGAAAACAGAAGAATTAAATTTATCCAATATGGCTGATAATAATGATTCAATACTAAAAAAAGTACAAGAGGTCGAATTAGAAATTTTAAGCGCTTTCGCGAAAATTTGTGATGAAAACAATTTAACTTATTTTTTAGATTCAGGGACATTGCTTGGGGCTGTTCGTCATAAAGGCTTTATACCATGGGATGATGATGTTGATATTGGCATGCCCCGTAAAGATTATGATAAATTTTTGGAAATAGGTCAAAAAGAACTAGGAAAAGATTATTTCCTGCAAACTAGAAAGACCGATCCTTTATGTCCCTTTAGTTTTGCGAAAATCAGAAAAAATGGAACAACCTTTTTGCAATGGAATTTACGTAATGTTCCAATTCATCATGGTATTTGGATTGATATTTGGCCCTATGATGTGCTACCTGAGCAAGAAAAAAGTGAATACATTAATAAATGTTTAAAAATGGATCATAAACTTCAACTTCGTATGATACCAGATCGTTTCCGTATGCCAGAACCAACAATTAAATGGTGGCTAGGTGCTATAGCAAGACGCTTACAATATTATTTTATGAAACCAGTATCCGTAGAAAAAATGGATAAAGAACGAGATGCTTTTTTTAAAAAATATGAAGATATTCATTATACGAATCGAATGCTCACCTGCCTAAGTTTTGGTGCATATTATGAGTTTTCTGAAGATATGCTATTGCCAGTTCAAAAAATACCATTTGAGCAAACAGAATTTTGTGTGCCTGCTAACTGGGATAGTTTTCTGCATGAATTATATGGCGATTATATGCAATTACCACCAGAAAGCGAACGTACTGGACATTCTGTTATTAAAGTTTCATTTGATTCAGAATATCATGTGAAATAAAGAACTAAGATTAAGATTGATTTTATATTAACAAAATATTTTAAAAATAAAGGTCAAGATATTTGTAATGCCTTTCATAAATAGCTAAATAATTCTCAAGATATAGTTTAAGACATTCAAGAGTTATTGTTAAAATGCGATAAAAATATAAAAATTCTATTGAAATATTATACAAATTATCTAAAAACATAATTGACAATAAAATATAATTATAATAATTTATAATTAATGTTTATCTAAAATCATTAATATTATATTAGTGATACCAGTAAAACATTTCAAAAATAACAGATCGATTTCGCAAGAAGAACTTATGCTAAGAATTTTTTTAGTTGTCTTTTTAGTTTATTCGAAAAATACAATTATCAAAAAGAAGCAATCTTTTAATCCAGGACAATTCTAATAAAGTTATAG
>DIRM01000002.1 GCA_002427545.1 Mageeibacillus sp. UBA5436 | reverse complement strand
CGCCAATCTTTTGCAGATTCATGAAAAACATAATGTTTTTGATCGTAAATTTCTTTTAACAACATGATTTTTTCTCCTATTTATAATCTTTTACAGAATTGATTTAAATGGAACATTTGGTTCTTCTTCAAAACAATCTTCAAAGCCACGACGATAGTGAAATTCATTTTTATCTTTATCTAGAGGCCATACATATTTACCGCCAACATCCCAAATATAAGGATGAAATTTATATTGTAAAGCATCTTTTTTATATTCATATAAATAACGAATTTCTTTTGGATCCGCTTTAAAGTTAGACCAAACATCATAATGGAGTGGAATTACTACCTTACAGCCAGTTGCTTCAGCCATACGAAGCATATCGACTGAGGACATTTTGTCCTGGCAGCCTGGAGGATTTTCACCATAAGAACCAAAGGCGATATCTATATCAAACTTTTTGCCAATTTCACGATAACGAATGCTGTAATGGGAATCACCTGAATGATAAACATTACCTGCAGGGAATTCAAATAAATAATTGACGGCTTTATCATCCATATTGGTTGGACATACACCATCTAAATCTTCACCTACTTCTGTTGTTACGAGGCAGGTTCTATCATAGGAATCTAAGACATGAATGGTTGTATCTTTAATCTTGATCACATCGCCTGGTTTAACGATTTGGCAGCGATCTTCTGGTACTCCCCAGCCTATCCATTTTTTAACACTTTCTAAAGGTCCTATAAATGGAACATCTGGTCCACAATTATCTAAAACAGCTTTTGCAAAGAAAGGATCAATATGATCATTATGATAATGAGTGGATAAAACTGCATCGCATTTTGTGACAGCAAATGGATCATATACGATAGGATATGCTCTTAAATTAGGTTGTAACTTTTTGACTCCCATCATATTACGCATTTGATGATATGGCTTCATGTTTGCAACTTGTTGAGTTCTCTTACCATTGCCAAACCACAAATCTATAGCGATATTGGTATCATTTTCAGTTTTAAACCAGCAGCCTACTACGCCGAGCCACCACATGGCAAATGTACCTGGTTCAACAACTGTGTTATCAATTTCTTCATTGAGCCAAGTTCCCCATTCTGGAAATGCCCCAAGAATCCAATTTTCTCTTGTAATTTCGTCAATTTTTGTCATCTTCTTTGCCTTTCTTTTATTAATCACTTTTTATACTTATTATTATTTCAGGATTAAATAACCGAATTAGCCTATTTTATATAAAGCCACTTCATTGATTTCACGATTGGTTGCGATAATATAATCATGTCCATCATGATGATAAACATCTACATTGGTTGGTCCACAGTCATGATCTATTTGAATAAAGTAAAATTCTTTTTTCTCTTTATCAAAACGAAGAGCATAAAGATCTCTTTCTCCTTGCCTATTACCAACTATAAATGTTGATTCCCCATTTAATTTACCTGCCCATAAAGAATGCAAAAATGGCATTGCTTCTGGATGATGATAAATTTGTTCTAATTTTCCATCTTTCTCTTTGAATACATATAGATTTTCACCATGAAAAGGTGCATACGTCATATATTCAATTGCACCATCATCATCAATATCTATCGCTCTAACATCACTGGTTGGCATGTCAATAAGTTTCTCGACTTGCCAATCATCCTGCTCATCAGCTGGAGGTGTAATTCGGAAAACACCATTTTCTGATCCTATTAACGAAGTTTCGACATCATGATAAATATGTTTTGCATAACCATGATTTTTGGTTAAACCTTCTTTGATAACTTTAAACGGTAAAGGGTTTCCTTGATTCAAATCATATTCGCCAAGATTTTCTGGTAATTCTGTAACAAAAATTTTCCCTGGATGTGTCCAATCATCCTTATACTCATGATCTGATTTAAGTGCACAAGCAATAATATATGATTTTCCATTACGACTTAGAATGTCAAAACGATGTAAAAATGGCATTTCACATAATTCTGTAATTTTCCAAGTATGCTCTTCCTCCAAAGTCTTAACTGGTTCACCTTTTGAATCAATAGGAGTTGCTAGAATCAGGCGAGCTTCTTTTGAATTGTTTGGAGAATAAAATTTATGCGTCGATAAAAACGCACCATTGCTATTTGGAACTTGTAACATGGTCATGACGCCACCAGGTTGAGTCCAAACTGTTTCGAGATAATTTCCATCTAAATCAAATCTTTGGCATTCACCTTCTTTTTCTGTTGCTACAACAAAAGATCTTTGATTACCTGATTTAATTTGGCCAATTGCATAACAGAGATTTAACTCTGCTATCGATTTCTTTTCTACGTTCATAGTTCTAAAATCTCCTATTCTTGAAACCACACTATTAATATTAAGAGCTTTTAAATTTATCAATCGCAGTTATAATCATAGCATTTCATATATTTTCATACAATTTACATAACGCTAATTTTTTAGCATTTACTTTGGCTATATTCGCAAATTATTTTCATATAAATATTTTTTAATGAAAATCCTCCAATATTTTGCTTTTAAGTGCTTGATAAAATAAATTTTTATATAAAATTTCGCATATACTATTGAAATTCCTCATGGTTTCAGCTACTCTATATGCAGAATTTTCATATAATTTCATTTATTTGCAAATTTACAATTTTTATTTTAATAAAAAGAGAGGGAGGGCTTCAAATGAGAGTTTCTGATGCTGATATTAGAGAGCGCAGAGCAAATTTAATTCAAATTTTACAAAATGACGCGGATATTTCATTGGCAGAACTTTCGTCTGTCTTAGAAGTTTCCGAATCGACTGTTCGCCGCGATATGAATTATTTGAAAGAAAGAAATATTCTTTCTACCAGTATTAAAAATTCAAATGGTCAATTTACAACTAATTTTGTTCCTGAATTTGATAATGATTTAATGTTTAATACAAAAGTTGAAGAAAAAGAAGCCATCGCCAAGGAAGCAGCATCCATGTTGGAATCTGGTGATGTTGTTTACATTAATTCCAGTTCTACTGCTTTGCGGGTTATCAAATATATTACTTGTGGATTCGTTACTGTTATTACAAATAATGCACGTGCCATATTTGAACCTGTGAACCCAAATGTTAAAATTATTTTGACTGGTGGCGAAATTATTCAGAATAATAGTGTTGGAAATGTTAAATTCTGCACGACTGGTGATTATGCCATTTCAACGATAAAAAATATCTTAGCTAATGTTTGTATTTTAGGAATTAGTGGTATTTCTGCTGAGAAAGGAATATCTTCAGCAGCCATTGATGAATTAACCGTAAACCGCGAAATGATTAATAGTTGTTTAGGTAAAGTTATTATTGTCGCAGATAATCGTAAAATTGGTTTCAATCATAATTATATCTTTTCTGATATTGAAAATGTCGATTATTTGATCACAGATAATGAGGCGAAAACTATAGAATTGGATAAAATCAAAAAAGAAGGTGTCGAAATTATACAGGTTAATGTTTGATGTTCATTTAGCAAAAGAGCTACAAAAAAGAAATATGAAAAGAGCAAAAAGTTGGTTTACTAATTGCTCTTTTTTTGTTTTAAGCTTAAAAAACTTGATCTAATTTTTCTCTTAAAAATTCATTAGCAAAAATAACATCCTTTTTCCAGTCTGCCTGTCCTACATACCAAAATTCACCAACAAATGATCGAATTCCCATTTCTGCTAAGCATTCAATATTTTTTACAAATTCTGTATGCCCTGTACCAAAAGGAATTTCACGATAATGGCCTGGTATGGTTTCTTTTAAATGTGAAGCAAAAATATGTCCTTTGCCTTTTAAGAGATCTGCATTAACTTCATTTTTATATATTTTAGCTGCATTGGTCAAATTACCGATATCTGGATATACTCCAAGCCATGCATTTTGGATTAAATTGACATAATGCATTGCTTTTTCTACGGTATCCATAAAAGGAGTCTCCATTGTCTCAAAACCGAGAGTGACCTCTTTGGAAGCCGCATATTCTGTCATGAGACGTAAATTTTTTGCAAAATTTTGCTCCGTTTCAGTATCTCCTTCATCATAATAGACATCATAACCAGCTAATTGAATGATACGAATGCCTAAATCATCAGCTAAATCTACTGCTTTGTAGCCTATCTCCAAACTACGCTTTTGCATCTCAGGATCTTTGTGTCCAAGAGGATATCTACGATGGCCAGAAAGACAAATTGAACGAATCGGCATCTCAAGTTCTTTTGTTAAATTAAACAATTCAAGTCTTTCTTCCAAAGTCCATTCAAGCCTTGCTAAACGTTGATCTGTTTCATCTATACTTAATTCTAAGAAATCAAACCCACATTCTTTAGCAACCGATAAACGTTCACGCCAATCGAGTTCATCTGGCATAGACTTCTCATATACGCCTAATTGATAATTTTTCATTTTTACTCCAATTCTCAAATTATTTGGATTTATACTATCAAATTTTTTATATGGCCATTTACCTTCATAACTTTAGCCATGAGAATTTTCTTTATTCTTGTTCTTCTAATTCTTCCACAGAAACCATTTCTTCGCCAAAACCACTATTAATCATGTCTTCAATCGCTTTTAAATCGGCTTCTTCATTTTCGCCATCGACTTTAATTGTAATTTTTGAACCTTGTTTTATACCTGCTCCCATAAGCAATAACACACTTTTAGGATTTAAAATTTTTTCTCCAAATTCAATTGTGATCTCTGATTTCATTTTTGCACATAATTGTGATAATTCAGATGCTGGTCTTAAATGTAATCCTGTTTTGTTTCTTACATAAATTGTTGATTCTACCATATTATTAATCTCCTTAATTTTTTGTTTTGTTTATAAATATTATTCATTTTATATCAAGTAATTGATAAACTTCTTCAACTGTACGACAAGCCAAAACTTTTTGTGCTTTTTCTTTTCCTGCCTGATAATCAAGATTTCTAATTTTTTCTTTGATAATTGGGGTTTCGCTTGCAGCCATACTATATTCATCCAAACCAAAACCCAGTAAAATCTCGGTAATATTTTGATCTGAAGCAAATTCACCACACATTCCTACTTCGATTCCTGCATCATTAGCAGCTTTAATAACTCGATAAATTGCTCTTAAAACAGCTGGATTAAACGAATCAAATAAATGTTTAATACGCTGATTACCACGATCTACTGATAAAATATATTGAGTTAAATCATTGGTACCAATACTAAAGAAATCTACTTCTTGAGCTAAAACATCAGCTAGCATAACAGCAGCAGGTGTTTCTACCATAATACCTACTGGTATATTTTCATTAAATTCCTTACCTTCTGATTTGAGCTCAGCTTTGCATTCATTAATGATTTCTTTTACTTTACGATATTCCTCCAAGGAAATTATCATTGGAATCATAATTTTAATCGGACCAAAAGCAGAGGCTCGGAGCAAAGCTCGAATCTGTGTTTTATAAATTTCCACTTCATCAAGGCACATTCTGATAGCACGCCATCCTAAAAACGGGTTTTCTTCTGATTCAAATTCATAATAAGGTAATGATTTATCTCCGCCTATATCTAAAGTTCTAATAATTAATTCATTTCCCAAAGTTTCGATGGCTTCTTTATATGCATCAAATTGTTCATCTTCGGTTGGAAAATGCGTATTGTCCATGAATAAAAATTCTGTACGATAAAGACCTACACCATTAATTTTGTACGGCATTGCCTGATTAATATCTTCCGTTGAACCTACATTGGCATAAACTTTAACCTCTTTACCATCCTTTGTTTTAACTGGTAAATCAACTTTAGACATGATTTCATTTTTAAATTTTTCTTCAGCTTCGCTTTTTTGCAGTAATTCTTTTTCTATGTCTTCATCAGGATTGATATAAATATCACCTGTAGATGCATCAAATAAGACACGATCATCACTTTTTACAGACTCTAAAATACCTTCTGCTCCAACTAAAGCAGGAAGTCCAAGATTTTTTGCGATAATGGAAACATGTGAAGTAACGCCACCTTTTTCAGTAATAAAACCTTGAACATAATCAAAATTCATCAAGGATGTATCTGACGGAGTTAAATCTTCTGCAATAATGATGACAGGTTTATTAATATGTTTTAATTCATTCATATCTACATTTTGTAAAGTAGAAAGAAAACGAACCCCTACATCTTGAATGTCTACAGCTCTTTCTTGCATGTAGGCATCATCAATTGCCGCCATCATCGCTGCAAATTCATTAATCGTATTTTCTACAGCTAATTCAACATTTTCTTTTTCGTTTTGGATTCTGTTAAGGACACTATCTTTCAAAGCAATATCATTAGCAATACTCAAATGCCCTTGAAAAATAGCTGATTCTTCTGCTAATTTTTCCAAATCAGCTGAAACCCTCTGCGTAATTTCTTCAAATTTTTCTACATTTTCTACGATTTCCGTCTCATTAGACAACAATTTTTGAGAAGCCTTTAATTCGATTTTTTTGTATACAAAAGCTTCCGCCAAAGCGATGCCTCTGGTGAAAGTTCGCTCTACCTTAATACGTTTCATATGCTCTCCTTTATAGGGTTTTTTGCGCAGATAAATTTGCCAACAGCTTTGACAAGCTCTTAGATAAGAATAGTAGTGGTTTCAATTTTGTGTTTCAATTGATTAGAGTTTAGTATAAGTAGAAATTAATGTCCAATCATTTTTTAAGACGTATGTTGTACTTAAAATAAAATGTAATTCTTAGCATCAAATTTATAGAGGCCATGTTATAACATTTTTTGACTATAGATTAAACAATTTGATTTCTAAATTGCTAAAAATTAAATAATTTAAAGCTTTGATTTGTTTGCTTATTCCTTTTTAAGACATAAAAAGGAATAAACGAAAAGTTTTATTTCCCCGAGCGTGGGTTTTCTAATGTTCGATCTTCAATAGAATAATCTGAAAATTTTACAATTGTACCTTGTCCTGTCGGGGATTGTGACTCAAAACCTACTTCTAATTCTTCATCTAAGTTAAGATTAGCTAGTCTAGTCATATGCCAGATTTCTCCATCAAGAGAATAGTGAACAGCAAAAATATTATCCGTACGTGATAATTGCAACCAAACATGATCTTGTTTAATGATGGGACCACTGCAATCATCTGACAATTCATTAGTCATTACTGTGCAAATACAAATATCCCCATCATCATTTTTCTCAAAACAGGCTTTTGCCCAATGTGTTTCATCTTGAAAGGCAAGCAATACACCAGCATCAAACAAGGATTTATGTTTAAGTTCTATTTTAGCTTTAGAAACGAAATCTCCTTTTATTGATTTATATACAAAAGCCGCATTGTTGATTGTAAAGCCATCAATAGGATTTACAAAATAATCTGTTTTTGCATCTGAGGTAATGATTAATTTATTGTCAACAATTTGATATTTTCCTCTACCTTTAATTTTCATGTAATCCCTCCAATTTAGACAAATTTATTTTTATTAATTTTAATGAGAATCAAATTTTTATTTCTATTATTTTTAAATTGTTTTATCAGTATACCTTACTTTCTCTCTCAAAATTTGTATTTAATTATAGTCGTTCTTCCTCTGGCTCTTTTTATTTAATTCTATTATGATAAATATTAAAATGTCCAATAGTATACAGATAGACAAACGGAGAAAAAAGATGGGACGTAAACTTAGATGTGGTATGATTGGTGGCGGTCCTGGCGCATTCATCGGTGGTGTACATCGAGCAGCCATTAGCTTAAATAATGAAGCAGAACTAGTAGCAGGCTGTTTTTCAAATAATGAAGAAAAAATTATACAAGCCGGTGCAGAATTGGGTATCGACAAAGATCGTAATTATTGGACTTTCGAAGAAATGGCAAAAAAAGAGGGTGCACGCAAAGACAAAATTGACTGGGTGGATATAGTTACCCCCAATTGCTTCCACTATCCAGCGGCAAAACTATTTTTGGAGCAGGGTATCAATGTAGTATGTGAGAAACCATTATGTTTTACTGTAGATGAAGGACAAGAACTGAAACGGATTGCAATGGAAAATAACTGTCTCTTCTGTGTCACATATACTTATACTGGACATGTAATGGCTCGTGAAGCCCGTGAATTAGTAAAAAATGGCTCCATTGGCGATATCCGTATGGTCATTGCAGAATATCCACAAGACTGGCTGCTTGATTCATTAGAAATTATTTCAGAAAACAATCAACCTTGGCGAGCAAATCCCAAGTTTTCTGGGCGTGGTGCATGCGTTGCTGACTTAGGTACTCATATTGAAAACTGGGTTAGTTACGTTACCGGATTGAAGCTAGATTCTCTTTGTTGCAACCTTGATACATTTGGTTCAGGTGGAGTATTGGATAATAATGTAGAAGTATTGGTAAAGTTCAAGGGTGGTGCTACAGGTATGTATTGGACATCTCAGGTAGCTATCGGGTTTGATAATGCACTTAAAGTACGTATTTTTGGCACAGATGGTACCATCGAATTCGTACAAGAAGAAAACAATTATCTTAAAGTATCTATGCGTAATCAACCTCCACAAATATATAGCCGTGGTTGCGATTATCTCACAGATAAAGCAAAAGAGTATGTGCGAGTACCTTCTGGACATCCTGAAGGACTTATAGAAGCTTTTGCTAATATCTATAAAGATTTCTGCCGTGCACTTATTGACAAGATAGATGGTCAACAAATAAATGAAGAAAATTATGGTTACCCTACTATTGATATGGGCATCGACGGCGTAGCATTCGTCAATAAATGTGTAGATAGCTCCGAAGCAGGCGCCATATGGATTAAGATGTAACAAAAGATATTATAAGATTTTTCTTAGAAACTAATATCTGTATTTACAACACAAAAGCAGTAATTTTAATGGATTTGATCAATCTTTAGTTTTTTATTCTCCTTTATTGTCTGAATTTTCTTCCCAATAATTAAACCAATTAACAAAATAAGGAAAAAGTGCACGTAATACTAATGCTGTTAATATTCCTGATATGATTCCCAAAATAGATAATGGCGGTAATAAAATCCATATCTTTACTTGAGCATAAACAGAATAAGCTAGAACTTGACCGATATTATGGCTTAATCCTCCAAATGCAGAGAGAAAAATTAAAGAACTTTCTTTTTTGGTAATCTTCCAAATAATTATCTCTATTAGTAGAGCAAGTAAACCGCCACTAATACTTAAATAAAAAGAAATGGGCCCACGTACGAAAATAACCATAAAACTTTTGGCTATTGTAAGAAATAAAGCATCTTTCCATGTAAGAAAAATCAAGGCAAATAAAACAACAATATTAGAAAGTCCTAGTGAGAATTGTGGAAAAGCAGGAAAATTACTGGGTAAACTATGATCGAGAAAGGATAAAATAAAAGCTAAAGCCAAAAGCATAGCTCTCAAAACAAGGGCTATTGTTTTTGAAGATGTTGTTCGCTTTTTGAGGTGTTTTTGAATCATTGGCTTTTGATCATCATTGTTTTGATCTGATATTTTTTGGTTCAACCATCTATTCCTCCTTCTCCAATGGGATTCGTCTCGCTACCTATTTTGATAATAACATGATTAGGTAAACAAGCGATGCTCTGTCCCATGATTGAAACTCTACCTGTGTTCACACAAATTTGATCCGGGCAATCTGATTCGATAACAGCAATTGATTTATCTTCATACGTTTCTATTTTTAAAATATGAGTATCTCCAGCAACTATGACTTCTATGTCAAATTTTATAGCATTCCCATCTAAATGAATTTTTTTTAAAAGATCATTATCTTGATAAATCCAAGCATAAGTTTCTTCTGCTGATTGATATTTAGGTTTTAGTAAATAAGACCAGATCATCCAGACTGTCAAAACAATGATCACTATTCCTAAAATGATAAGATCTCTCTTTTTAATCAATGCAGGATATCTGTTTTTGTTTTCCATATTTCCCTTTAAAAATTTAATTCAACTTAGCTGGCTGGGTACAATGATAAAATACAATCATGCGGACAAACCTTTTGACATTCACCGCAATTGGTACAACGAGCATAATCAATAATGGCTCTATCATTTATAATTTCAATACAATTTTCTGGACAGGCACGTACACATTGCTTACAAGCAATGCAAGAAGTTTTACAAGCCTGATTTGCCATTCTGATAGGGTCTTCATTATGACAGAGAACCAATGAGCTCGCTTTATCCATTGGTATTAATTCAATGATGCCTTTTGGACAGACTTGAATGCACATCATACAAGAAGTACATTTGAGAGGATTAATTTCGGCTAAACCGTCTTTGATAAAGATAGCATCATATTGGCAAACATCAAAACAATCGCCATAGCCCAAACAACCATAACTGCAACTGCCGTCTCCGCCAGAAATCAAATTGGCCATTTTACAAGTTTCAATTCCTTGATAATCTGCTAGTTTTTTTGTATTTTGACAATTTCCTTGGCACATAACAACTGCTGTTGTTGCCTTTAAATCAATGGTATCTTGTCCGAAATATTCAGCCAAACGACTAGCTGTTTCATTACCACCTGGTTTACAAAGAGAGGTATTGATTTCTTTACCAGAAGTTAATACTTTTGCATAACCATCACAACTTGTATAACCACAAGCACCACAATTCACGCCTGGCAACATAGCTCTAATATCTTGCTCCACGTGATCAACTGGTACCGCCATGATTTTAGAAAAAATAATCAAAATAAAGCCTATGATTAAACCTGTACCACCAACTAAAGCGGTTGCTATTAAAACACTTTGCATGATTTTCTCCCTTTTGTATTGTCGTATATAGCGATCATATTCTTTTATGGACTTATCTGTAACATTAGTAATTTCGCATTTTTATTTTTTCAAAAACATCGCAATATTTTTTATTTTTAATCAAATAGTTTGTAATATTTAATTAAATAGATTTTCTGCAATACCGACAAAACCCTTAAATGATAAGGAGGTTAAACCGGCAGCTAAGAGAGTGATTGGTAATCCTTGAAAAAATCTTGGGATATCTGATTCTTGAATCTTGCTACGAATTCCTGAGAACATAAACATGGCAAGTAAAAAACCTAAACCACCCCCTAATGAATTAGCAATAGATTCTACAAAGCTATAATTTTGTTGAACATTCAAAACAACGACGCCTAAAACAATACAATTTGTTGTGATTAAGGGTAAATAAATACCTAAAGCTTCATATAAACCAACCATATATTTTTTCATAAATGACTCAACAATTTGTACGAGAGCAGCAATAATTAAAATAAAAAACAATGTTTGTAAATATTCCATTTTCATTTTCTCTAGGATGAAATGATTTATAGGCCAGGTAACAGCAGTTGCCAAAATCATTACAAATAAAACAGAAACACTCATTCCTAAAGCTGTATCTAATTTTTTAGAAACACCAAGGAAGGGGCAAATACCTAAAAATTTTACAAAAACATAATTTTCGACTAGAATTGCCACAAATAAAATTTGGAGAATATCTTTCATTTTTAGTCACCTGCTTTATTTTCTTCTGTTAATAAATCATTTGATCTGAGAGCCTGACAATTAGCAGCTATTGGGCAACCACTACAAGCATCTATACCTTCACCTGCTCTAGGTTTACCAAGTTTTTCGGCTATTCTATTCCAAACTGCCATTAAGATACCAACTACAATAAATCCACCCGCCGGCATAGAGAATAAAAGAATATGATATTTATCAGGTATAAATTGTATGCCAAAAACAGAACCAAATCCTAAGATTTCACGAATCAATGCAATTGATACCATAGCCAAAGTATAACCCAACCCCATTCCAAGTCCATCTAAAGCAGCCATTCCAACTGTATTTTGATTTGCAAAACCTTCTGCTCTGCCAAGAATGATACAATTAACAACAATTAAAGGTAAATAAATCCCTAAGAGATCATAAATGGTTGGCAAAAATGCCTGCAAAAGCATTTGAACAATCGAAACAAAGCCTGCAATAATCGTGATATAGGCAGGAATTCGAATCGAATCTGCAATTACATTTCGCAATAATGAGATGAGAATATTGGACATCATTAAAACAAAAAGTACAGCGATACCCATGCTAAATGAGCCAATTAAAGTACTAGAAACAGCTAAGGATGAGCACATACCAAGTACTAATCTAAAGACTGGATTTTCTCTTATCAGACCACGTTTGAATACATCTAAGCCAGATAATTTTTTTTGATTATTTACTTTTGTTGTCATATCATTTGCCTAATTTTCCTTTTTATCTATTGCTAAAGTCACATCATTTGATTCTTTAACAATTTCTGTATCTCCCATTTCTTAAGATATTAATTTGAAGTCAATTTTTCAAAATCATTTAATGCATCATTGACACTATCAATAAAAGCAGAAGTACTAATAGTCGCTCCTGAAATACCTTCTACTTCATGGTCACCAGAATTATTGTTTGATATATAT
>DIRM01000004.1:7660-10581 GCA_002427545.1 Mageeibacillus sp. UBA5436 | reverse complement strand
CTATAATGATTCATTTATTAAACGTTTACATTATGCAATATGTAATCTGAATTTTCAATTCTTAAAAATATATTTTAAAACTGTATCTTAAGCTACTAAAATTACATTTTTTTGTTAGAAAACTTATGAAAGATGGTGTTATTTAATATTAAAGCTATAATATTATTTGTAGAAATTGACTACAAAATGTGTCTTTTTAAATAAAGAAGAAAAAAATACAAATATTTAGGGGGAAGTGAAAATGGCAGATAAAAAGCAAGAGATTTTAAAGGAATTGTATCCAGAGGACATCTATCAATATTCTTCAAAACTGACTTTAGGGGAAGCAGAAGTATTGCAACATACTAGACAAATTATAGAAAAAGAATTGCGTCCAGTTATTAATGAATATTGGGAGAAGGCTCAGTTCCCATTTGAAGCTTTTTATAAATTGGCGGATGCCGGGATTATGAATAATCCAAAATTATTTGTAGGTCGAGAAGGTGAAACAAAACCTAGTCAAATTTATAACACTTTTTTATATTATGAATTAGCTCGTTTTGATGCTTCGATTGCAACCTTCTATACGGTTCATGGTGGACTTGGATATAATACAATTTTAATTGGCGGAAATGAAAGACAGATTGCGGAATTTGCACCTAAAGTTGCTAACTTTGAATGGCAGACCTGCTTTGCTTTGACGGAACCTGATCATGGCTCAGATATCGCTGGTGGTTTAGCTACATCTGCAAAACGTGATGGTGATAATTGGATTTTAAATGGTGAGAAGCGCTGGATTGGTGGAGCCGATACAGCAGATATCGTACCTGTTTTTGCTCGTGATGTTGATGATGGTAAGATTAAATGCTTTATCGTTAGAAAAGGTGCAGAAGGTTATCATGCTGAACCTATTCCTCGTAAAGTTGCACTTCGCCCAGTTCAAAATGGTCATATCACTATGGAAAATGTAGTAGTTCCTGAATCAGATCGTTTAGAGCATATTAATGGATTTAAAGATGTAGCAAAAATTTTGGTTAATACACGTACTGATGTTGCTCATATTGCGATGGGTATCACAGGTGGAGCGTATGTAGCTGCCGTTAAATATGTTAAAGAGAGAGAACAATTTGGTAAAAAAGTAGCTGCCTATCAAATTACTCAAGAAAAACTAGCTCGCATGCTAGCTAATGTAACTTCTGTAATTGGTTTCTCAACTAGATTAGCTGAATTAATGGAAGAAGGACAATATGAAATGGTTAATGCTTCTTTAGCCAAAATGAATAATTCTTTATTAATGAGAGAAACAGTAGCTTTAGCTCGTGAAGTTGTTGGTGGGAATGGCATTACGCTTGATACAGATGTCAGCCGTTTCTTTGCTGATGCAGAAGCTATTTATACTTATGAAGGTACACATGATATTAATGCCTTAATTGTAGGGCGTGAAATTACAGGTATCGGTTCTTTTGTTTAAAGTGATATATTAGTTAAATTCCATTTATTAAAAAATCCAGCTGTTTAAATATTGGCTGGATTTTTTCTTTATGTATTTTTAGAATAACAATTTATCAAAAATTTGAATCATTGATTCTTAAATTAGATTTTAATATATTCTTTATAATTATTTATTTTTCTGAAGTAGAAAGGAAATGCTCTTTAGCAAAACCCATATGCTGCACACATTCTAAAGTTCCTAAATAGTTTTTGTTTGAATCACGAACCGCTAAATAGTGAACGAATGCAGGCTCGCCATTTTTTTCCATCCAAACTTGAACATCATCTTTCGAACCGTTTCTAAAACTTTCAATAATTTCTTTGACCATGGCAGCAATTTTGGGTGGATGACAGGAATAGACATCTCTCCCAATTGCCATATCGGGACGTTTGAATAATTTTTCACCTTCATCGAAATAGAGATTAATATCTTGATCATCAACAAAGGTTAATTCCATTGGAATGGTATTTAAGACAGCCTCAATTTGTTCTATTTTCATCTTGCCAGATCCGAGGATAAGATATTCAGATATAGAATCATTCGCTTCTACCTCTTGATCAAAATCTGCTGCAGATTGTCCGCCGATGATTTTTAAGTCTTTTCTACGATTTTCAGCAGCTTCCCAAATAGGGTAACCATCACTTAGAATCGTTGGATAAGAAGGCATTTCATAATAAATGAGCATCCAATCTTCTTCGCTGAATTCTTTAAGGCAAAGAGGGAAGAGTATATTGTTTTCTTTGAAAACCATTTCTTCTGCACGAATAGCAACTTGATTTAATCTTTCTTCAAAGGCTGAAAAATCTTCTGGATTTTGATTTGCTAAATTTTCGAGTTCTTTTAATTCATCTCTTATTTCATCATCCACACCCCACATAACATCAGAAGGACCTGAATAACCATAAGTTCTATTAAGAAGTGGATAAAGCAAATCACCTTTTCTGTCATAATGGATCGTAACTGAGCGCAGATTCGCAATTCTTATTTTGAGAACAGCCAAAGAAGCTTTTTGTTTTAAAGCTGTTTTTACATCTTCGACATATTCAGAAATTTTTAAATTTTCTGACATAAAGACATTGATGGGATGTCCTGTAATTTTGGAAAATTCAAAGGCACTCATTTGATCAGATTGTTTATTATCTTTTCTTTGATTTAATGAGTCCATAACAGCTTGCTCTGCTCGAATGAGCTGCTCCTCTCTAGTGGCACCATGAAAAAGTGCAGAATGTAAATCACATAACTTTTGTACATCTGAAACTGGTGTACCTGAACTAATAATTTCTTGTTCAGCTAATGCAATATCAGCGGCTTCAACACTGTGAAAATTATCAACAAAATCGGAACGAACAGATTCTAATTCTTCACCTTCGCTAAGTCTTGAAATATAAGACTTTAATTTTTCAACGACATTTTGATCTTTATTTTGATTGTTATTCATGATAAACCTCCT
>DIRM01000004.1:0-7482 GCA_002427545.1 Mageeibacillus sp. UBA5436 | reverse complement strand
CTAATAAGCTGGTTTTTAATATTTAATTCAAATCAGTTTATAATTAGATGATAGTTTAAAAAGAGTTGATTTAAAACTATCACTTGTTTTCTGTCACATATGTTATTATAATGCAAACAACAATCATGTTGCCTAAACAACGAAAATAAAAAGCATTTCATAAAATCGGTTAATATTTATACATTGCAGAAGAGAGTTAATTAAAATGCAGTTAATGAAAAATGAAGATTGGTTATTATTAAAACAAAGCCGTTTGTTTAAAGGCATTGAAGAAAGAGAAATGAAACATTTGCTTCTTTGTTTGCAAGCAAGAAAAAAACACTTTGAAGAAAATGAATGTATTTTACATTACGGTACAAAAAATAAACAAGTTGGAATTTTATTATCTGGTAGCGCCAATATTACTCGTTATGATTATTGGGGAAAAAGACATATTGTTACAGCTCTTTTACCGAGTGATTTATTTGGCGAAAGTATTGCAGCCTTACCTGATACGACATTAACTGTAGAAATTGAAGCGACTTCAAATACAAATGTTATTTTTCTAAATATAGAAAATATTATACAAACTTGTGCTGCTTCATGCACTTATCATACGCAATTGATTCAAAATTATGTTATGATTTTGGCTTCGAAAAATCTTTATCTGGTTGAAAAAATGAGACATATTACACAGCCTACTTTGAAAAATAAAATCCTGTCTTATTTAAGTTCAGAAGCCATGCGACTCCATTCATCACATTTTGATATTCCTTTTGATCGACAAGAATTGGCTGATTATCTAAATGCTGATCGTAGTGCTGTATCAAATGAGCTCTCAAAAATGAAGAAACAAGGGATTTTAGACTATCATAAAAATCATTTTCAACTCTTAATTCCGGATTCTAACCCATAAAGATAAACTTGCTAAGATTCTGTTTGTTCACTTTGAATAGTTCTGTTATTTCTAATTGACAATTAAAGAAAAATACCATTATACTTGTAACATCGTAAAGATCATTTGAGTGTGATTGTACATGGAGGGAAAATGGTTAAAAGATCTATACAAATTGATTGGACAGATGGAGTTGAAATGAAATCAATTGCTCTTTTAATACAAAAGGCATCTGCATTTTCTTCAATTATCTATATTGCTAAAGGTGATCGTCGCGCTAATGCTAAAAGCTTATTAGGCATGATGTCATTAGGCATTGAAGATGGTACGGAATTAGAAATCAGCGCCGAAGGTTCTGATGAAGAAGAAGCTGTTGAAATCATTGCAGATTTTCTAGAGAATCCGCTTTAATTTAATTCACATTTAGAAAATTAATCGAAATTAAAAATGTCTGCTGAACATCGTTCTTTTGATGCAAGACTAGAATTATTACCGCAAGAACCAGGTGTATACTTGATGAAAGATACATCAGGTTCTGTTATTTATGTGGGAAAAGCCATTAATTTACCAAATCGTCTGCGTAACTATTTTACTCCACATCCTAATGTTGAACCAAAGATTCAAGCGATGATTTCTCATATTGCTGATTTTTCTTATATTGTATGTTCGAATGAATTAGAAGCTTTAATTCTTGAGAATAATCTCATAAAAAAATATCGTCCGAAATACAATACACTTTTGCGTGATGATAAAGAATATCCTTATATTAAAGTGACTTTAAATGAAATGTACCCGCGCATTATGAAAGCTTATCGAATCGGTCCAGATCGAGAGCAAGGAGCGCGTTATTATGGTCCGTATTTAGCTTGGGATTTACAAAAAGCTTTACGAACCATTTATCAAATTTTTCCAGTTATGACTTGTAATCGCGTATTACCAAGAGATATTGATAAACAAAGACCGTGTCTCAAATATTATATTAATCGTTGTGTTGGGCCTTGCAAAGGCGATATTTCAATGGAATCCTATCGTGAAAGTGTAGATGAAATTTGTCGTTTCTTAGATGGTCAATATGAAGATTTATTAAAAAATATTCAAACAAAGATGGAACAAGCTTCGGATAATTTTGAATTTGAAAAAGCGGCGGTTTGGCGCGATCGCTATCAAGATTTAGAAAAATTAACTACATCTCAAGTTATCGTCACGAAAGCAGCAGAAGATATTGATGCCATTGGTATAACCAGAAATGGTAGTGAAATCTGCATGCAAAAATTAGAAATTCGAAATGGCCGAATGATTGGTGCAGTTAGTTATTTCACACAAGATCAAGATGAAAAAGCAAGTGAGTTACTTGAGGTTTTTATAAAACAACATTATGCAGAATCTTCTTTTATTCCTTCCTTGATTTTACTACCAGATGAATTAGAAAATAAAAATCTATTAACTGAATATCTAGAACATTTAGCGAAGCATAAAATTGAATTGCGTCAACCACAAAGGGGAGAAAAAAGACAAATCTTGGAAATGGCGCAAAAAAATGCAAAACAACAGTTAATGCATCATACTTTAATTGGCGGTACAGCGTCAGGATTATTACAAACCTTAAAAAATTTAGCGGAAATTGTAGATAGTGAGACACCTTTGCACCGCATAGAAGCCTATGATATGGCCAATTATGGCTCGTCTGATCGAACTGGCTCTATGGTTGTTTTTACAGATGGAAAACCATTGAGATCAGCCTATCGCCATTTTCATATTAAGAGTTTTGAGGGAATTGATGATTATCGTGCCATGACAGAAGTTATTCAAAGAAGAATCGCTCGTTTGAAAGATGAGCAATTTGGTACTAAGCCAGATTTAATTTTGGTAGATGGAGGTCTTGGTCATGTGCGGACGATAGCTCCCATTTTGCATGAAGCAGGTTTAGACATTCCATTAGCCGGAATGGTCAAAGATGATCGTCATAAAACTCATGGACTCATATTAAATGATGGTACATTTATAGAACTAAAAAAAACTAAAGAAGATGAATCTGAAACACCAGATGAAAGAAGTAAAAGATTAGGTCTTTTACGTCTCTTGACAGCAGTTCAAAATGAAGCGCATTATTTTGCAGGAAGATTATTAAAAAAATCTGCTTTTAAAAGAACGGTTCATTATTCATTAGAAGAGATTCCTGGAGTTGGACCAGCTAGAAGAAAAAATTTATTAAAGCATTTTTCTTCGATAAAAAGTATCTCACAAGCGAGTTTAGAAGAAATAAAAGAAGTGCCTGCTTTACCTGAAGAAGTAGCTATTGCTATTTATCAGCATTTTCATCCCAAACAAAGTGATGATGATGTAAAATCTAAAGAATAAAATCAGTTTAAAGCGCTTTAAATAAATACATATTAGAAAAGTTATAAAGCATAGCTATTGTAAATATATAATTATTGGAAAGAGTATTAATGTCAGTTTTTTGTATTGCGGATTTTCATTTATCGAATCAAGTAGATAAGCCCATGCATAAATTTGGGGCACAATGGATTGATCATGATCTTAAGTTAGAAAAGAATATTAAGCAATTGATGACGGAAAAAGATACGCTTTTAATTCCAGGTGATATTTCTTGGGCCATTAATTTTGCTGAATTAAAAAAGGATATGATTTTTCTTTCTGAATTACCAGGTAAAAAAATTCTATTAAGAGGGAATCATGATTATTGGTGGGGTACCTTAAATAAAAATTATAGAATTTTAGAAGAATGGAATATTACGAATATTGATTTTTTGCAAAACAATGCTTATCGTATTGAGGATCCAGATTTAGGAGGATTACTTATAGCAGGAACACGAGGGTGGATTTTTCCTGATGATCCCAAATGGCAAAATCAAGATACCAAAATATTTAATCGAGAATTAGGCCGCTTAAGATTATCTTTGAATGCCGCTATGAAGTTAAGACAAGATAATGACAGATTGATATGCATAACACATTTTCCACCGATGAATCATAGGCTTGCCGTTTCTCAAATAACAAATTTAATGCGTGAATATCAAGTAGAGATTTGTTTTTTTGGTCATATTCATCATCAAGCAAGTCCTTATCATTTGAATGGAAAAGAAATTGATGGCGTCAAAATGTTTTTGACAGCATGTGATCAAATTAATTTTTGGCCAATAAAAATAGATGATATCTTATCAAATACAAATGAATGTTGTTGATTAATCGACAAGAATCATCAAGTTTCATTAAAATGAATTAAATATATATTTTTTAATTTGAAATATTATAAAGAAAACGTATGAGGAAGAATAAAATGAAAAGTATGACCGGTTATGGAAAATCCCAAATATCAGAAAATGATCTGAATGTTTCAGTTGAAATTAAAGCAGTTAATCATCGAAATCGTGATTTGCGAATGCGTCTACCATATATTTTAAATCCTTTTGAAATGGATTTCCGCAGAATTATAGAACAAAAAATTAGCAGAGGTTCCATCGATGTAAGTATTAATTATGAAGATTTAAATAAAGAACCTGATCTTAAATTAGACATTAATACGGCTCAAAATTATTTAAAACTCTATCAAGAAATTGAAGAACTTTGTGATGAAAAAATTAATTCTAAAGCACTTTTGTTAGCAAAAACGAATGCTGTATTTAATCATCAAGAAAATGACTTAGATGAAAAACGAATCATGCCTGTTTTTTCAAAAGCGATTGAACAAGCTTTAAATGAATTTGATGCTGCCAGAATCAAAGAAGGGGAGCATTTAAAAAATGATTTAGCAGAACGTATTAAATATATGCAAAATATTTTAGCCCAAATAAAAAATCATGCAGTTGAGGTTGTAAATTATCAAAGGCAAAGATTATTAGAAAGACTTGAAAGCATTCTTGATGACAATTTAGAAGAATATTACAATGGTCAAAGAGTAGCGGCAGAAATGGTTATTTTTGCAGATAAATCTGATGTTACAGAAGAAACGACGCGACTTGAAAGTCATTTGGAACAATTTTTGAATTCGCTCAAAACGACAACTCCAATTGGCAAGAATCTAGATTTTTTGGTTCAAGAAATCTTAAGAGAAACAAATACGATTGGCTCAAAAGCAAATTATTTAGAAATTACAAAGTTAGTGGTTGAGATGAAAACCAATATTGAAAAGGTCAGAGAGCAAGTTCAAAATATAGAATAATTCTTAGGTTGAAAAACTTAGTGTTTTTGTTATCCTTTATGAGCAGGTGAGAGGAGTCTGTATGGACAATACGATCTTTATACGAATTGGTGATTCTAGTGTCATATCTTTACAACGCTTGATTGCAATTGTTGATGCAAATTCAGCCCCCATTAGGAGAATGATACAAGAAGCAAGAGATCGTGGCACCTTGATTGATACAACTTATGGTAAAAAAACAGAAGCTGTATTAATTATGGATAGTGATCATATTATTTTATCTTCGCGAGATATTAATCAATTAAATAAAACCATTGATGAAGCAATCAAGAATAAAGAAGAGGAATAAAATTATATTAAATAAATGGATTATAAATTGGTTTTAAATTTATATAAAAAAGGATAAGTAGAGGCAAGAGAGTGACGGATAATTCAGATAATATTGTATTATGTATTTCAGGACCATCTGGCGTTGGTAAAGGTACTGTGATTAACTCTTTGATGGAAAGATTTCCTGATTTTAAATTATCGATTTCAATGACTACCAGAAAACCAAGAGGCGAAGAAAAAGATGGAGTGGAATATTATTTTTGTGATAAAGATAAATTTAAGGATTTAATCGCCAAAAATGAAATTCTTGAATATGATATTTATTCGGATGAATATTATGGCACACCATTGGCACCCATTCGTGAAGGACTGGAGCAAAAAAAAGATATTGTTTTAGATATTACTTTAACGGGAGCTTTAGAAATTCAAAAAATGATGCCTCAAGCAATAATGGTTTTTTTACTTCCACCGGATATGGAAGAATTAGAAAAACGATTAATCAAAAGACAAACAGAAAATGAAAAGGCTGTAAAAGCAAGAATGCAGCATGCTAAAGATGAAATAATTCATGCATCAAAGTTTGAATATACATTGATAAATGACAAAATTGATGATACGATAAATCGTCTAGAGGCTATCATTTTAGCCGAAAAAAGCAAGTATATCAGACAAAAAGAACATATCGATTCGATTATTACTAAATTTCAATAATTTTTATTTTGAAACTTTCATATGTAATAAACTATAAATAAAAAACAATATTATTAGTATTTCAATAATGAGGAAGGAAAGCCTTTTATGTTAACAAAACCAACCGTTGAAGAACTTTTACCAAAAGCAGAAAATCGCTATATTTTATCTATGCTAACAGCAAAACGTGCTAGACAATTAGTTGATGGTGCGCAACCTTTAATAGATTCAAAAACAGAAAACATGGTCTCACTTGCGGCAGAAGAAATTAATGAAGATCAGGTCAAACCTATTAAGGGAAATGTAGAGGTCACTGTTCCTCTAAGACCCGAAGTTGAAGCTGAACGTTTAACAGCTGAACTTGAAGCTGAAGCCAAGAGAAGAGAAAATAAACAACAAACGGATTCTTCTCGTTTTAATGAACGTCTTGCAGCTCGTGAAACGAATACTTATGAAAATCAACGCTCTGTTGGCAATAATGAATTTAATCGAATGGTAACAGAACAATTGTTAAATACTTTGTCTGAGAAAAATTTCTTTAATAATGATGAAGAAGACGATGATGATCAATAATTTGATATAACCGTGCTAAGAAACGAAATATCATTTTACCTTTAATTCATAGATAGATTAAAAAATATTATCTAATATATTAAAAATAAAACATAAAAATAATTTTAGAAAAGACAGGAGTTCGTATGCGTGCCGAAGATAAATCAATGGAAACCATAGTTAATTTAGCTTATAATCGTGGCTTTGTTTATCCAGGATCGGATATTTATGGTGGTTTAGCAAATACTTGGGATTATGGTCCATATGGCGTAGAGTTAAAAAATAATATCAAACAATATTGGTGGAAAAAATTCGTTGTTGAAAATCCATTAAATGTTGGAATCGATGCTGCCATTTTGATGAATCCAAAAACTTGGGTTGCTTCTGGACACGTTGGTGGTTTTTCAGACCCAATGATTGACTGTAAAGAATGTCATAGCCGTTATCGTGCTGATAATTTAATTGAAGACTATAATATTGAACATAACTTAGAGGTTAATGTTGAAGGTTGGTCTAATGAAGAATTACAAAATTATATTATTGAACATGATATCAAATGCCCCAAATGCGGTAAATTAGATTATACAGATGTTCGTCAATTTAATTTGATGTTCAAAACTTTTCAAGGTGTTACAGAAGATAGCAAATCTGAGTTATTTTTAAGACCAGAGACGGCACAAGGTATTTTTGTTAATTTCAAAAATGTTCAAAGAACTTCACGCAAACAAATTCCTTTCGGTATTTGTCAAGTTGGTAAATCTTTCCGTAATGAAATTACACCAGGAAATTTTGTTTTCCGAACACGTGAATTTGAACAAATGGAATTAGAATTCTTCTGCAAACCAGGTACAGATTTAGAATGGTTTAAATATTGGCG
>DIRM01000041.1 GCA_002427545.1 Mageeibacillus sp. UBA5436 | reverse complement strand
TAATAAAATAACACTTCCTTTTAATGCTAATAAATAATATAAACAGTATAACAGAGTGAAATAATTTTGATAAAATGAATTTTACACATTAGAAATTTTAAAAAGACATCCCAATATAATTCTCTTCAATTTTCTGTAATCACCGAGAAGTCGTTTATTTGATTATTTTTTGAAATTTTACAAATTTTTTCTAATTATTTTCAGGTCTATTTTGGGCATCTTCTAATATCTTTTTAATGTTTTCTCTGCCTAATTTTTCAGGTGTTCGGCCTTCAATGCGTAAATCACGCCCTAAAGCAGCACTAGCAATTTCAATCAAAGCTGTTGTGATTGGTGTTTTAATATGTAAGGCATCTCCCAATGCTTCTAGCATAACCAAACCTTGTGGAACGTCTTCAGATATGTATCTATGCTCAATATTTGTTGGACCTTTTTCTCTATTTGGTAACATGGCATATTTAAAAAAATTATCTTTCGCATCCATTGATTCATCAAGAGTATTTCTAAATTTCGCCATTTCCACATAAGAAATACGTTTACACCCTAATTTTTCTAAAATATCCATTTTTTCAGCATCTAATGCTTCTAAAATATTCCAAACAGATGGTGTAAAAGCGTCATAATACATAATGAAATTTTTATTTTTTGATTCTATACCAGGAATACTCATTATCGCCCCTACTGTATGTACTATTAAATTGGGATTATGCAGAGCAGCCTCTATTACAGAGTCTAAATAATAGAATGGAAAACCAAGATTATCTAATATTTGTTTTGTCTCTTTTTTCTTAGATGCTGGAAATACAGCTAATGGGTTTCGCTTATTTCTAAATCCCACTTTAATACGACCTGGTTTTTTAATTCTACAATCAATAAAAGAACTTGTCGCCTCAACTATGGTTAATTCTTTCCCCTGAGCATATTTTAAGACAAAAGCAGTTGAAAGATAACCTGGATTAATTAATAAAATTTGTTTTTCATTGAGATATGGCATCAAGCTTTTGATCAAGTTTTCATGATACTTGCTTTGAACAGAAAGAATCACAACCTTCGCCTCATTAATGCAACTTAAGTCTCGAGTTACCTTTTTTATGTTTCCTACCTTTTCTTCTCCTGATTCTTCTAGAATCATTCGGCCATTGTTTTCAATTAAATAGTTAAAATTATCATCATGCAAAGCATGCGAGGTTTTTATCAATGCAACTTCATGACCTCTATAAGCTAAATCAGTTGCAGTTGCACAACCAACATTACCGGCTCCTAAGATTGCTACTTTCATCTGTACCTCCATTCCGTCTGGCTAATTCATTTGATTTAACAAGTTTTGTTTTCATAAAGATTAATCGGCAAAGCAAAGCTATATCTTTCTGGCTGAAAAGCTTAAAAGCGTTGCGGTCATTTTGTCGCAATCTTTATCGTCTAATTTTTGATAAGGGTATTGAGCCTTTAAATAAAATACATTTAGAATTATTTATTTGATTATCAAAAAAATTTTTGAATTTTTCGAGATTTATACAATAAAAAGTATAGATATGATATTAACTTCATTAAGTAAATCTCTGAATATTATTATATTTACTATATACCTTTTGAGAAAATCATGCGAATAGACCGCCTTTTAGACAATTAAAAAGACATGCTACATTGAAAGACATGTCTTATATTGAAGAATATTAATATGAATTGTACTATACAAAGCTATCGATTATCTAAATCACAATTAGAGAAATAGCCATAATTGCCATTCCCGTCATCAAACCTGCGATAGCTATATGATGTTCACCTTGTTTTTCTGCAGACGGCAAAAGCTCATCAAATGAAATAAATACCATGATGCCCGCAATAGCAGCAAAAATAATGCCTAATAAAACATCATTAATCCAAGCTCTAAAAACGACAAAACCTAATAAAGCTCCCAATGGCTCCGCTAGACCACTTCTAAGAGCAGCAAGAAAAGATCGTTTCTTATCTCCTGTCCCTGCATAAAGTGGAACCGCAACGGCAATACCTTCAGGAATATTATGGATTGCGATTGCGAAAGCAATGCTAAAGCCTAATTGAGGATCTGCTAATGCAGCAACAAAAGATGCAATGCCTTCTGGAAAGTTGTGAACGATAATCGCAATAGCTGAAACTTTGCCAACACGTGCAAGCTCAGCGTCTAGTGGCTCATTTATCTGTGCTTCTTTTTCTTTTACAGTTGATTTTTTATTAGTATGGGGATCATAACTGATCTCTTCTACGCCATGCATTTCATGCGGATTTTCATTTTCAGAAATTAGAAAATCTATAAACATACTAATAAACATACCGACAAAAAATGCTATCACCGTATACAAATCACCTCTTCGGCCATAAATGGAGCTCAATGTATCAAATGATTGACTCAGCATCTCTACAAATGAAATGTAAATCATGACACCAGCAGAAAGGCCCAGCGAAAAAGATAATATATGTTGATTGAGTGGTTTTTCCCGATAGACGACAAGTCCTCCAAGACCAGTTGAAAGTCCAGCAAAGGTCGTTAAAGCGAAGGCTCGTACATAATCAGCATTAGTTATATCCATAAAATGTTATAAAATCCCTCTCACATAAAAAAATTACCTGAAAACCTGGATATTGAATTTTTAATGTACTCATATCAAATATATCTCAAAGAAGTTTTTAAATTTCTACAGTAAAATTATTATTACCTTATTTTAGCAAACAATAATATAATATTGCATAATTTTTAATAAGGCAAAATACGGAAAATATTCTATTAATTTGTTACAGATATTATTTATATAAATGTATGATTTACAAAGTTTTCGTGATGTATCTTTGCACATTTAAAAGCAGAATTAATTCATCATAAATGGAGGATAAAGATTTAAATCGCCTCGAATTGTACGTGCTAAAAGTACTGCTTGTGTATATGGTATTAATCCAATCTCAATTTTTTCTTCTAGATATGGATGCGTTATTTTATCAAATAAACGTTTATTCCAAAGATTTAAATATTTTTTTAAACTTTCCTCTGTAAATAGATATGCACCACTCTCTTTTCGGAAAAAATCTTCTTTTTTTATTTGTTGACGATTAATTAAAGTCAAAACAAAACGATCTGCCATATATGCTCTTAGTTCTTCCATTAAATCTAAAGCTAAGCTTGTTCTGCCTGGTCGTGGTTGATGAAAAAAACCTACGAAAGGATCCAGACCAACGGTTGTTAATGCACTTTCGACTAAAGTTCTAACCATACCATAAGTTAAGGATAACATTGCATTTGTTGGATCTGTAGGTGGCCTTCGCACCCTTTTTTCAAAAGTAAAATCAGATTTTTGCTTAACTATTAAATTATCAAAAACTTGAAAATAATTTCTAGAAGAATCCCCTTCCACTCCCAAAAGCTCAGCCAAATTTGTGACAATACCAATATTGTTTTTTGAATTCAATAACTTATCAATGGTTTCTTGCAATTCATTTATAAATTGAGCATCAGGATAATCTCGAATTCCACGCTTTAAAACTTGTATCGAGTTATAAAGCTTACCATGCATGAATAGTCTTGCAAACTCTAAAGCTCTTGCCTCATCGTCAGCGATGCGGAATTGTTCTTGACGTAGTAATACATTACCAGTAACATGACCAACAACCCTCGCTTTAATCTTTCCCTGTTGACTAAGAAAAGTTATATTTACATTATTTTCTAAACACAATTCCATTAATGCTGGACTCATTCCTGTATAATTCATACAAATTATATTTTCAAAATACTGAACAGGAAATTGTTGTGTCTTTTCACCTTTTTGATAAATTACAATATTTTTGCCATCACGACCTAAATTTACATCAGGTTGTGTTATGTATAAATTGTTTAGCAATTTTCTCATATTAAATCATCCCATTGTTTTACAATATAATTACTGACAGAACGTTTGTGGTGTGTCAATCTAGGCTGGCACTGTTCTTTTAAAGAACATCTTTGACAATTTTTCCCATTTGTTGCTTTTGGTGTTTTTCCCTGTTCATATAAAGTATGCATTTCAGTACAGAATTGACGTACCAGATTTTTTAAATCATCAGTAATTTCTATATTTAATCGTTTGTTCGTTTGCTTATAGTAAAGTGAACTATTTTTAATTACTATGTCGTACATCTCTTCTAAACACATTATCTGAGCAACCAATTGAGCAATGTCTGAATTATTAGCTTTAGGGTGCCCCTTCTTATATTCAATAACAAAAGGTTCCCAAAAACCTTCATTATTTTTAAGTATAATTCCATTTTTCACACGATGAAATTCAAGTACATCAATAATACCAGTCAATCCCAGTTCTCTTGAAAGAACTGGAACTGCTCTAGTTATAATTTTATCCTTGCGTTTTTCTTCAAAATAGCGATCATCTGCAAGCTTATGCACGAAACCTCCTAAAACAGTATCTGCATTTTCTGACCACACTTGTTCAATAGAAATTAAAGCCCATTGCCTTGGACAAAACGCATAATGTTGAATTCCATTTAATTGAAGGTATTTCATGATTTTATACTTTTTTAAAACTGTTGTAATAAATACTAACGCAAAGAATATTCTTGCATATCTAAATCTTCAAGACGGTTAACTTTGACATCATAATCTTCAATTGATTTTGGTTCAACATCATCTACTTTTCGTTTAATAGAGATTTGATCATGTACTTTGAAAGTCGGATATTGACCACTTTTAGAATTATGTTTAAACCAAAAAACCTTTTCTACTAACATAGAACCATCAGGACGAGATGCTGAGCTGTCATTATCAAATAATGAAATTAATGCTTGATGAAATTTTTCTGCATCCTCATCTGAAAATCCAGTTTTTTCAGCCAGTTGAGGATTGATTGACCCCTTGGTAACATACAAACCAAAGTCAATTCGATGCTTCATTCCAATGGTATCAGAACTTTTACCACCATCTTTTGTAGGTTCCGAATTTACACTTTTCGTGATTTGTATATCTTCTATATTAACTGTATCAATCGAAAAGGCTGGATGAATTGAAATTGGTCCTCTTACACCTACCGAAACATCATTTACATCTTTACGTTTTTTAAACGCAAAGACTTGACCGAATCCCCTAACATCAAGCCAGGTTTCACAGGCTTTTTTTGCATATTCGGATTTGTCTTTTATTTTATTAAGATTTTTTTCAGCACGCTCACTTAGACTTTTAAACCCATCAACATTTTTGTCATCGGACTGAACAAAAACTGACTCACCCATATCAATCCACCGATTTCGAATTTTTCTTTTTAAAGCGACATCACTTATTTCTCCAAATCCATTAATATCTTCTCTTGGCCTATTTCCATTAAGCGGGTCACCATTAGGATTTGCATTTTTAACACTGATAATTGCTATAAAATCAATTTTATTGTTTAACATATTTTACTCCTTTTATTTTGATTTATTTTTCAACTACATCCCGGTTAATTTTTATATCATTCAACTATATTTCAAGTGTTGCATTATCTATATTATTTTCTGGTTTCTTTTTATAAAAATCTTGAAGTTGGCAATGAAATCCTAATAAAAATTTCCCATCCAAAGTTTTATTTGAGGTATAATCATCAACTGAAAATAAATCCATTACCTCTCCTATTTTTTTCTGGTAATATTCACGATTACCTGATGCTATAGATTTGAGATACGGTTGTAATTTAAGCTCAATATTCGTCCATGTCGAATATGGTTTTTTTGCCAAAGCATTCATAAAACGCATTGCATTTGTTTGTCTATCATACGATTTATCTTTTTGTTGTAAAGAATCACGTTCTATTTTTTCCGCAATTGCTAATAGACGTCCATAAAGATAACTTCTATCATCTAGCTTCATATCTAAGGCCATTGTAAATTCTTTCCTTTCTTTTTGATTTTTTATTTCGGAGTAATATTTTTTCATAATTCCACAAGCTATTGTCAGAGACCTTTGCCAATTGTAATAGCTTTTTGTTAGTGGGCAAATAGCACTTTCAAAAGCTTGCTTCACAAAATCTTTAGGTATTGGTGCTTTCTCAATAATGCAAGGCAATAAACGTTGCAATAGTTGATTGCGATACTTATCTTTATCTCCTAGTGTCATGAAGTTATTTCGTTCAACTCCAAATACATAATTAATTAAATCCATTGAGCTTGGGGCTCCTATATAATTATAAATTTTGTTTTGATTATCTTTTTTATAACGATGTAACCAACTAACACTTTTATGATAATAAGCAAGATTATTTAAATATTCAGAAGCGCCCATCTCGCGATAATATTGAATAGACAATCTACCCGGAGTTGCATTATCCAAAGCAATAATATTAATTTTCTTATCTGGATCTAACTGATAAATATGACCACGAATGGCTTCACCAAGTGATTTTGAAAAATCTTTTTCTGTTTCTATAACAGATGGACTCATTTCATCTGAAACTTTTGCAAAAAAACTAAAAGAAGCTTGCTCAGTATCTTCAAATGGTTGAATAATCTTATCTTCGGTGCCATAGGCGAGCAAAACGAATCCATTATTAGAATAGGCTTGATTTCTAATAAGCCAACGCAAAGCACTATGTGCCTTTTCGCTAACTTCATAACTTACACAAAATGCTTCATTTGGTTCTAAAAAACGTCCTCTATAAGTAAAGTTATCTTTATCGTTTGAAGATATTAACTTTGCTCCATCACCTGCCCAACGTATACCTTTGCCGTGCATAGTTTTAATAGGAAGTATTTTACCAGTTACATAGCAAACATCTTTTTGATCTAAACACTGTGATAAATAATAATCTGAATATGATTTTAAGAAATCTCTTTCATTCCATAATTTGTATATTTTTTCACCTTCTTCTTTGAGTTGAATTCCTATTCGCACAAAGAATTTATTTTGAGAAGTAGATTGATGTTTAAAATTGGCATCAATTTTATTAAATTCATCTAATTTAAGTAATTCCAGTTTAATTAAATCTTTTGTCAGACGCTCTTCTTTTAAATATCCATAGATTATTTGTAAAAATTTATTTTTCGCTTCGAATTTTGTCCATTTTCGTAATTGCTCGACATATGGTAGAAAGTAATTTGTTCGTACTTTAGCCTGATATTCCTGTTCTTTTGTATTGTTAGTTGGCAAGTAATCTTCCAAATCACCGGCTAAATATTCTAAATTATCAAATAGTGCATGGGGATAAGGTTTATTTGTACGAATATCTGAATTCAATGTAACAGGGATCATCGTCGGTGCTTCTTCTTTGGAAATCAAGTTACCACGTAAAAGTTCGCCATTTTCTGAAAGCACTATCTCCAATTGTGCATTCTGAAATAGGGTTGCAGGCGGTGCTAAATCTTTAGTTTTATCTGGATTTTCCTCACTTTTTTCTGATAAATAATCATACATGTTTGTCAAAGTTCCAAGCCAACTCATATTTAAAGTCCCTCCTTATTATTTTGATTAATAACTGTATCAAAATTGGAGTTCATCTCTTCTACGAATTGAAAATTTTCACCAGGTTTAAAAACTTTTATATTGTAATCACGTAACGTTCTATGCATGGTGCATTCATTAGGCTTGATAAAATTAATAATTCCTCCTTTTAATTCTGGTATCCATAAATTTGTTGTTAGCTTCCCATAATCAGAATCCGTTGGATCATGTTCATCTGGATAAATAAAACTATGAAATTGTACACCAAAGCTCATTGTTTCTATTTCATCATACTCACCTTTGCCATCATCGAATTCATACGGTTCAACGTATCCTGGACATTCTCTTGTTCCTAAAAAAATGTCTCGGCGACCTCCCTTTTTTAAGGATCGTAAAAATATATCTTCATGCTTTTTGAAATTCCAATCTGAAGCAAGTTCCGGTCTACTCTTATTCCAATCAAAAGAAACCTCAACATGATAATCTACATTTTTGAGATAAGTATAATAGGCAAGATCATTCGTACTTTTATTAAATTTGATTGGTCGAATACCAACAACTTCAGTTTGAATAGAATTCATAATCCGTAATCTATGTATTGTCCAAATAATAGATGGCTTCCAATAAATTGATTCCGTTATACCTTTTAAGGCTTGATAAGTAGGTATCAAATAAGACATTTTCTCCCCTCCAATCCTATTTGCCGGATCAGAGAACAATGCTCTTCTTCCACTGACACGAAAAGAATAATAACGTTCTCGTTTCATAAATCTCCTTTCTTAGATGCGAATTTACAATTTAAATTACTGCATCATTTAGATTTATTAATATCTTGTTAAAAAACGCTCCTTTCTAGGTCACTATATAAAAAACACTCCTTTCTAAATTAATTAATAAATGAAATGTCATCGGCTTTTTTATTATCACTTGTTTCTTTTAGAATCAAACCTAAATCATCTGAGTAAAGTGATTTTAACGACATCTCTGACAAAGAATATATTTGTTCATCCATAACAGGAAAAACATCCTCTTGATCCCTAAGTTCACAAAATTTCCAAGGCATAACACCTACAGAATAGCGTTCAACTAAAGTCAATAATTTTTCTTTTTCTACATAAGGTAAGTCACTATTTAATTTTATTAATAGATCATTTCCTTCTTGTTTCCAAGGAATAAAAATGCGGATTGACTCATCATCGAAGGCTTCAAATTTTTCTCCAGCCGTTTTAAAAGCTTGGTTTAAGAAATGATTCTTTTGATTATTTTTCACCAAATGTTTATTTTTATATTTTTCTTTAGAATATTTATTTTCACCTAAAAGATCAAAAAGTGTCATGTCTTCATTCTCGTCATCAGGATAATGAGTCTCTTTTGCTAATTGAGGTAAATAATTACGGTAATAAATATCTAAAGCTTGTTCTTGATTTGCCACATCTTCTGAATTATCTAAACCTAGTTCTTTTAAGCCCTTGGTATCTCCTGTTTTTTGATTTATTTTTTTTGTTTGATATAAAGTAGAAAAAGTAGATTCTTGAGCAATTTTTAAATCTTTCATTTTTGAAATATTTTCAATTTCTCCTGCTAAGTGCACTATCCATACATTACCTATACCATTTAGCTCTCCATTCCTACCACAGCGTCCCGCTGCTTGTGTAATAATATCCAATCCATTATATGATCTAATCACTTCCTCAAAAGACAAATCAACCCCTGCCTCAATCAACGAAGTACTAATCACAATAAGTTTTGGAACTTTTACATTCTTTTTAATGTCATCAAGATGATTCTCAATTTTTTTAATTTGTTGGCTAAGATGGACAGGAATCATTGTATTGCTCAGCGCAATAATCGTTCCATCAACTTGTTTTTCGATCATTGTCTGATACATCATTTGAACAGCATATTTAGTGTTAAGTACTATAAGAAGAGATTTAATTGATGTACTAATTCTTGTTTGAATAAAATTTGCGAATCTATCAATATCGAGAGGAACTTTGGTTCGAATATCCCTAATCATCGTTCGCTGGAAAATTTTGTCATCTTTGTAATTTCTCACAAGATTAGGATATTCTGCGTAATTAATAGGAACAATGCTATAACCTGTATTTTTATCTTTAATTGTATTTTCAAATGGAGGTTGTGTTGCAGTGCATAAAATAACAGTTGTACCAAAATATTCAGATAATACGTTAATCATTATATTAAACAAGCTTTTTGCTCTAATAGGAATAGATTGAAACTCATCAACAATCAGAACAGAATTAGTTAATGCATGAAAACGTCTAATAGATGCACTACGATCTTTAAAGAAAGTATGCAAAAGTTGAACTTGAGTAGTTAAGATAATTGGTGCTTCCCACGTAGAAGTTAGATAATCATATAGTGAATTAAACTCATTTGTAGATTCTTGTTTATTAGGTTTTTTTTCAAAATTCGAATGATTTTGAGAGTTTAATAATTTTAAGATATTTTTATCTATCATAACATCACCATGATGTTCTAAAAGCAACTGGTTATTTAGATTATTACCTAGCAAGGCTTTTCTATATACCGCCGCATTTTGATTAATAATTGATTTATATGGTGCTGTATAAATAATTCTTTTTTTATTATTAAGCTTGGCATGTGTAAGAGCAAAACGCATGGCAGAAAGAGTTTTTCCACTGCCAGTAGGAATATCTAATTTATAAATTCCTGTTTTTCGAGATGCAGCTTGTAGACATTCATTTGATATTTCTTGCCTAATTAAATCCATTTTGCTTATCTTGGGAAAAGATTTTAAATAATCTTCTAAAGAATCAATCATACTTTGCCAATCAAATTTTTCATATATTTTTTGCCAATCTTCTTCATCAGTCCGATAGTAAGCAGCGGCATCACTCCAATCAGAATCAATTAAAGTAGAGAGTAACATTCGCGTAAGAATTCCTAATGTGTGCCAAAATGGGAATTTATTTTTAGTATTTTCACCTTCAAAAAATTTATACGTTTTAAGGAAATAATTTTTTATCTCATTTTGTGACTCAATTATTAGTTTTTTAATATATTTTGATGAAAAATCTGATTCAAATTCTTTTTCAGTCTCCGCATAATTATATTCATATTTTACAGAGAAATTATTTACTCTTTGTTCAAGAACTCGATGTCCTTTCGGTGAAAAAGCATCAAATATCCCATGATGAGCTAAGATAACGTATTGTAAAACTTCCAAACTAAATTGAGATAATTCTTTTTCCGCATTTGACTGTTGATTGGGAAAAAATATTTTTTCCCATTTTTTAGTTAAATAATACGCCCCATAGGGGGAATGTGCTATTTGAGTGATAGGTTCATGAGGAGCATCTGATTTAGAATTTCGTGAAGATTTAATCAAATAGTCCTGCCAAATTTTTGCATACTTGCCCACATCATGAGTTAGACCTATTAGTTCTGATGTAGCTTCAAAGTTAGGTATTTGACTCTCTAAACATCTTTTAGTTACGCCATCAATATGATCTTTAAGAATTTGCCCCTGAGGTAACGTCGATTCTAAAGTATTTTCATCTAATCTAGCATATTTCGTCATATTTTCTCTCCTAAAACCATCTAATGGTTTAATTTGAGTATGTAGTTCAAATAATAACTTCTATTTTTTAATTTTTATTACATTAATCTTATTTTCGTCAGGCTGTTTATATATATTCAAAATATAAAACTATCTTTTTCTGGATCATAAGAATAATCTTTACCTAATGTTTCAAGTTTGCTTTGCCAATTTTTTCCCAGGTGATAAAAACGTAAAGCATCTTGATCAAGGTCAATAGTTTTCTCTAATTTATGCTTTAATATCAGGTAGTCACTTGGTGTAACTTGACATTCAAATACTGAATTTTGTACTCGTTGTCCATAATCCTTACAAATTTTAGCAACTTTATTTAAACGTTTTGTTCCATTATTATATGAAGTTGCGACATCGTAGCATACGAGAATCATCATGGCATTTATTCACCTTTTTAGATTTTGTCATCAATCATTACTATTTTATGATAGTCGTCTATAATATATTTCGCAACATAAATATAGATTATTATAATTTCCAATGATAAATTGATGAAGATTTACAGGTATTATTTAATAAAAGAATCTTTTTTAATATCTTATTGCTTACAGGATTATAAAAACAATTGATTTTTACTGGAGATAACCTTATTCTTTCAAGTTCAATGATAATAAAATCTTTTACTTATAATTAGATTCATATATTATAATCTAGTTTGTATTTCTTTTATTTCTTTAAATTTGTTAATATCAATAGATATATTTTTTAATAACCTATTTGTATTAAAGTTTTTATCTAATTTATGTATAAAATATCAAATGTTATTTGAATCTTCAAAATTAGGCCATAAACCCTTAAACATTTAAATTGAAAACAAATCTTTGTCTCATTTTTGATGTTTTTTTCTAACAATTTGAAATATCAATAAAATAGATTACACTTAATATAAGTCTGTAGATTAATTCGTTACATTATGTTGCCTTATCTTTCTTATAGTGTTTTTTTGAAATAAAGCAATTTCTCTATCAATCGTATTTTAAAATTGCGAACTCTTTATAAACATTATTAAAACATAATCAAAAATCACTTTTACCAATTTTAACGTGTGATTTCAGTTCCAAAAATTAACAAACCTGTTTTTTTATTGTTTAAAGCATTTAATATCAATATATGTTATAAATTTATTATATAAATAGCTAATTTAGCTATCGCGCTCAACACGAGCGC
>DIRM01000017.1 GCA_002427545.1 Mageeibacillus sp. UBA5436 | reverse complement strand
AACCCGGGGCCTTCCGCTTAGGAGGCGGACGCTCTATCCTGCTGAGCTACGAAGACGAATCACAGACTTATTCTACTATGATTTGAGAAAAATGAAAAATAAATGAGAAACTCTTAGATTAATATCTCATTCCAAATTATTGTGCCAAACATCTTCATTTGGAATGGGATTAAAAGATAAACATTTCGGATATATTTATCACTTACCAAGTAACTTAACCAATACAGCTTTTTGGGCATGCAGGCGATTTTCGGCTTCGTCAAAAATTTCATCCGCATGAGCTTCAAAAACCTCTTGGGTGATTTCTTCCTCGCGATGAGCGGGCAGACAATGCTGAACCATAACATCAGGTTTTGCATGACTTAGCACTTCAGCATTAATTTGGAAACCTGAAAAAGCGGCAAGACGTGCCTGCATTTCTGATTCTTGGCCCATGGAAGCCCAAACGTCTGTATAAAGCACATCGGCATCTTTTGCAGCTAATAATACATCATCAGTGCAGATAAAATTCCCATTTGATTTCGCCCATTGCATTAACTCGGCATCTGGTTTGTATTCTTTAGGACAAGCGATGGCTACAGACATACCCATTTTAATACAACCAACTATCAAGCTATTTGCCATATTGTTGCCGTCGCCAATAAAACAAAGTTTGAGACCCTTAAGACTATGTTTATGTTCACGGATGGTCATCAGATCAGCAAGAACCTGACAAGGATGAGCATAATCAGTCAGCCCGTTGATGATTGGGATAGAGCCGTATTTTGCTAAATCTTCCACTTCTTTTTGTGCAAAAGTACGGATCATAATACCGTCTAGATAACGAGAGAGTACACGTGCAGTGTCCTGCAAAGGTTCGCCTCGACCAATTTGTAAATCACGTGGAGAGAGAAATAGAGCATTTCCACCGAGTTGGTACATGCCTACTTCGAAACTAACTCTTGTCCGAGTAGAACTTTTTTGGAAAATCATGCCAAGTGTTTTACCTTTTAACAAAGGATGATCAATATTATTTTTCTTTTCAAATTTGAGTTGATCAGCAAGATTTAAGATAGCAAGAATTTCTTTCTTACTAAGATCCGAAAGTTTTAATAAATGTTTCATTCTGCAAGTACTCCTTTTAATATTTGCATAGCTATAGCTAATTCTTTGTCTGATATATTTAGAGGAGGCAATAGCCGAAGTTTATTTTTAGCGGTCAGCACGATAATGCCATGCTTAAGACATTCTAAAGATAAGAATTTAGCATCCTTTTCAGTCTCAATACCCAACATCAAGCCAATCCCAGTTATATTTTTGATACCTTTGGCATCTGTTAACTGCGCTCGAATGTAATTTCCTTTACGCTTAACTTCTGCGAATAAAGGTTCATCCAACCTTGAGAGAATGCTAATGGCGCCAGCAGCAGCAATAGGATTACCACCAAAGGTAGAGCCATGACTGCCTGGCGTCAGCGTATTTGAAAGCTTTTCACCTAGCATCGCACAGCCTAAAGGTAGACCGCCTGCTAAACCTTTAGCTGTAGTAATAAGATCAGGCATAATACCATAATGTTGATAGGCATAAAGAGAACCAGTTCGTCCATTACCAGTTTGAACCTCATCAATTATTAATAAAATATCTTGTTCTTGGCAGAATTCAGCTATCTGTTTAACATAATTTTCGTCCAGTGGATTTACGCCACTTTCACCTTGTATGAGTTCCAGCATTATCGCGCAAATGGTACCATCACATAATGTTTTTAATGTTGCAAAATCGTTAGCAGGAGCGTATTTGAAACCATTTAAAAAAGGCCCAAAATGAACATGCATATCTGTCTGTCCTGTAGCAGAGAGGGTAGCCATTGTACGGCCATGAAAACTATTTTCTAAGGTGATGATTGTGCTGCGTCCAGGAGCATATTTCTCATTAGAATATTTGCGCACGGATTTAATAGCACATTCATTCGCCTCCGCACCAGAATTTGCAAAAAAGATCTTTTTGAATCCGGTTCGCATGCAAAGCATTTCTGCTAGCTCTGCCTGTGGCGCAGTATAATAAAGATTAGATAAATGCTGTAATTTATGTAATTGTGCTTCAACTGCTGCAATCCAGGGCGGATCACAAGCTCCAAAGACATTGACACCGATGCCACTGCCAAGATCAATGTATTCTTTGCCTTCAGCATCAATGATACGAGCACCATGCCCACTCTCTGCAAGGAATGGTGCACGAGCATAAGTTTTAGCAATATAGGTTTCGTCTGCTTTTATAATATTCATATTAATTATCTCCTTTAAGAAACATGGTGCCAATTCCCTCATCCGTTAGTGTTTCAATCAGAATCGAATGTGGTACACGACCATCAATAATGAAAACTTTTTTCACTCCTCTTCGTATCGCATCTGTACAACATTCAACTTTTGGGATCATACCTCCAGAAATAATACCCTCACGTACCAATTGTGGAGCTTCACTGACATTGACGACAGGAATAAGACTTTGAGGATCATCCTTATTGCGTAATAGACCAGGAGCATCCGTCATTAAAATCAGACTTTCTGCTTTGAGCATGCCGGCAATACGGCTGGCAGCAGTGTCAGCATTGATATTATAACTGTTGGCTTCTTGATCATAGCCAATACTAGATATGACTGGAATATAGCCTTTATCTAATATATCTAGAATGGGATTTGGGTTGATATTGGTAATTTCACCTACATAACCGAGATCTTCACTCAAAACTTTTGCCTCAATCATATGTCCATCCATACCAGATAGACTAATCGCTTTGCCACCCAGATTTCCGATAAGAGATACCAGGTTTTTGGAAATTTTGCCTGATAGCACCATTTGCACAACTTCAGCTGTTTTTTTATCTGTTACACGCAATCCATCAATAAAATGGCTTTCCATATTCATCGCGTTTAAAACTTCACTAATCTCTGGACCTCCACCATGTACGAGGACGACTCGAATGCCTATTAATGAAAGCAGAACAATATCGCCCATCACGTCAAGCTTGAGCTCCTCGCTGACCATAGCATTGCCGCCATATTTAATGACGACAATTTTATTATTATAGCGCTGAATGTATGGTAAAGCCTCAATTAATACTTTGGCACGCTGTGCATTAGTTAATTTTTCAATCATGGTCAAATCCCCTCTTTTAACTTCTGTAATCGCCATTAATTTTTACATAGTCATAGCTTAAATCGCAGCCAAAAGCAGTAGCACTTTCTGTACCATCGTTAAGTGCGATTTTGATAATGATTTCATCTTGGCTGAGAATTGATTTAGCCAATTCTTCAGAAAATTCTAATCCCTCACCATTTTTGCAGACATCAATTTCGCCAGCAGAGGATTGGAAAGATACTTCAATTTTTCCTATGTCTACCTGTGCGCCAGCATAGCCGATGGCACAGAGGACACGTCCCCAATTGGCATCAGCTCCAAACATGGCACATTTAAAAAGAGGAGAACAAATAACACTTTTGGCAATTTTAGCTGCATCCGATTTTATCTTTGCACCTGTCACTTGGCATTCTAAAAGTTTACTTGCACCTTCACCGTCTTTGGCAATAGAGCGGCTGAGCAGAAGGAATAAATCTAATAAGGCAGTTTTAAAAAGTTCAAAGTCGGCATCTTCTTCGATGATCGGTTTATTCTCTGCCAGCCCATTAGCCAGCACAAATACGGTATCATTAGTGGACGTATCCCTGTCGATACTGATCATATGAAAACTATCTTCAATAGCAAAAAGAAGAGCCTTTTGCAAAAGTGCTGGCGAGATCACGGCATCCGTTGTAACAAAAACTAGCATTGTAGCCATGTCAGGATGAATCATACCGCTACCTTTGGCAATTGCGCCGATGCGGACAGTTTTTCCATCAAGTATCATTTCAACAGCGGCTTCTTTTTTATAAGTGTCAGTAGTCATAATAGCTGTGGCGGCATCATCTGAATTTTGACCGAGAGAATCAATCAAATCTGGCATCCCATTTTCAATCGGGGCTAAGCTAAGTTTTTGGCCAATGACACCTGTAGAAGCAACAAGTACGTTATTAGAAGGGATATCAGTGAGTCTTTCTACTAATTCACACATACCTTCAGCAATCTCCAATCCATTATCATTACAGGTATTGGCATTGCCACTATTAGCGATGATAGCACGAGCATAACCACTTTTAAGATGCTTTTGCGAAACTATAATAGGTGCACCTTTGACAAGATTTTTAGTAAAGACTCCTGCAGCAGCAGCTTCTTTTTGACTAACAATCAAAGCCAAATCTTTTTTGCCATTTTTACGAATACCGCAATCAATTCCAGCTGCGAGAAAGCCCTTAGGTGCGCAGACACCACCTTTAACTGTTTTCATTTTATAAAATATAAACCTCCGAGAGTTTTAATTTGTTTTTTGATTAAAAACGAGACCGGTTTCTTCTGGTAAATGACACATCATATTTAGGCATTGTATAGCAGCACCAGAAGCTCCTTTGCCTAGATTATCAAATAAAGAACATAATGTTAGACGTTCAGCATTTCCTGAAACATAAAGAGCCATATCGTCTCGTCCGGCAAAAGTGCCGGCGTAAAGTGCCGAAGGTGCTTCGTCCATCACGTGGATTAAGGGGCTTTGATCATAATGTTTATGATAACAATCACGAAGAGCCTTAACATCATAGGGTTTGTTTAACTGGCTATGATGAATTGTGATTGTCGTTAGCATCCCAGCATAAAAGTCTCCGACAATCGGCAGAAAAGTCGGAGCAGAATTTAATCCACATTGGACGACAATCTCTGGCAGATGTTTATGATTTTGTTCTAAAGAATATAGTCGTGGGCTTGAAAAAATAGAATTTCGATCTGTAGCTTCATATTCTGAGATCATATTTTTGCCGCCACCACTGTATCCAGTAAGTGAAGTACAGGCAAGTAAAGCATCTTTTGGAAGGATGCCTTGAGAAATAAGAGGATAGATAAGCGCAATGAAGCCACTAGCATGGCAGCCAGGTGAAGAAACATATTTTGCAGAGCCAAGAGACTCTTTATGTGATGATGAGAGTTCAGGAAAACCATAGGTCCAATCAAGAGCAGTACGATGTGCGGTCGAGCAATCAATTAATCGAGCCTTTGTTCCCTTGGCAAGCTTGCAAATTTCTATTGCTGCCTCATCTGGTAGGCAAAGAAAAACAAAATCGGCCTTTTCAATTGGTCGACGTAATTCTTCCGGATCTTTGCGAAGAGAATCATTGATTTTTAGTAGCTCAAGATCAGGACGTGACGATAAACGAGTTCGAAGTCTCAAACCAGTTGTACCTGCTTCACCAACAATAAAAACTTTTGTCATTTAAATCACCTCCGTATATTTATACATTAATTTTAATGATTATACTGAACGTTAAAAAATAAAACAAGTAAATATGCATGAATTCATTCTTTAGAGATATTTATTATTAAAAAATTTATAAAATAATTTTTTTGAAGTATATAAAAAAGACTGATTTAAATATTAAAAGAATTTTATGAAATACAAAAACAGTTGAATCTCAAGATATTCATAATCTATAAGCTTAATAAAATCACAATAAAATAATTAAGTTTTTTGAACAATCCTGTACCTTGAGGATAGTATAGAAAATTTTGAAAGGAGATATAATAATGACAAAGCTATCTTTCACAATAATAATATCTAGAGAGATGAAAGGTCATGCTTATGAAAAATATTGGTTTTATTACAACAAATAAAATATTTGCGCAGAGCTTTGCTTCAACTATCAAGATACAAAAAGATTTAGATTTTCATCCTTTTTTACTTCTTAATCCAAAACAAGCATCATTGGACATAGTAATTATGAAAATTGATATTGCAGTTGTTGATATCGTTGAAATTGCTTCCAAAAATCTTGCTACACTTTCTGCTTTTTGTGAGGAACTGCAAGCTGCTAAACCAGATATACGTATCTTACTTCTAGCTTCGCAAGATGACCATGTAGATCGAAGATTAGCGATGGATGCTGTTAGAGATGGAAAAGCTGATGACTTTGTTTATTATGACACATCTCTTGACTATCTGTTTGCAAAACTCGGAGCAATGTAAAATCATTTATATATAAATGGTATAATTAATACAAAGAAAATATTTTTTTGCTTTGGTAAGTTTAGCTTTGAATAAAATTATTAATTCAACATAAAAATGAAAGTATGTCCGATATGGATAGAAGACATAAACACAGAATGATAATTTGTTTGGCGATTTTGTTTTTATGCCTTATTGCTATTTTTTTAGGTGCCAAAGAAAAAAAATCCTCTTCTGAAAATATAATTTTTTATGCTCCAAATCAATCATCACTCTATTTTGATGCAATGAACGAACTTTTTCCTGAATATGAAATTAAAGCAGGTAATGGCCAGGTTTTATCGTATTTAGAAAAAGGAAATATTGCACAATCAATGGATACTCAGGCAGAAGCAATGATTTCAGAAGGGCTTGCAAAGTATTGGTATCCACAATTTATGTCTACAGTCATTATTGCAGTAGACCGTGAACAAACCGACAAACAAATAACAGGTTGGTATGATCTTATTAATGGGGTGCAACAAATCTCTATTTTAACGGGAACTCACGATATGTGGCCGATTTCGTTTGCCATGGCATATGGTCTTGAAGGTGAAGATTATACTGCTGAGACGGCAGTAAAATTTTTAAAAAATTTAAGAAAAGATGGACTTCTTAGAACAAACAAATTAGATTCTCCGATTCTTATCTGTTATGACTATCAAGCAGTATTTTTAAAGAAATCTGGACGAGATTTGGATATTGTCATACCAAGAGAAGGCACTTTTAGTTATGTTTCGGGACTTTTATCTAATATAAAATTGACAATACCTGATGATATGGATGAAAAACTTCTTTCGGCAGGATTACGTCTTCCAGATGGACGTTGCGATTGGAATTTTTATCCCAATGCAGCGGCATATAAGCCAGCAGTTACTATTCCTGATGTCAATTATTACAATATGCAAAGTTTTCATTCTCAGCCTATCCTACGCCGCGAAGGATTTGGGGTGCGTCTTTATTCAAGTGCAGATGCACGTGAGCATCAAATACTAAGTTCTCTATTAATTGTTTTTGTTTTAGTGTGGGCGGCAACTGTTGTAAATAGAGCAATGCAAAAAAGAGTAAAGAGAGGCGCTATTGCAACAGCTGCTCTTCTAGTTGGTTGGATATTACTTCGTTTGATCAAATGGCAAATTAATTTTGAAACAGCATTGCCAAGATATTTATGGTATACGTATATTCCATTCCAAATTTTACTTTCTTTTATTGTATTGTGGCTGGCATGGGGAATTGATAAACCAGAAGAAAAAGTAAATCCGCCTTTATGGCTATGGATGACTGCTATCTTAAATATTGCTGCTGTTCTTTTAGTTTTTACAAATGATTTACATGGATTTGTTTATGTTTTAGATTTGTCTCAACAAGGCTGGCTGGATGATTATACATATGGAATGGGATATTATTTTATCATTGCTTTGTTTCTAATCCAATTTTCTACAGCTATAGGTATGCTGATAGTACGATGCATTCGTAGCCCTCGAAAAAGAGGATTAATCTTCCCCCTTTTGCTACATCTTTTGCTTATAGCATATGGGTATGGCTATATTAATCGAATACCTATTGCTTATGAAAGTGATTTGGCGATGGTATTTGCTGTTTTATCTATTTTGTTTTTTGAGGCATCCATTCGTTCAGGAATGATTCCGGTTAATTCGAAATACATACCATTCTTTACAAATTCACCTCTTCCTATGCAGATTATAGATGATACTGGAGATATAGCCATCTCATCTAAAAATGCAATGGATTTAGACAATGAAACGCTCTCACATATTCTGTCTAGTAATGAGCTTTTTATGCAGATAGATGAGGATACACTTATGTTTTCTAAAGCGATAACAGGAGGTTTTTCTGTTTGGCATGAAGATATTAGTAAGCTTAATATTTTATATAAACAAATCGTGGAATCCGTTAAAAAAAGCGAAAAAGCGAATGAAGTATTGACGAAAAGCGTGAAAATAAAACAAGAAACAGAAGAAGAAAATGCTAGAAATCAACTTATGGATGGTCTTGAAGCTGAAATATCTGAAAAACTGACTGAGCTTCAAGATACTATAAAAAAGCTATCTGAATCAGAAAACAAAAAAAAGGGATTGGCTATAGTAGCTATGTCATTTTGTTATATAAAAAGACGCTCGGATTTCTTTTTTAGTGAACAAGAAAATTTGCCGATTGATGCAGCTGAGTTAGAAGTATATATGGATGAACTCAGCGAATATGCAACTTTAGCTGGAGTCAATGCTCGAATTATCAATGAAATAAAGGGAGCAATACCTGCGCGTATTGATGTTTTATTTTATAATTTCCTTGAAGAAATCCTTTCCTACAGTGTTAAGAATAGCAATGGACCAATATTAGTTCGCTTACGCGCTACTAAAAATGATTTCAATATGTGGTTAATGTTATCGAATAATGACAGTTTATATAAACCAAATCATAGGCTCAATAAACTCGTACAAACAAATTGTGGAAAATTTGAAGTTAAAGATTTGGACGATGCTGTCGGTATAGGCTTATCTTTTACATCGAAAGGTGGTGAAAGTAATGCTTGAATTTTTAAAACTACCATTAGGTTTCAATTTAATTCTTACTGTACTTGTTCTATTTAATGTTGTTTCTCAAACCATTGCATTGATTATGAGCTGCTATAGATGGGAAAAGAATAAAAAAACAATTCGAAAAACAGAAAATATATTTGAACTTTTCTTGCTTCTTATTATACTTATTTATTCTTTTGTTCATGGCCATCTGGTAATGGCGAGAGCGAATACAATTTTTATTCCTATAAAATATGAATTTATCCGCATGGTTACGGTATTCTTACTTATTGCTATAGCTATTTATATTAGTATAAATAAAAAAAGACCTTGGCCTCTTTTGTCTGTATTGCCTGCAGTTGTTTTATTACCCTATATGGAAATTTTTTCGGGTGAATTGTATCCTTGGTTAGTTGTTTTTTCATTAATTTTCTTTTTTTGTAGAAGTATTTATATAAGTATAATGCGTTACAATGAAATTCATAATGGTCTTTCTTCTTTAGCAGTAAAGAATGCAATGGATACTTTACATTCAGGAATATTATTTTGTGAACAAGACGGACATATTTTACTTATTAATAAAAGCATGCAGAATTTAATGACATCCTTAACTGGAAAGGTACAGCGAGATGGCTTAATGTTTTATGATTTATTACAATCTCAAAGCATTACTTTAGAGAATATTGAAAATGTGGATGGAATCGCTTGCGTAGCTCCTGATGGCAGGGCATGGTTATTTTCCAAACGTATGCTGAAAATCCAGCACAAGAGCTATATTATGATTTCTACTTCAGATATTACAGAACAATGGGAATTAACAGAAGAACTAAAATACCATAATGAAGAACTGAATCAAAGAAGTGATGAATTAAAAGAAATGCTTGCAAATTTGCATGAGCTTAGCTATAAAAAAGAAATTGAAATTGCAAGAATGCGTGCTCATGATATTCTCGGCAATCGACTTTCTCTTATTCTGAGATCCTTTCATAGCAGTGATATCCCAGATAATGAAATGTTAATCTCAATAACCGAAGGTCTTTTTGATGAAATGAAGGTCAACACAAGACAAACTATTAGTAAAAATGAACTTGCGAGCTTATGTGAAACATTTCTATCTATAGGTGTGAAAATCAATATTGATGGGGATCTTCCTGAAAATAATAGAATAAGCAAACTTTTTATTGGCATTATTAGAGAAGCAATCACTAATGCAGTACGTCATGGATTTGCAACAGAGATAAATGTTGAATTGCAATATAATGAAGATAGTTATTTTCTCACCGTAACAGATAATGGGCATAAAACCACAAAAAAAATTAAAGAACGTGGTGGAATTAGTGGAATGAAAAGTCGAGTGGCAGAACAAAACGGTGAGCTTAATATCTCCACATTACCTAGTTTTACAATATCGGCTAAAGTTCCAAAGAGGTCTGATTATGTATAAGGTACTTATTGTTGATGATCATGAATCCATGTGTGATTCATTAAAATTTAGTTTAGAAGAATCAGGTAATTTTGTTATTGCAGGAAGTCTTCAAAGCGCAGCTTTAGCTGAATTATTCTGTGAAAGAGTAAAACCAGATCTTGTTATAATGGATGTTCGCACAGAAGGAGATATTTCTGGCATAGAAGCAACGAAAAACATTCGGGATAAAATGCCGGAGATAAAAGTGATTGTAATGTCTGGTTTTAATGAAATTTCATATAGTCCTAGAGCAAAAGAAGCTGGTGCTCATGCCTTTATTTTTAAGAGTAAAAGTTTAGATTTTTTTGTAGAGGTTGCAGAAAATGTGATGAAAGGACAAACATATTATGCTCAACCACAGGCGATACCTATACCAACAGGCGAAGTTCCTCTAACCGAAAGAGAGATGGAGATATTGCGACTCATGTGTAAATATATGACGAGCAAGGAAATTGCAGATGAATTATTTATCACAGAACGTACTGTCAAATTTCATAAGGCGAATATGCTTGCCAAAACTGGTTTTAAAAAATCAATAGAACTAGCCTTTTACATGGTTTCTAATGGCTGGATTAATCCCTTACATTAATATCTGATTCTGACAAAGACTGTCCTTTAAGGACAGTATGAAAAATCCCATAAAATATTATCATATAAGTAAAGAATGCAAAGCTTTATTTGTTGACCTTAAAATAAATTAGGTATGGATATACAGTTTTATTAAATTTAATGCTGGTTTTTAGGAATTAATAAAATGATAAAAATATTAATAGTTGAAGATCATGAATCTATGCGCCAGTCAATTCGTACTATTTTTGAGCGGTCAGGAGATTTTGAAATTATTGGTGATATCGCAAATGCTGAATTTGCAGAAAATTACTGTGAGAATCTTTTGCCAGACCTTGTTCTTATGGATGTATGCACAGAAGATGGAGCCTCTGGTCTTTTAGCGGCAAAGAAAATTAGAGAGAAATACCCCGAAATAAAAGTTATTATTATGACAGCATTTAATGAGGTATCCTATATCCCACGCGCTAAGGAAGCTGGAGCACATGCTTTTATTTTTAAAAGTGAGAGCCTCGATTATTTTATGGAAGTGGCGAAAGGTGTCATGAAAGGTGAGAAATATTTTCCTGAACCTAAAGTTATTCCTATGCCTATGGGAGAGGCACCTTTTACTGAGCGAGAGATGACAGTATTAAGGCTTTCTTGTAAGCTGATGACAAATAAAGAAATTGCCGAAGAACTTTTTATATCTGAAAATACAGTTAAATACCACAAGGCAAATATGCTTGCAAAGACAGGTTTTACAAAAACAGTTGAACTTGTTTTCTACATGATTACAAATGGTTGGATCAATCCGTTATATTAATAATATTTTTTCCTTATATTTTAAAATTGGATAATTGAATGCTTTCTCTTAAGAATTTGATTTGTGTGAATAGTCTTATACTCATACTTTCAGTATCAGTTGTTCGTATTGAAAAAACCTGTTCCTTGCGGGTAGGGTAAAAGAAATAAAAATCATTAAAATTATTATTAGGATAGAAGAGAAAACTCTTGATTTTTATTTTGATGAGGGGAGGCATTAAAATGCAGACGATTGTGCTTATTATGCAAAGGACATCAGTTGCTCAAGGTCTATTAGCCTTACTTCGAAAAGAACATGACGTTGAGCTTTATCATGAAGATGATTATAATCATGCTAATGCAGCAATTAGAGTATATCGCGCACATTCTGTATTGATTGAAGTTTCAGAAAATGGTGAATGTAATGCTGATTATTGTCTTTCTATTTGTGACAATATCAAGAAAGAAATGCCAAACTGTAAGGTTTTGCTCATGTGTCCCGAAAAAAATAAAAAATGTATAGGACAGGTGGTAGCAGCAAAACAGTCTGGACGTATCGATAATTTTGTGTTTTATGATGCCAGTCTAAGATATCTATCTTCTATGCTTCTATTGGAATAAAAATGAAATAGAAAACGAACAAAACACTTTGTTTAAAACAGAATAATAAAACTCAGATCATTTAGAAAAAAATGAAAAAACAGAATGTAGCAATTGTTTTGAAAAATTTTTTGAAAATGATTTGTAAAAAAACTGGAAATGATATAGGAGGGATTTAGTATGATCGTTTGTAAAAATTGTGGCAAGGAGCATAGTGACAACTCGAAATTTTGTGATAATTGTGGTGCTCCCTTAGCTAAAACTCCTTCAGAACAGGCAAATACAATGCCATCAGTAGAAGAGAATATATCTGTAGAAGAAGATCAATTCAAACAGCCAACTATAACTCAAATGGCAGAAAATATTGATATGCCCGAAAATTCCAAATCAGAACAAGGGAGCTATCAACCGACAGTACAGCAACCGATAACGGATCAACAAAATGTTTATCAAGCTCCTGATACGGTTCAAGGTGCTTATCAACCACAACAAGTACAAGGTGATTATCAAGCCCCTGTTCAGCAACCAATAACAGACCAACAAAATGTTTATCAGGCTCCTGATACGGTTCAAGGCGCTTATCAACCACAACAAGTACAAGGTGATTATCAACCGCCAGTACAGCAACCGATAACAGATCAACAAAATGTTTATCAGGCTCCTAATTCTGCTCAGGGTGCCTATCAACCACAGCAGGCTTATACAGGTCAACAAACGGCTGTAAAACAAAAAAAGCCAATCAATCCAAAAATCTTTATTTTTATTGGAGTTGCTATTGCTGTCATTGCAATAATTGTTTTAGTTATTTCTCTTGTGGGCGGTAAGGGCAAAGCAGATTCCGATGACTCTTATTTAGGTGTATGGGATGCCGTTACCGTTGAAATGTTTGGAGAAGAATATAATCCTGAAGAAGTAATTGGAAAATTAAGTATCGAATTTAAGAAAAAAGGTAAATGTGAATTTAGAGTAGATGATGATAAAGATAATTATAAATGGAAAGAGACAGAGACAGATCTTCAGATAATATCTAAAGGTGAGACTATTATTACCTGTATCAAAGAAGATGATTCACTATTGATAGAAAATTTTATGGAGACAGGTTTAAAAATAGTATTTGAAAGAGAAGGTGCAAAATCATCTAAAAATGATGTGAAAGTTATTCAAGATAATGAAGAGAAAGTTAGTCAAAATAATGAAGCGAAAGTTAGTCAAAATAATGAAGAAACAAATGAAGTGACAAATAATACGGATGTAAAAGGAGAAAGCTCAGAAACGCAAAGTGAGAGCAAAGAAACAAAAAATGCAAGTTCGGATGTCAATACTAAAAAGACAGATTCTCCCAATAGTGTTCAAAAGAAATGGAATGGTTCATGGTATGGCTATTTTTATGTTTCTGATGCTTTCGGTGAATGGGAAGGATATGAAGACGCATTATTAAATGCTTATATGGTTTTTGATATTGGTGCAGATGGAAATGGAACAATGGCCATCTTTTTAGAAGATTCTGAATTTCAATCAATAGATTGCTATGTATTTGCTGATGATTATCATGTTGAAGTAACAGAAGGCGAATTTTGGGACTATGATCTTGACCCGACCAATTGGTGGCTTGGTATTTCTCCAGCACATGAAGGCAATCTTGTCGTTATAGCCGATGTTTATTTAGATCCAGAGCTTACAGATGAAGATGGTTTTGAATATATGTTCATGTTCCGACCATGGGGAGAACTTTGGGAAGAAGAAGCAAAAAAAGTTAAGGATGGAGAAATTGGTTACAGAATTCCGCCAAACTATGATGATTATGTTGAAGCAATTGAAAATGGCGTAGCTGATCCAAATGGTTTTGATGATTAGAAAAATTAGTAATAAATTTAATTTTTTTATTAATTTTTAAATAAGCGTAATTTAAAGGAGGATTTTATAATGAATTATAATATTGAAGGCGGTTCATTACCCGCAGTTGTTATTAATCTCAATCAAGGAGAAAGTATTATTAGTGAAGCTGGAGGGCGTACATGGTCAAGAGGTCCTGTTGTGACTGAGTCCAAAGCCGAAGGTGGAGCAAAGAAAAGCATTGGTCGCATGTTCATGGGAGAAAGTTTATTCATGAGCAAATATACGGCACAAGGACCAGCAGAAATTGCATTTTCTTCATCCTTACCTGGACGTATTATTGCTAGAGAATTAGGACCTGGACAGAGTATTGTTTGTCAAAAAACAGCATTTTTATGTGCAAGCTATGGTGTAGAATTATCAGTTCATTTTCAAAAAAAATTGGGAGCCGGCTTCTTTGGCGGTGAAGGTTTTATTATGCAACGTGTAACTGGACCGGGTATCGTATTTCTTGAAGTCGATGGCTATTGCAAGGAATATGATCTTGTACAAGGTGAACAACTAGTTTGTGATACTGGTGTGGTTGCAGTCATGGATGAAACATGTGATTTAGACATCCAGATGGTCAAAGGTGCTAAAAATGTATTATTTGGTGGTGAAGGGCTCATAGACACAGTAGTAACTGGGCCAGGCAAGGTATATTTACAAACTATGACAATTGAAAAATTGGCAAAGTTGATGATTCCATTTTTACCAATTAAAAAATAAAAAGTAACTATAGAATATATAATTACTGTTTTATAAGATAATTATTTCTGTAAATATCAACTCTTTTTATTAAAAATTTAAAATTTTAATAAAAATTAAATAATTCATTAAACAGATTATTTTGTTAAATTTAATAGAATGATCTGTTTTATTATTTTTGGGGTTAAAGCTTTCTTATTTTCTGATTGGTATTTCATTTTTTTATTTGCTTACTTTTTTAATTGATTTTCTCTTTCCTCTTCATAGATTAATTGTTACACTAATGAAATGTTTTATTTTATATTTAAACTTTTATTAATATAATATTTTCATATGTTTGTGGAGGGACAGAATTATGCAATTTCTATTCGAAAATCTGATTGAAAATACAACATGGCAGATGGTAATCATGTGGTTAATAGGAGCAATATTAATCTATCTTGCTATTAAAAAGGATATGGAGCCTTCTCTATTACTTCCTATAGGCTTTGGTGCAATCTTGGTTAATTTACCTATGTCAGGTGCCATTACTCAAGGATCTGAAGAAGGAATTTTAGATACTTTATTTAATGCAGGGATTGCAAATGAATTGTTTCCTTTAATTTTGTTTATTGGTATAGGCGCGATGATAGATTTTGGACCTTTATTAGTAGACCCAAAAATGTTATTGCTTGGAGCTGCCGCACAATTTGGAATTTTCTTTACGCTCAGTATGGCCTCATTATTCGGATTTGAAATTAAGGATGCCGCATCTATTGCTATTATTGGAGCTGCTGATGGGCCTACCTCAATTTTTGTAGCAAATTATTTCAATTCCAATTATATTGGAGCTATTATCGTCGCTGCTTATTCTTATATGGCATTAGTACCAATAGTCCAACCACCTGTAATTAAATTAATTACAACCAAAAAAGAACGATTAATAGAAATGCCGTATGATCAAAAGAGTATTTCAAGTACGACTCGCATCCTATTTCCGATTATAGTTACGATTGTGGCGGGTATTATTGCACCGCAATCTGTAGCGTTGATTGGATTTTTAATGTTTGGAAATCTTGTACGTGAATGTGGAGTTCTTAATTCTCTTTCTGATACGGCACAAAAGGTACTTGCTAATTTGGTTACGCTTTTGCTCGGCCTTACGGTGGCTGCTCGTATGCGTGCAGATCAATTTATTACAAAACAAACATTATTGATACTGGTATTAGGTCTTGTTGCTTTTATTTTTGATACGGTTGGTGGGGTAATGTTTGCAAAATTCCTCAACTTATTCTCGAAAAATAAAATCAATCCAATGATTGGTGCAGCAGGTATTTCTGCTTTCCCTATGGCTTCTCGCGTTGTCAATAAGATGGGATTAAAAGAAAATCCGCAAAACTTTTTACTTATGCAAGCGGCAGGTGCTAATGTATCAGGCCAAATTGCTTCTGTTGTAGCGGGTGGACTTATTATGCGACTTGTTGCTGGGAATACACAATTACTTCAATCAGGAGGCTTTGCTGATACATTACCGATTATGGCAAAAGGGATGGGTGGTATTTTCTTTGTAATACTCGCTATCTATGCTTCAGTTGTTCTATTGCGTAAAATGTTTCCGTAATTAAGAAATTTTTCATTGCTTTTTTTATCATTGCTTTGTTTGTAATTTTAGAGAGATTGTTGTAATTTGAAAAAGTTAAGAAGCTTAATACTTTGACAATATTATATTGATTGATAATAAATATTTTAAAGATTTCAAAGCTTAAGGAGTATTTATGGAAATATTAGATTTCATGCAAAAAATAATTTCATTAGATCCAATCGAAGTTTTTGAAAAATTAAAAAAACGAGAGGGCTATTCTGACTATACAAAATCAGAAGCTCCTTTTGGCATGCAACCTGAGGGGAAAATATATACCGTTTATATGCATGATTTTTATTATAAAAATGGTGATTGTGTTGCATATAAGGTAAAAGAATTTAAATCTAATTCTAATCTACGTGCAGATGGTCAATGGGAATGCTATTCAGCTGCAGACGATGTCTGGTATAGCTATGAAGATGGGGAATTTGTCCTATCAGAAACTTTTCGAAGATAATTGGAAATAAGGAGAAATTCTTTTTTAAAAATTTATGCTTAATGAAATCTATATACCAACTTTATTTGGGATTGAATCTATAGTCTCACAAGAATTGCAAGATTTAGGTTATTCCAAGTCTCAAATTCAAGTGTCGGATGCCGAAGTTTGCTTAACTTTGAATAATCAAGGCGAAATGCCGCGAGCAATAGCTAAGCTAAATTATAATTTGCGTACAGCTGAACGTGTTCTTTTGGGATTGGCTAAATTTTCTGCCATTGATTTTGATCAATTGTTTGATCAAGTGCGAGCTTTACCATGGCATGAATGGCTAGATAAAAATTATTTTATTGAAGTAACAGGATATTCACGAAAGTCTAAATTATTTAGTGTGCCTACCTGTCAGAGTATAATAAAAAAGGCAATTACAAAACAATTAAATTCTGTTTATAAATATCCAAAGAATATAGTGCCTGAAAATAAAAATGTGGGTATTCATCGTATCCAATTTTCGATCGTTGATGATTTAATCAATATTAGATTAGATACCTCTGGTGAACCTCTACATAAAAGAGGTTATCGTCCTAAAGCCAATGAAGCTCCAATTAGGGAAACATTAGCAGCGGCTATTTTGATGATTTCTTTTTATCAAAGAAATATTGCTAATCAAGAAATCCTTTATGATCCTTTTTGTGGAAGTGGGACGTTTTTGATTGAAGCGGCTTTAATAGCTACAAAAACAGCTCCTGGTATGAATCGATATTTTTCTGGTGCTAAGAAAAAAATCATAGGCAAAAAAGCTTTTCAACAAGAAAGAAAATTAGCACTTGAAAAATCAATTATCTATGGTAATCCTCAAAACTATCAAGAGATTATAGATAAAAAAGATGATAGTCAAAAGAATACGGATTCCCCCAAAGATAATAAATTTCAAAACAAAGAATATAAACGAAAAGATTATATATTACCAAATGAAAAAATTCGAATATTTGGCACAGATATTTCTAAAGAATCCATTCAATTAGCAAAAGAGAATGCCAAAAGAGCAGATGTTTTAGACTATATTCATTTAGAATCAAAAGACATCTATCAACTTGATTATCAAAATCTACCTATTTTGCTTGGTGGAGATCGAATCTTAATTGCTACTAATCCACCTTATGGTGAGCGCTTGGCTGATATAGAAGAGGCGCATCGATTAGAAAATAAACTAAGAGACCTTTGTTTTAATAATGATGAAATATTACGACAAGGCATTAGACTATCACTTATTACATCAGATAATGAAGTCGAGAATATTATGCCCCAAAAAGCGAATAAAAGAAGAAAATTATATAATGGTGGCATTCGTTGCACTTTATTTCATTACTTCAAATAACAAAAAGATAATTTCTCTAAAAAGGGAAAATAAAGATGTAATGATGACAAATTTACATGTCCGTCAGGGGTGGACAATTGATAAATTTTAAAATTAAAAGATCGATGAAAATACGATTAAATCAATGAAATATTTTTTGCTTGAATATATGTTTGTTTTGTACATTATTTAATGTATAAAATGAAAGCCGATGGAATAGGCCTTTTAAGATTACAAAACCATATAAGCATTGTTATAATAGTTATACACAAAGTTATTAACATTGTTAACATTTTATTTCTGAACATATTTCGACAATTTGTATAAAAAATCTTTTTTAATGAAATTCTTAAGATAAAAACTTTTTTCTTTGAAATATATTCTTGTCCCATAACAAAAAAATCTGTAAAATAATTTTAGAATCCATTTATAGAAAATATAAGGGGGCTTTCATGGATAATGTTTTTATTTTTGATCATCCGTTAATTCAACACAAAATTACGTTAATGCGTGATAAAAATACACCAACTAAAGAGTTTAGGGAATTAGTTCGTGAAGTATCACGTTTAATGGCCTATGAAGTCACACGTGATTTACCTTTAGAAGAAATTGAAGTTGAAACACCGATAGCTAAAGCAAAGTCTAAAGTTATAGCAGGTAAAAATCTTGCTCTAGTACCAATTTTGCGCGCTGGTCTTGGCATGGTAGATGGGATGCTAGATTTAATTCCAATGGCACGTGTAGGACATATTGGTTTGTATCGTGACCCTGAAACTTTAAAAGCAATAGAATATTATTGCAAATTACCAGAAGATGCTGATAAAAGAGATATCATTTTATTAGATCCTATGCTTGCTACAGGAGTTTCTGCTACTGATGCTGTCAATCAAATAAAAAAGCGTGGTATCAACTCTATCAAATTCATGTGTATTATTGCTGCACCAGAAGGTATTAAAAACTTGCATGATGCACATCCAGATGTTCCCATCTTCTGTGCTGCAAAAGATCAAGGATTGAATGATCATGCTTATATAGTTCCTGGATTAGGCGATGCAGGCGATCGTTTATTTGGTACAAAATAATTATTTAATCAATAATAAAGTATAAATATTGCTCAGCAAATTTTAAACGGCATTGCTCTGGTAAGAGATAAGTTTGAAATTTGTTGAGCTTTTTACCGTCTAAAAAAGTTCCGTTTTTTGAACCTAAATCTTCAATAAAATAATGGCTACTATGCCTTGTTATTCTGGCATGTGTTCTACCAATTGTTTTTTCGTCAAAAGTTAAATCACAAATTGTTTTATCCCGGCCAACCAAAAATTCATCAACTAATATAAATACTCTTAGACCTTGATTTTCTTCTATTGTACCTGGTGCTCCTTCAGAAAGCATTGCAATTCGAAATACATCTTGTTGAAGATTTAGGGGAATCGTAATGTCTCTTTGTTCAATGTCAGATTTCTTAATTTTGTATTTAAATTGATTGAATACTTTTTTAATATAGGGAGTTTTTGCAATATTCTTTTGAGACTTTAATTTATTTTTAGTTTTAACTTGTGTATTTGTTTTTAGATTTTCTATCTGATGACTATTTGTAATTTCTGGCTTTGAATACCTTTGTAATGCGATTTGGTATTTTTTATCTAAAATTAATGATTCTAATGATTGATAGGTTGATTTTTCATCTGGATTTAATTCGTATAGAAATTGCCATAAATTTTTTTCTGTTAAAATCGCATTCTCTAAAAAATGCAATTCTTTTGGTAGAATAAACCAGGTTAAATGATTTAAATCGTCAATCTTTTTTGGTAAAGAATCGCTTTCTTCTATTGTCTTAGAAATTGCGTCATTTAATATAAATGATCGATAATCAGTAGAAATATACATCATATTTGGAATGAGAAAATTTAGATTTGGTTCAAAAAGACTTTCTTCTAATTGCATTAATTGTATAATAATTTGTTGAACAATATGCTGAATTATATGGTTGTATTTTTCTTTATCTTGAGATTGCGCATTCAATTTCAATAGAATATTTTTTAATGAATATTCTTCTTCTGCTGTTTTTAATAACAAAACAGATTCACAAATTTCTTCGTCATAATATTTGATTATTTCCCTAGAAAAAGGTAAAGGATTATGGATCAAATGCAGAAGCTGATTCTCCTGCATTTGATTATTAGAAGAAAGAATTAATTTATAATAGGGAGTTGTTACATTCATATAAAAATTCCTTTATAAAATTACTTTCTAATAAGAAATACTATCGATGATTGAATGGTCAAACACCTTTTGTATTAAGGAGTTTGCAAAACTAGTCAGTTCTTTCCTGAAAATTAAAGCTACGGCTACTAGTACAGCTATAATCAGGACAATTTCTAAAGTACCTAAACCACTATTGTCTTTGATTTTTCTTTTTAAATTCTCGTACATTTTATACCTCTTTCTTTTATAAATTTATATTTCCTAAACTAGCAATTGCTGGAAGCATAGCCATGATAATGACTACGAATAAATCAACAGTCATGGGAATAAATAAAGCCATGTTTTTTGTTTGTAGTCGTTTTCTCATTGCATTTCGATACAATTGCCAGCTAGAATTAGCTTGTATTTCTAAAATATCTAAAAGTTCCTTACCACCATCACGATCATATCTGGCCATCAATTGTAAAATTGATGCGATTTCCTCTTGTGGTAAATTTTCAGCTATGCTCATAACAGCATAAGCAGCGCTGTCTCCAACGCTTAAATCATGTTTGATTTTTAATAGATCTGATTTTAATTGGGATTGACTTTTACTTTCTTGTGAAAGAATCATGAGGCGTAGACTTTTATCAAGGCTAAGACCACTTCTTAATAAGATGACCATTGAATTTAAAAAATTAGGATATTCAATTCGAATTTGTTGTTTTAATTTATTTTCTCTTTGAATAATATCAAGATCCTGTAATATCCAAGTACCAATAAAAATAATAAAAATAAAGGCAGGTGAAATGATTTTTAAATAAGCAAATAAAGATGTAATGAGAGTGAAAATTACGGTAAATATAGATTTCCTTTGTGTATATAGTTGCCAAGCATTTGGCTGATTTTGAGTTAGAATCCGAATGTTTTCAGATAATGCATAACCCAATTTAGTCGGCATATAGCTCAATAGAAATTGCGAAATTTGTATAGATATTTTTTTAAATGATGGTTTAATCGGCATTGTCAAAAAAATATCTTTAGTTTTCAGCTTCGTAGGGCTTTGAGACATAATTAGCAGTGCGCATAAAATAGATAAATGTGCGACAATAAATATTATACTTAATAAAGCTTGACTCCAATTGGCATCGTTTAAAGCATATGCATAACCTGTTCCTTTTTTTATAAGAATTAAAGAAAATAAAAAAGGTAAAAATATTAAAATAATCGTTTCACTTTTTTGAGCATTTTGTTCTGAAGCAATATCTTTTTGCATTTGTATTTCTGCATTCAAGGTGCGATAAGTTTGTTTGACAAAAATGTCTAATCTTCCGCCATAATGATTTAAATAAGGTAAAACATCAAAGAAAGCATCACTTGTTTGACAATTAAAATTATTCTTAAGGATGATTAAACAACGATCTAGATCAAGATGTGAGCTAATTGCTTGATTTAATTTTTTTAAAGATTTGCTTAATGCGCTTTTATAGCCTAGTTCATTTCTTAAATGCGAATAAGCATCTGTCAGACAAGCTTCCAAAGTATAACCAGCTGATAATCGACTACTTAGATATTCTAAGAGAATACGATATTGCTCGATTTTCTGAGAGTTTTGTTTACCCAACATATATTTAGTGATACCAAGACAAATAATGCAGCTTGCTATTAAAAGCAAGGAAATTGCCCAAATACCTAAATCTATCCAAGTAAAATATGTTAAATAAACAAAAACAAAAGAAGGAATTAAATATTTTAAAAAGTTTTTTAAGAACAACATATTAAAGCTTCTCCTTCTCTTCTAAATAATGGCTTAAGGACGAATTGACCTGTTTCATATCCTTCAATACTAATAATTTCTTCAACTTTTCTTTGCCCATTTGGCAAACGGATTAAATGAATAATAATATCGATAGCAGAAGCAACAAGCCGACGAATTGCTTCCCATGGTAGGGCAGAAGACATTAAAATCATTAAACAAATGCGATCTAACATCTCCTGACTATTATTTCCATGCCCAGTGCTCATGGAACCTGGGTGTCCAGTGCTCATTGCTTGAATCATTTCAAAAGCTTCACCACCTCGAACTTCACCAACTAAAATACGGTCTGGTCTTAGGCGTAGAGAAGAACGAATTAATTCATCAAGTGAAATAGCTCCAAGTCCGTCAGGTCCAGCTTCCCTAGATTCCAAGCGAACTAGATTATCAATTCCCTGTAAATTCAATTCCATTGAATCTTCAATTGTCACAATTCTTTCTCTTTTATCAATAAAGGCAGAAAGAGCATTAAGGAAAGTAGTTTTACCAGTACCCGTACCGCCGGAAATAAAAATATTTTTCTTAGCTTCTACCATATTAATTAAAAAATCAGCTGCTTCTTCTGATATTGTTTTTGTCTCAATTAAGGCATCCATTTGAGGTCTAATACCAGTGAATCTTCGAATGCTCATAATTGGCCCATCCGGTGCTGAAGGTGGCAAAATAGCATGGATTCGAGATCCATCCATTAAACGCATGCCATTAATGGGGTGTTGTTCATTGATCAGGCGATTAGCTTTGCCAAAAAATCTTGTAATGACGTAAGTTAAATGTTCTTTATCATCAAATATGATAGAAGTTTTTTGTATTTTCCCTTGTCGCTCAATAAAGACATGATCAAAACCATTGACCATAATTTCGGTAATAGAATTATCGTTTAATAGAGGTTGGAGTAAATCCAAACCACGCATGGTATTGAATAATTGATTTGTTAAATCTCTTCTTTCAACGATATTTAAATGAGTCGCGCTCGGATATTCTGCTAAAAGTTTAGTTAATAATTGCTTTAATTCATGATCACTTAAATGGTCAAGATCCTCATTTTTGGCAATTAAATGCTCTATAAAATTTTGTCTTTCTCTATGATTTAACATGTTGAATTTCCTCGTTTTGTTTTTTTAAAGGAGAAAAAACACATGAATTTGGTTTTTCTGCCAAAAATTCTGCAAGTAACTCTTTTGCCTTTTCAGAACCAAAATAGTTATTTTCTGGTACGTCGAAATGAACTTGATTTAAATGAAAAGCTATATTTTTAACTATTTCAAAATTAAGGTTTTCTATATCTATAATGCCAATTGAATCCTCCGCATTATTTTGAATAAATTTTTGGAATAATTTGGTTAATTCTATTAAATGCAAATTATCGCAATATAAAATATCTTCGAATCCTTTGCTTGGTCTTGGTAAAAAATAATGTTCTTTTTGTTTTTCGAAAATATGGCCAATATCCTGATAATCCAAAGGGATGCTTTCTTCTATTTGTAAAATGAGATCTGATAATGTTTTACCTTGATGAAATTCGGCATTATAATGCCAAGCATAAAGAGGTTTTAGAGGCAAAATAAAAATCTTTTTTCCTTGTGCTTGAAATTGCTTGAGTAATGTATAAAAATATTCTAGACGAAAATTCTGATCAAAAACATATAATAAAATAGTTGAATTGCTGTCTGTAAATTGATATTGTTCTTCATTTGTAAATTCCATCATAATTATTGTTTTCCAAACCTGAATACTATTTCCTCGAGTTAAAATAAAATTACTTTTTTGTTTACTTTCTTTTAAAACCAGATGTTTTTGCTTGAGAGAAAAATCTTGATCCTCTTTTAGAAAACTCTCATGGATAATCATCAGATCGATATCAGATATGTTGTTAGAATTGAAATTTAATAAATTTTGCTCGTAAGGAATTTTTTCATCGAATGAATATAAAATTATAGTAGCAAATGGAAATAATATTGGGTTTAAGGAATATTGAATCCTTTTTGCAAAATTTAAATTGGGATCTATCAATAATATTTTTTTCATACTTAGCCTCACATTTTTTGTTGTTTACAGATTAACTGGAATGGCAATTTGTTTAGAGATAATTTTTTGGAAAAGAAGAAAAATTTAGGAAAAATCAGAAAGAATAATCTTAAAGATGAAGGGAAATATTTAACATTATAAAATGATCAAATAGTTTTAAATATTGGTGAAAAATTCGAATAAGATACTAGTGACGTTTAAAGCAACTTGACGGAGATTTTTCCTTATGTTAGTTTATGGATAAATTAAATTTAAATATCTTATCAAGAGTGGTGGAGGGATCGGCCCTATGAAGCCCAGCAACCGTTTGTGACGGTGCTAATTCCGACGGGTACGCCTGAAAGATGAGAAATTATCTATATGCCTCTCGTCGAGAGGTTTTTTTATGAAAATTTTCATTTAAATTGTTAAAAAAGATAAGATGAAAAAAGAAAGGACAATATGTCTAATAAATATTTTTTTACATCAGAATCGGTCACAGAAGGTCATCCCGATAAGGTTTGCGATCAAATTGCAGATGCCATATTGGATGAGGCTCTAAAACAAGATCCAAATAGTAGAGTTGCTTGTGAAGTAATGGTCAGTACGGGTTTCATTATTATTGCTGGCGAAATTAGTGGCAATATAGATATAGATTATAGGAAGATTGCAAAAGATACCGTTGCAGAAATAGGTTATGTAAATACAAATGGATTTAATGCAGAATCTTGTGGTGTATTGCTCAGTATAGATCAACAATCTTCAGATATAGCTATGGGTGTTAATCAAAGTCTTGAATTAAAAAATAATGAAAAACAAAAAGAGTCAGAAACAGTTTCGGCAATTGGCGCTGGCGATCAAGGAATGATGTTCGGTTATGCTGACTCTGAAACAGATAGCTATATGCCAATGGGGATTTCTTTAGCTCATCAATTGACATATCAATTAGCTCAAGTCAGAAAAAATAAATTTCCAGATATTTTAAAACCAGATGGGAAAGCCCAGGTTACAATTGAATATCAAGATGGTAATCCAGTACATATTGATACAGTTGTCGTATCGTCACAACATGATGAAAAAGCATCTCTAGATCAAGTAAAATCAATTATTTTGGAATATGTTCTTGATCCTATCTTGCCTAAAGATTTGTATGATTCAAAGACGAAAGTCCTTATTAATCCGACTGGCCGATTTGTGATTGGTGGTCCACAAGGTGATACTGGTGTGACAGGCAGAAAAATTATTGTTGATACATATGGTAGCTATGCTCGAAATGGTGGAGGAGCTTTATCAGGAAAAGATCCTACAAAAGTTGATCGTTCTGCCAATTATGCAGCTAGATACCTTGCTAAAAATATAGTTGCAGCAAAATTAGCGAGCAAATGTGAATTACAAATTTCTTATGCTATAGGAGTTGCTAAACCGATTGCGATTAATGTCAATACTTTTGGAACAGGCACCATTTCTGATGATGCATTATCTCAATTAATTCAAGAAAATTTTGATTTAACTCCAGAAGGAATTATTAATAAATTAGATTTACGAAAACCAATTTATAAACAAATTGCTTCTTATGGTCATTTTGGTCGAGAAAATCTAAATTTATCTTGGGAAAAACTTGATTTAATTGAAAAATTTCAATCTTTGGAAAAAGCTTATCTTAAATAAAATTCGTCAAAAACGATATCATTTCAATATAATTAAAATATAGTATTTTTAGAATCTCTCAGACTACAAGTTTTGAGAGATTCTAAATCATTATAAAAAGATAGATGAATGATAGATGAAGTTAAAAGAATTTTAAATGCCGAAACCTGTATGATTTGTGGCTCGCATGCTAAAGATAATCTTCTTAGGCAGGTTGATTTATTGCGAATCGGTTCCTTAAGAAAATTTGCGCAAGTAGAGACCAAAAATGAAAAATGCTTGAATGAAATACAAAGCTGTTTTTGCCGAAGTTGCTTAAGTATGTTACCGATTTTGACTTATAATAAATTCTGGCAATCAGATAAAAAACACATACAAGTGATGTCAATATTTTCTTATGAAAATCCCATTAAACCATTAATTATTCAATTAAAATTTTATCAAAAACATTATCTAGCAAAATTTTTAAGTGTTTTCATTTTCTTAATACGTCAAAATTATCTTCAAGAAAATACTAATTCTATATTTGTGCCAATTCCACTGCATCAAAATCGTTTTAAAGAGAGGGGATATAATCAATCAGAATTAATAGCTTTAGAAATTTCAAAATTAACTGGAATCAAATACGATAATAAAATCCTTTTACGTACAAAAAATACCAATAGACAAACCGAAACAAAGAATTATGAAGATAGACTTAGAAATATGAAAGATGCTTTCGTTTTAGATGAAACATATTTACTTGAAAATATAGATTTGTTTTCAAAAAAGAGAATTATTCTTATAGATGATGTCTTGACAACAGGATCTACTATAGAATCAGCAGCAAGTCCGTTAATAAGTAAAGGATTTGAAGTTGCAGCGATTACAATTGCGCGTGAAGATTTAAATTATTTTCGTTTGCATGATTAAGGTAAGTGAATGTTCCCTTGAAAGAAATTCTAAATTTTCGTTAAAATAATTTGTACATTTCTTAGGATTTTTGTATAGTAAATATACCCTTAGATTATAAGACGCTTCGTTTTTGAACCTTCAAGATGTTTAAGGGAGCCTGGAGTTGAAGTGGAATGCGGTAAAACCCTAAAAGGTAAATCAAAGACCACCACAGGGCACCCACCTAGTCACAGTGCTAGGTATCAAAAAGAAGTGCATATTTAAGGGCTTTTATTGTTCGAAGTTGCGCTCAGGAGGCGACAATGCAAGTTTATAATGATCTTACTAGAAAAAAAGAAGAATTAATTCCGTTAAATGATAATCATTTTACGATTTATGTTTGTGGCCCAACTGTATATGATTTATTTCATTTGGGTAATGCTAGACCTTTTATTGTTTACGATACATTAAGACGTTATCTATTATACAAAGGTTATAAAGTCACATACGTACAAAACTTTACTGATGTTGATGACAAAATGATCAATCGCGCTTCAGCACGAAAAATATCGGTTCAAGAATTAGCTGAAGAGATGATTGCTGAATATTATTATGATGCTGATCGCTTAAATATTATGCGGGCAGATAATCATCCTAGAGCTACTGAAACGATACATGAGATTATCGACATGATTAAAACTTTAGATGATAAAGGTTATACCTATGTTTTAGATGATGGCGTTTATTATGATACGTCAAAATTTTCTGATTATGGCAAGTTATCAGGTAGAAATTTAGAAGAGCAAGAAGCAGGTGCTTCAGAGCGAATTGATTTAGAGATAAATAAACGTAATATTAGTGATTTTGTTTTATGGAAGTTTAAAAAAGAAAATGAGCCTGCTTGGGATTCACCATGGGGTGAAGGGCGTCCAGGCTGGCATATTGAATGCTCTGCCATGAGTAAAAAATATTTAGGTGATACAATCGACATCCATGCAGGTGGTATGGACTTAATCTTTCCGCATCATGAAAATGAGATTGCTCAAAGTGAAGCAGCAAATGGCAAGCAATTTGTTCGTTATTGGATGCATAATGGTTTTATTAATGTTGACAATGTCAAAATGGCAAAATCGGGTGGCAATTTTTTCTTAGTTAGAGAATTGGCCAAAATGTATGGTTATGATGTTATTCGGTTTTTTATGTTGCAAGCACATTATCGTATGCCTATTAATTTTGAGAGAGAACCATTAATGGGAGCAAGTAATGGTTGGCATAGAATCAAAAATTGTATTTCAAATGTTGAATTTTTATTAGCCCATGAAAAAGACCATGCTTTTGATGAAAATGCGAAGGCTTTAGAAGAATTTAATGCTGAAGCAATTAAAGAATTTGAGCGAGCAATGGATGATGATCTAAATACACCAGACGCTTTTGCAGCTATTTTCAATTTAGTAAGACAAGTTAACTCATATACTGCAGAATACGGTTTACCAAAAACTGTTTTAGAAAAATCAGTCAATACAATTGTTAAATTATGCTCAACTCTCGGTTTAAACCCAAAGAAAGAAGATGAAAATCAAATTCCAGAAGATATTTTAGAAAAAGTTGAGTTGCGCAGTCATGCAAAAGCCAATCGTGATTTTGCTTTAGCAGATCAATTACGTGATGAGATCTTAGAATTGGGCTATCGAATTGAAGATACAGCTCAAGGACCTAAAATTTCTAAAGAAGAGAATTAATTTGAAAATATTAGATTTACCGATTTCAACATTAGCTTATGTTGGCGATGCTGCTTATGAATTAATGGTTAGGGTAGCTGTTTTAGATACTTATCATGCAAAATCTGGTGCCATTCATAAAAAGGTTATTCAAGTGGTTAATGCATCTGCACAGGCTATTGCTTTGGCCAGAATTGAAAAATTGTTAACTGAAAAAGAAAAGGCACTTGTTCATCGAGCTGCTAATTATTCTGTTCCCAATGCTAGGCAAGTAGATCCAGCGGATTATCGGCAAGCCACTGGTTTTGAAGCTTTGTTAGGTTATCTATTTTTAAATCATGATCTAGAACGCTTATTTATGCTTGTAAGCGAGGCTGAACCAGATTTAAATTTTAGTAGTTTAGATCTTAAAGATTTTTGCGCTGATTTTCAAAATTTATAAATGAAGTACAAAAAATACTCAATATTAAGACCATAGAATTCAGGAGATAAACTTGGATAATAAAAACAAATCAGGCGAATATTTAGATCAAATTGAAGGACGAAATCCTGTATCTGAAGCCTTACGAGCTGGGCGTTCAATTAACAAAATCTGGATAGTAAAGAATGGCTCTAAAGACAGTCGTTTGCAAGATATAATTACGGAATGTAAAGATAAAGGTGCAGTCATTATGCAAGTTGAGAAAGAAGTCTTAGATCGTATGTCTGAGTCTTCTAATCATCAAGGAATTATTGCACAAGTTTCAGCTATAAAATATGTGGATCCATTTGTTCAAATACAAAAAGTTAAGTCTGAAGGTCGTAATCCTTTTATTCTAATTTTAGATAATTTGCAAGATGGTTTTAATTTTGGCTCAATTATCAGAATTTCTGAAGCTGCTGGTATTGATTTAATCGTGATTCCTGAAAGGCGCTCTGTATCTGTAGACGCACATGTAGCAAAAGCTTCTGCTGGTGCAGTAGAATATGTCCCAATTGCACGAGTTACAAATCTAGCCACTTTTATTGATCGTATCAAAGAAGATGGTTTTTGGATTTTTGGTTCAGAAGTTGATTCTGCAGAAAATTATCAAAAGGCTAATTATCAAGGTTCCATTGCCTTAATTGTGGGTAATGAAGGTACGGGTATGAGTCAGAATATTAAAAAACGTTGTGATTTTCTAGTGACTATTCCAATGCAAGGTAAAATTAATTCACTTAATGCTGCTGTAGCAACAGGAATTATTATTTTTGAAGCTGTAGAACAACGTAAGCAATATAATTAAAAAGAGTTTATAACTCGAATATATCTTCTTGTAAAAGCTGACAAATTAATATTGGTGATATAAATGCATACACTTTCAGATGAAGATTTAATTATAAAAATCAGACAAAAAGACGAACAAGCTATGGACACCTTATTAACGCGTTATAAAAATATGGTCGTTGCTAAAGCAAGGCGTCTTTTCCTACAGGGTGGTGATCAAGAGGACTTGATTCAAGAGGGTATGATTGGTCTATACCAAGCTGTAGAAAAATATAATCTAGATAGAGAAATACCCTTTAAAAATTATGCCCAAACTGTGGTTGAATCAAGATTATATGATGCGGTTCGTACAGCTGCTCGAAAAAAACATGGGCCGTTAAATGACAGTTTATCCTTAGATTATCCTTATGAAAACCAGGATCAAGATTCAGATTATACTTTAATTGATTTACTGCAGGATGAAGAAATTATAGATCCTGAAAATCATTTATTAGATCAAGAAAATATATTCCGCCTGAAAAAATATCTATCAAATCATTTGAGCAAATATGAAAATCAAGTTGCAGTTTTATATTTGTCCGGAAAAACATATAATGAAATCGTTGATATACTGTCTGTATCGTATCGAAGTGTCGATGGCGCCTTACAAAGAGTACGACGAAAAATTATGAAATTTCGTAATAATAATATTCAAAATAACTGAGGTTTAAACATGTTCAAAATCATAAAAAAGAAAAAAATAGAAATGATTATTTTAGTCTTATTTTTTTGTCTTATGATTGTTGGTTGTTCAAGTTTGGAATCTAGGCAACAAAATATATCAGATTCCGTTTTTTTATCTGATGAGCCGTCTTATTATCTAACATTAAATGAAAAGGATGAATTAACGGATATTTCATTGATTACAGCCATTGTTGATGTTATTAATAAAAATGCAAACATGGTTGATGTCTACAAAGCAATACCTGAGAAATATAAAACAAACCTTAGCCTCTATGATTTTACAGTTTATCTAAGCATCTTGGAAAATGAAAAAGGCTATAGAGTATCGGAATTTTATAGACTTAATGATGAAAAGAAAGCAGAATTAAATTCGAACCTTACAACGGATATGCCATCTCTGGCCTTATTAACCCAAAAAACCGAATATTATATTTTTTCTTTTCGTGCGGATAGTTCACAATTAGATGATTATACTGTCATTATTGGTATTCAGCATGATGATGATGGGAATCCTTATTTATCTGATAAATGGATTCAATCCATTAATAATCTGAATGAATTTTCAAAAATCTATTTTGATTCAATTGAAAAACAAGACTCTGATATGCTTGCTTGGTTATTTACTCAGAGTTATGAAGAATCACCTAGTGATCAAATGGCTAAAATCGATAAAGACAAAGCAGATTTATTAATTAATTATTATCGTTTGCAGGTGAAGACTTCTCCTAAAGATAGTATTCCTATTGTATTATTGCCGAATAAAATGTCATTCTTACAGAATTTAGAAATACAAAACAATGATGGAAAAGAATATCGTACTTGCACTTTCAGTCAAAAAAATGATGTCATTTCTATATCTGATCCATATCCAGAGATGATCAAAAATATGCATTTGAATGTTTACTATAAAGATGAATTTTTATTATCATGGTCAAATAATGGGATTCGTCAAACATATTACAGCTATCCTCTGAATGATATCTTAGGAGAGCCATCTATTATTAAAACAAGCCTCTCCACTTCTTTAGATGAAAATGATAATTATTGGCATATTACTTATCCAGAAATCTCTTTAATTATTAGAGGTACTGCTGATAGGAAAGATAAGTCATGGAGTGGTGTGATTGAAAGAATTGAAATGGATGCTGAGTCTAAAAATATTTCTCTTGGTGAACCTAAAACTAAAGAAGGAGCAATTTATATAGGCATGTCTCTTAGTGATTTTTACAGTCAATATCCTTTTTCACCTGAAGCAGATTATATTATTCCTGGCAAAGATCAAAATGAAAAAATGGAGATGGTTGTTCAAGTGAATAAGGAAAGTGTACAAAGTCTCATCTTACGCTCAGTCTATTAGTAAAAATAAGATTTCCCATTGGCTATTAGATAGTTTATAAACTTGTCTTTGGTCCCCAAATAGTCCGAAATTTCAAAATAAACAATAATTCAAGAATAAAAACCCTTGAAACTATTATGTTTCAAGGGTTTTTATATGGCGTGCCTTAGAGGACTTGAACCCCCAACCTTCTGATCCGTAGTCAGACGCTCTATCCAATTGAGCTAAAGGCACATAAGCAAATCATTTTTGAATGCTTAACAATTCTATGCAATTAAATGAAAACTGTCAAGAGCATTTTTGCTATGTTGTTGTTAATCTGTGATAATAAGTAATTGCC
>DIRM01000034.1:16015-23690 GCA_002427545.1 Mageeibacillus sp. UBA5436 | reverse complement strand
TTTAAGTTAAGTTAACAGAGCAGTAAAAAGGATAAGGAGAGAAAAATGAGCGGCTATATACCGATTAATCGCGAAAAGCGAAAAGAACTTCTTGAATCAGTAGACTTAAAATTAGAAAATCTTTTTCAGTCTATTCCTGATGATGTCAAGTTAAAGAATATTGAAAGCCTTAATTTGCCTATGGAGGGGATGAGCGAAGCAGAAATTGTTGAAGCTCTGACTGAATTGGCAGAACGCAATAAGCGAGTAGATCAATATGACTCCTATTTAGGAGCAGGTTTTTATGATCATTATATTCCATCTGTTATCAATCATATTATTAGTCGACAGGAATTTCTAACTTCTTATACTCCTTATCAAGCAGAAATGTCCCAAGGTACTTTGCAAGCAATTTTTGAATGGCAAAGTTATATTTGCCGTTTAACTGGATTAGATGTCTCAAATTCTTCAATTTATGATGGGGCATCAGCAGCAGCCGAAGCTTTATTATTGGCTTGCCGTCAAACGAGAAAAGAAAAAGTTTGGGTTTCAGCAGGATTAAATCCTGAATATATTAATACGATTAAAACTTATTTTCATGCTGCAGGTATAGAGGTTGAAATTGGCCAACTAAATGAGCATGGAAATAGTAATGGTACATATCCTGAAGGTGATGATTATGCTGCCTTTATGATTCAAAGCCCTAACTTTTTTGGCATTGTTGAGGATCAAGCAGAACTTTCGCAAAAAGCGCATGCCGTTAAAGCTATGGCGGTTGTTTCAGCCGATTTAATTAGTTTGGGTTTGCTTAAAAAACCAGGAGATTTTGATATTGACATTGCTTGCGGTGAAGCTCAACCATTGGGTGTTCCTTTAAATTTTGGTGGACCAGCCGTAGGTTATTTAGCCGCAAAAGAAAAATTATTAAGAAAAATGCCTGGCCGAATTGCAGGCTTAACTGAAGATAGCGATGGAAATAGAGCAATCGTTTTAACCATTCAAGCTCGAGAACAACATATTAGACGTGAAAGAGCCACTTCTAATATTTGCACAAATCAAGCTTTACTAGCGACAGCGGCAACCATCTATCTTGCTTTAAATGGCAAAAGTGGCCTTAAAGAAGTTGCAGAACAATCAGCGGCTAAAGCCATTTATTTAGAAAAAGAATTATTAAAAACAGGATATTTTGAAAAAGTTTATGATGCCCCTTTCTTTAGAGAATTTTCGATTCGTTTAAAAGATCAAAATTTTGTAAATATCAATGAATTAAATAAAGCTTTGCTAGAAAAAAATATCATTGGAGGTTTGGCACTTGATGATCAAACCTGGCTTTTAGCCGTGACAGAGAAAAAAACAAAGCAAAAAATGGATCAATTTGTCGAGACAGTAGTGGAAATTTTAAATGCAAAAGGAGGTAAAAAATGATACAAGATACACCTTTAATATTTGATTTACCACAAAGTGGTGATAAAAAGAATCGTATGATTAGAGATTGTGATGTGGAAAAACCAGATTTTAAAGCATATTATCAAGATAATTCATTAAATGAATTACCTGATATTCCAGATTTAGCAGAAATCCAAGTCGTTAGACATTTTACCAATATGTCTGCTAAAAACTTTGGGGTCGAAAACGGACCTTATATTCTTGGTTCTTGTACGATGAAATATAATCCAAAGGTAAATGAAGATATGGCTGCTTTACCTGGATTTAATAATACGCATCCTTTACAGCCTGTTGAAACCGTACAAGGTAATTTAGAACTCTTATATCGTCTAGAAAAGCTTTTAAATGAAATATTTGCAATGGATGCTTTTACTTTTCAACCTTCGGCAGGTGCCCATGGAGAATTAACAGGCGTTATGATGATTAAGGCCTATCATGAATCACGTCAAGATAAAAAAAGAAAAATTATGCTGATTCCCGATTCGGCCCATGGGACTAATCCAGCATCTGCAGCTATGTCTGAATTTGATATTCGCGAAATTAAATCAAATGAACATGGTCAAGTAGATGTAGAAGATTTAAAAAATAAATTAGATGATACAGTTGCAGGTATCATGTTAACGAATCCGAATACAATTGGTATTTTTGAAAAAGATGTCAAAGAAATAACAAATTTGGTACATGAATCAGGTGGACTTTGTTATTATGATGGCGCCAATGCCAATGCTATTTTGATGCAAACAAGACCTGGCGATATGGGCTTTGATATAGTGCATCTTAATGTACATAAAACTTTTTCTACACCTCATGGAGGTGGAGGTCCAGGAGCTGGCCCAGTTGGCGTAAAAGACTTTTTAAAGCCATTTTTACCATTACCAATAATTGAAAAAAAGGCAGATCAATTTACTTTAGATTACAATCGTCCTTTGAGCATTGGAAAAGTTAGAGCTTATACTGGTTCATTTGGTATTTTTGTTCGCACATACGCTTATATTTTAGCTTATGGTGCTAATGGCTTAAAAGAAGTTTCTGAAGCAGCTGTTGCCAATGCTAATTATCTTTTAGGTAAATTACGTGATTACTATCAATTGCCTTTTGATGAAGATGCAATGCATGAATTTGTAATTACGGGACAATGGCAAAAAGATGAAAACGGAGTCAAGACAACAGATATCGCCAAACGTTTAATAGATCTTGGCTATCATCCACCGACAATCTATTTCCCCTTGATTGTACATGAGGCGATGATGATTGAACCAACCGAAACCGAAACAGAAGAAGGATTGGAAGGTTTAGCTTCTGCGTTCATTCAAATTGCAATAGAAGCAAAGAATAATCCTGACCTACTTAAAACAGCGCCACATCATATGCCAATTAAGCGACCTGATGAAACGAAAGCAGCTAGAACACCAATTCTAAAAGCTTAATTGATGGCAATTTTGCAAGACAAAATAACAAGAGAAGTTACAATTAAAAAAATGTTTTTGTTGAAATCGACACTTTGTATTAAAAATAGTTGATGGATAGATAAAACATTTGAAATTCAAAGAGAATTTGATAAAATTAACAGTGTTATAAAACGATTTTATCAGAATATTATCGGATGCGATAATAGCTACCAAATGGGAGGATATATTAATGGCAATTAAAGTCGGTATTAATGGTTTTGGACGTATTGGTCGTATGGTATTTCAAGCAATCTGTGATCAAGGTTTGTTAGGTGACAAAATTGATGTTGTTGCAGTTGCTGATGTTAGCACAGATGCTAAATATTTTGCATATCAATTAAAATATGATTCAACACAAGGCAAATTTCAACATGAAATAGCTACAGAAAAATCAGATCCTAGTTTAGAACAAGATGATACCTTAATTATTAATGGCACAAATAAAACACTTTGTGTTTTAGCAGCAAGAGATCCAAGTGGCTTACCCTGGAAAGAATTAGGTGTTGATTATGTTATCGAATCAACTGGCTTATTCACACATTCAGACAAAGCAAAAGGCCATTTAGAAGCAGGCGCAAAAAAGGTTATTATCTCTGCTCCTGGTAAAGGCGAAGTTAAATTAATGGTTATGGGCGTTAATGAAAACGATTATGATCCTGCAAAACATGATCTCGTTTCTAATGCTTCTTGCACAACAAACTGTTTAGCTCCAGTGGTTCATGTTCTCTTAAAAGAAGGCATTGGCATTGAAAAAGGTTTAATGACAACAATCCATTCTTATACTGCTACACAAAAAGTAGTTGATGGTCCTTCCTTAAAAGACTGGAGAGGCGGACGTGCTGCTGCTATTAACATTATCCCATCCACAACAGGTGCAGCAAAAGCTGTTGGCCAAGTTATTCCAGAAGTTGCTGGAATCATGACAGGTATGAGCTTCCGTGTTCCTACACCAACAGGTTCAGTTGTTGACTTAACCTTCACAGCAAAACGCGACACATCTATTGAAGAAATTGATGGCTTAATGAAAAAAGCTTCAGAAACCTATTTAAAAGGTATCTTAGATTATGCAGATGAAGATATCGTATCTACAGATATTATTGGTGATCCACATTCTTCTATCTTTGATTCATTGGCAACTAAAGAAAATAATTTACCAGGTGAAAAACGCTTCTTTAAATTAGTTTCTTGGTATGATAATGAATGGGGTTATTCCAACCGTACAGTTGATCTTTTAGTTCATATGGCTGAAGAAGACGGCAATTTATAATCCATAGATATTTTAATAATCAGAGAAGGCTGTCTTAATATGAGGCAGCCTTTTTCTATGTAGCTTGCTAATAGTATCAATATTAGGAGGTAATTTTGACTTTTTTAAATGATGTCATAAATATTTTTATTGATCGAAAAGATTTTTTCTTGAAAATCTTTTTAGAGCATCTCATGCTTTGTTCAATCGCCATTGTAATCATAATTATCCTTGGTTTGGGCATTGGTATTTTGATGACAAGATCTAAAATTTTAGCCAAAATTATGCTGTTCCTAACGAGCTTTCTCTATACCATTCCATCGATTGCTCTCTTTGGTTTTTTTATTGCTTTTACAGGGATTGGTAACAAAACAGCTATTATCGTTTTAGTTCTTTATGGTATTTTACCAATGGTGCGAAATACCTATATTGGTATCACAGAAGTTGATGAGAAAATTATTGAGGCCGCTATTGCTATGGGCAGTAATACTTGGCAATTGTTATATAAGATTCAACTACCTCTTGCTTTACCAGTTATTGTAACAGGAACAAGAACAATGGTTATCATGGTAATTTCTTTGACAAGTATCGCTTCTTTTATAGGTGCAGGTGGATTAGGAGTAGCCATTTATCGAGGAATCAATACTTATAATCCTGCTTTAACATTTGCTGGCAGCTTGTTGGTGGCACTTCTAGCACTTACAGTCGATTTTATTATAGGCTTATTGAGTAAAAATATAATCAAAAAACGAGAAGGAGCAAAAAATAAAAAATGAAAAATTTGAGAGCAATCACAGCTATTTTATTAGTAGCCTTAATTCTATTTACCAGTGCTTGTGGTAATAACTCAAAACAAGAAGCAGAAAAAGAAATTAAGTCAGAATCTGCTTTAACAGATAAAAATGAAGTCATTGAAGAAACAAAAAATAAATCTGATGATAAAAAAATCGTCATTGGTTCTAAACCAATGCCAGAAGGTATTATTTTAGGTGAAATATTAGCTCTTTTAGTAGAAAAAAATACAGATATTTCTGTAACTAGACAGTTTGAACTTGGAGCGACGCCTATTTTACATGAAGCGATTATGAATGCAGAAATAGACGCTTTCCCAGAATACACTGGTACAGGCTGGATGACTATTTTAAAAGAAGAACCCTTAAATGATTCAGAAGAGCTATACAATCAAGTTAAAAAATCATATGAAGATAAATATAATTTAACTTGGTCTTCAAGAATTGGATTTAATAATACATATACTATTATTGTTAATAATTCGACTGCCGAGAAATACAATTTAAACACAATTAGTGATTTAGCTGCTGTGAGCGATCAATTAATATTTGGAGCCAATGGCGATTTTTATGAAAGAGCAGATGGCTTTCCTTATATTGAAGAACAATATGGCATGAATTTTGCTCAAACAGATGATATTGATATTGGTATTAAATATCAAGCTTGTGTTGAAGATAAAATACAAGCAACCACTGCTTTCACGACCGATGGTTATTTGAGTGAAAACAAAGTGAAATCTTTAGAGGATGATAAACAAATTTTTGCTATTTATGATGCAGCATTTGTTATTCGAGAAGAGATTTTAGAAAAATATCCAGAATTAGAAGATGTTTTAAAATTAACTGAAGGTCTGATTAATAATCAAGAAATGCAAAAATTAAATTATGAAGCTCAAGTTGAAGGTAAAGTTCATGAAGATATTGCAAAAGATTTTCTGATTGAAAAAGGATTGTTGAAATAGTGGATAGTTTTATTGAATTTGAAAATATCTCCAAAAAATTTGATGATGAATATGTCTTAAATCAAATTAATTTAATAATTAATAAAGGTGAATTCGTTGTTTTATTAGGTGAATCAGGTAGCGGTAAAACGACACTTTTAAGATTAACAAATCGTTTGATAGAACCAGATTCTGGACAAATTAAAATACAAGGCGAAAATATTCAAGGTATGGATCCTATTCTTTTACGTCGTAAAATAGGATATGTGATCCAACAAACTGGTTTATTTCCACATTTGACAGTGCGGGAAAATATCACTTATGTTCTTTCTTTGCAAAAAAAATCAGAAACAGAAAAAAATGAAATTGCCGATCAATTAATTACTTTAATGGGGCTTGATTCTTCATATTTAGATCGCTATCCATCTCAATTAAGTGGTGGTGAAGCACAAAGAATTGGTGTTGCTAGAGGTTTTGCAAATAATCCAGATATTATTTTAATGGATGAACCTTTTGGCGCAGTTGATGATATTAATCGCCGTAAATTACAAATGCAATTAAAAGAATTAAATCAGACTTTGGGAAAAACAATTATTTTTGTTACTCATGATATACGCGAAGCTTTTTATTTAGGTGATCAAATATGTATTATGCAAGCAGGTAAATTAATTCAAAAAGGCAATGCCAAAGAATTGATAGAAAAGCCTGTTAATTCTTATGTATCTAAATTTTTAGGTGTTAGTGGCTATATTTCACAGCTGAGTTCTGAGCAGATTAAAGAGGCATATGAATTCAGTCAATCATTATAATTAATTCTAATCATATTCAATAATAAAAATGAGATAGACGCTAATCTATCTCATTTTTAAAAATCAATTATTTCACATAAATTTTAATATTTGTAGCTTTTTGAAATTTAAAAATCGTAAGTTTCAGGATCAAAAGAAATTCTTTCACCCGTGTGAAGTTTATTAATTTGTTCAATTTCATCTTGATTTAATTCGAAAGCAAAAAGATCAAAATTTTCGGCTTGCCTTTCTGCATGGATTGATTTTGGAATAATCATGACATCACTATCAATATTCCAACGTAAAACAATTTGTGCTGCCGTCTTATTATATTTTTCTGCTAATTCTTCTATAAAAGGAAAATGAATATTACCCCTTCCAAGTGGTGACCAAGCAATTGGTATTATGTTTTGGGCCTTTAAATAAGGCATAATATCATTTTCATTTTGCAAAAGATTTCGCTCGATTTGATTACTCATTGGCTTGATATTGGAATAATCTAAAATTTGCAAATGTCTAATAGTGAAATTACTAACGCCAATCACACGAGCTAAACCTTCATCATAAATTTTTCCAAAAGCTTTCCAAGTTTCCAAAGTTCTTTTTGGATCTTGGCCAGGCCAATGAATTAAAAGTTGATCAATATAATCTGTTTGTAAGTCTTTCAAGGATTGTTGAAAAGCTTTAAGAGTAGATTCATAGCCTTGATTCACATTGTCTATTTTTGTAGTAATTAAATAATCGGCACGATTAACTTTTAATTCCTTTAAAGCGAAACCTAATTCAATTTCATTACCATACATTTGAGCTGTGTCAAAATGACGATAACCAATATCATAAGCGGATGAAATAGCTTGATTCATTTGATTTTTATCAATACGAAAAACACCTAAGCCAATAATTGGCATTGAAACATCATTATAAAAAGTTATATTCTTCATGTTTACCTCATCATTTGTCTAGAACAATTTAAATACAATTAATGCTATTATCAATGGATTAGTGGAAATTTACAAGATTTTACAAATCAATTTTT
>DIRM01000034.1:0-15836 GCA_002427545.1 Mageeibacillus sp. UBA5436 | reverse complement strand
TCAATTTTTAATTAACAGAAGTATTAATTGTTACCATCTTATCTTCCAATATGTTGTAAATTGTAAAAAAGGAAAACAAATAGAAAGGAAAGGGAATAAATGGCTAACTTTTTAAAAATATTCTATACATTGCCATATTATGTACCGACTTCTCAAAAAAATCAGTATATTCAATTTTTGATTTTTGCTGATATTGCAAAAAGAGAAGGCGTTAATTTTGAGATGATTAGTTTTCAAAATTCACCAGGTCGTTTTTTAACTGAAAAAGTTGTCTTTGATGCCATGTATAATACCAATGATTCTATTTTTCCTATCACTATATTGAATGGTGAAATTGTAAAACTTAGTTCATTACCAACATTAAAAGAATTTTCTGAATGGTTTGAAAGTCTTCATCAAATGACCATTCAAGAATTGATTGAAAAACAAAAAGATGTTGAAGTTCCAGAATTATTATCTGAAACGGAGATACCTGATTCCTGTTCTGCTTCAGCTTGTTCTAGCTGTCAGGCAAGTTGTGGTTTTCGTCATTCTGAATTGGAAGATTTAGATTTTGTAGAAGATTTACCTTTTCTGAATGAAATATAGCCATCTACTATCCTCACATTTTGAAATAAAATTTATCTGCTTTTAATTTACTTTATATTCCGTAAATTATGAAAATTATGCAAAATAGACTTAAAAATTGCTGTATGTTTATGTATAATACATATATAAACTAAATTTATTTTTAGTTGTAAGCATTGTTTCTTTTAACTAATGATAAAAGAAACTTGAAGGGAGCAAACATAATGAAAATCAATATTGTAGGTAAAGGGGTTAAGGTCAACGAAAATATGCAGGCGATGATAGAGGAAAAATTATCCAAATTTGATCGCTATTTTGATGACAATGCAAAAGCTGAAGTCAAATTATCACCTTTTCAAGATCAACTCAAATTAGAAATCACAATTCATATTGATCGCCATTTTTATCGTGCTGAAAGTGTTGCCCAAGACGTCCGCTCTGCTCTGCAAGATGCGATAGATGTTTTAGAACGACAGTTTCGCAAAAACAAAAGCAAAATAAAAAAACAACGCAAACAGTTTAGCTATATGAAACAATATTTTGCTGAAGAGATCCCCGATGAATATGAAGAAGAATCTAGTTCTAAAATTTCGAGACACAAGGCATATCCAATTTTACCGATGGATGAAGAAGAAGCAACTTTACAAATGGAAATGTTAGGACATGATTTCTTTGCTTTCTTAAATGTTGACACGGGAATGGTCAATATGGTCTATAAAAGACGCGGTGATAACAATTATGGCTGGATTGAACTGGAATATTAAAAAATCCTTTACTCTAATTACTTCAAATAATTATCTTTAAATTATATTCAAAATCGCTCCTACCGGAGCGATTTTAATTCGCAAATATTTGATGAATTCAATAAAAATAAAATAATTATAGAATTATAAAAAAGCATAAAATCTATTAGATGAATAATTCAAGGAGAAAACAAATTGTATATGTTAAAATAGTCTGAAAATTAGAATTTCATATTTGAGTTTTGATTTTCATAAAATATCAAAAAAATCAAATAAATAGTAAAAAAGAAAAGAAAAATTGAGAGTATATGCCAGAACAAGAAATAGAAAAGTTAATTGAAAATTTAAATCCACAACAAAGAGAAGCCGTTTTACATAAAGAAGGACCTTTGCTCATTTTGGCAGGTGCTGGCTCAGGTAAAACTAGAGTTATCACATATCGTATTGCTTATTTAATTGAAGCATGTAGCATTTGGCCTGGCCAAATTATGGCTATTACTTTTACAAATAAGGCCGCAAAAGAGATGCGCGAACGTACGGAGCAATTGATTGGACTTAAAGCCAGGGGAATGTGGATAGGTACTTTCCATAGCATGATGTTACGAATTTTAAGACAGCATGCTGAACGTTTGGGTTTCCAGCCCAATTTTACAGTCTTAGATACGGATGATCAGCAAAGATTAATTAAAGATATTTTTAAACAATTAAACATAGATGAAAAACATATCAATGTTAAAACCGCACATAATAAAATTAGTTCGGCAAAAAATCAGCGAATCGATTGGCAGACAATGGAGAAATCTGCTGGAAATGATTATTTGCAAAAACAAATTGCTGAGATTTATAAACATTATCAAGAGATGATGTTGCGCGGAAATAGCATGGATTTTGATGACATCTTATTATTTGCTGTGCAACTATTGGAAGAAAACTCAGATATCAGAGAGGCTTATCAAACACGATTTAAACATATTCTAGTTGACGAATATCAAGATACAAATCATGTGCAATACTTATTAGTCAAATTACTTTGTGGAAAATATAAAAATATCTGTGTAGTGGGTGACGATGATCAATCTATTTATAGTTTTCGTGGGGCAAATATTCAAAACATTTTAAACTTTGAAAAAGATTTTAAAAATAGTAAGGTTATCAAATTAGAACAGAATTATCGCTCAAGCAAAAATATTTTAGGTGCTGCCAATGCGATTATTAAAAGTAATGAAGGCAGAACCGATAAACGCTTATGGACAAATCATAAAACAGGCGAACCTATTAATTTTTATTTAGCGGAAAGCCATTATGATGAAGCAAGATATGTTGCTTCTGAAATCAGACGTTTAATTAATCGTAAAAATGATCCTATAAAACCTGGAGAAATTGGTATCTTATATCGTGTTAATGCTCTTTCCAGAAACTTAGAATTTGCTTTACGTGAACAAGGTATTCAATACAATATTTATGGCGGTTTACGCTTTTATGATCGTAAAGAAATTCGTGATTTTCTAGCTTATATGCGTGTCATTTTTTCAGAAAATGATGAACTTGCATTAATGCGTATTATTAATGTTCCAAAACGTGGTATTGGGAATAAAACAATTGAAACGATACGAGCATTAGCTGCTCAAGAAAATGTATCCATGATGCAAATTATTGTTGATGTGAATCAATATCCTGAACTTTCTAGAGCTTCATCTAATTTGACAGAATTTGCAAATTTGATTGCTAATTTGCGTCAAATACTGATCCAAGACAAAATCTCATTTCCTGATTTTTGTAGAGAAATTTTGGCTCAAAGTGGCCTTTTAAAAGAATTGGAAGAACAAGAAAAACAAGGTAATGAGGATGCCTATACAAGGGTTGAAAATCTACAAGAAATTATTTCTGATGCCATTGAGTTTACAGATAAAATTAAAGAAGAATTAGAACAAATCAAAAAGATGGAAGCTAGTCTGGAAGAGATGAATATTCCCGATTTAAGCAAAGATGAACAAGATTCTTATAATGAGGACCTGACTTTAATTCGCTTAACAAAAGATTTTTTGGAACAAACAGCCCTTTATTCTGATCTTGATCAAGAAGAAGCCGATAATACGGTTCGTATGATGGCAGTTCATTCAGCAAAAGGTCTTGAATTTGATGCCGTATTTTTGATTGGTATGGAGGAAAGTGTTTTCCCAGGTTATCGATCATTTGATGATCCAGAACAATTAGAAGAAGAACGTCGTCTTGCTTATGTCGCTGTGACCAGGGCTAGAAAATATTTACATATAACCACAGCGCAAATGCGTTTACTCTATGGTCATACTAGATATAATCCTGTATCACGTTTTCTTTCAGAAATTCCAAATGAATATATTCGAGAAGTTGGCGGTGCACGCACGAATCAAGCTTCTTCAAGCAATGCTTTTGGTGCAAAAACCTATTATCAATCCGGATCCAGTTATGGTTCAAATTATGGATTGAATTCTGGTTCTAGTTCAATACCGGATTCTAGGCTTTATTCAAAAAATTCACCAGGTAAAAAATCAAAAACATTGGGCTCATTTGGACTTAATCCGAGACCGCAAAAATCGATAAATAAAGACAATGGAATTGATTTAGCTAATTTAGAAGAAGGTCAACAATTTGAACATAAGAAATTTGGTATCGGTACTTTAGAAAAAATAGATTATGTTGTAAATGATGCCATATTGAGTATAAAATTTAAAAGTGGCTTAAAAAGGATGATGGCAAGTTCCGCACCTCTTGAAGCAATAAAAGATTAGCAGTTGAAAATTTAAGGAGATTGCTATGCAGGCCATGCCAAGAAAAATAAAACAGCGTAAAGAATTAGAACAATTAAGTCCTTTCGCTTGTCCCAGCAGCAAGAGCCGTGGTAGAAAAATACCAGAAGCAGATTGCCATGTTCGTACACCTTTTGAAAGAGATATGGGCAGAATATTGTATTCTGTAGATTTTCGTCGTCTCAGACAAAAGACTCAGGTCTTTTTCGATCCACGCAATGATCATATTTGCACCCGTATGGAGCATGTTCTTTATGTTAATTATATTGCTGGAACAATAGGCAAAGCTTTAAATTTAAATGTTGATTTAATTGAAGCAATTGCTTTAGGTCATGATATTGGCCATACACCTTTTGGTCATACAGGAGAGCGAGAGTTACAAGCTTGTCTAGATAAACATCAAGCCGGTTTTACCTTTCAACATGAATTACATAGTTTAAGGGTAGTTGACCTTTTAGCACATCGTCAACAAGGTGTATTTGGCTTAAATTTAAGTTTTGAAGTTAGAGATGGCATCGTATCTCATTGTGGTGAGAAATATAATGAATTTGAACTTTCTCCTAATCGCAAAAAAAGAGAAGAAGATTTAATAGAAGATGCTACCATACATAAACCACCTGCGACTTTGGAGGGTTGTGTGGTGCGAATGGCAGATAAGATAGCATATGTTGGCAGAGATATTGAAGATGCTTCAAGAGCAGGATTACTCGGATTTGATCATTTACCACTTGACTTAAAATCTGAATTGGGTAGTTCGAATTCAGAAATTATTAATACCTTGGTTTTTGATATCGTTGAACATAGCTTTGATCAAGATGCCATTATCTTATCGCGCGAAAAAGGTCAGGCGATGGAAGAATTACTTAATAATAATTTACGTAATATTTATCGTTCAGAACGAATTCAACGTTATGAATTTACGGTTCGTAATATAGTTCAAGGATTATTTGAAATATTTCTTGAGTACGCTAATTATCCAGACAGATTGCAAAAAGAAGCAGAGAACAATTTTGTCTTTAAGAATTTTTCTGAATATCTGATTAAATATCCAGAAAAAGGTGCTAATATTTATAGAAAAGTCGTTGATTATATTGCTGGCATGACGGATCATTTTGCTCAAGAAACCTTCAAACAAATTTTTCAAGTTTGATCATATTCTAAAGAAATTTTAAATATTCAGAGAAATTAAGAGATATTAAGGGATGGAATGATTATGGAAAAAGAAAAAAATACTTTCTTTGCAATGTTAGATCGGATGAAATACATTGAGCGTTGGTCTTTGATGAATAATCTTGAAAAAGAAAATCTCAAAGAGCATACCTTTGATGTTATTTTATTGGTGCATGCTTTGATTACCATTCGCAAAATATATTTTCCAGAAAATCAACCCCAATTAGATCCTGGTGAAGCCGTTCTTTTTGCTCTTTATCATGATGCAAGCGAAATCATCACAGGAGATTTACCAACACCGATAAAATATTTTAATCCAGGCATTAAAGAACAATATAAAATAGTTGAATCTTATGCAGATAATGTCTTATTGGAACAATTACCAGAAAAATTAAGACAGGAATATGCAAAATACTTTAATAATGAAGATGAATTAACAGCCGATTCAAAACAGAAAATAACCATTTTAAAATTTGTGAAATATGCAGATACTTTATCCGCATATATTAAATGTGTAAACGAACTTAAATTGGGAAATCGGGAATTTAATGAAGCTGCTATTTCCACAAAAGAAAAACTAAAAGCTTATCAATCTGATGAAGTCAATTTCTTCTTAGAAAATATTATGCCTACTTATGAATTAAGTTTAGATCAATTACAAAATTAGAATCAATAAGATTACTAAAATATTACCTAAATAAAACAGTATTGCATCATTGTTACAAATAGAATAAGTATTGCTGAAATACCTTATTTATCCTATTTCACATGTTTTTTGATGATAAAATATCAAAACAAGAGAAATACTTAACGATAAGATAAAGGGTATCTACATGCACTTCAAAAATAATCATAATGAAAAGAATAAAAATATTAAGACCGTTATTGCGGTGTTCTTAATTATAAGCATCATTCCTCTTGTCTTTTTTCTTAGTCGTGATACACAAGCTGAAATGGTTTTTCCAGTTGAAGCTATTATCAATGTTTATCCGAGTCTTAATATCCGTCCTGAGCCGAATAGAAATTCAACACCAATTGGATCTATTCAAGATGGTGAAGAAGTACTATTATTAGAAAATGTATTAGGCGAAGAGATTGATGGGGACACTACTTGGTATCGTATTGATTATAATAATCTAGATGGTTATGTTTCTGCACAATACGTTACGATTCAAGGCTGGTCACCAGAATTACCATCTGTTGCTGATGATCAAGAATTTGAGCAATATCTTAATGAACAAGGCTTTCCATCATCATATCGTCAAGCTTTACGTGAGCTCCATAAAAAATATCCGAATTGGAAATTTACAGCTTTAAAGATTAATACAAGTTTTGATTCAATGCTCAATAATCAATATAGACCAGAAGGTTCAATCAATTACATTCCTTCTTCTTATCCAGACAGTTTTAAATCCACTGCTTCAAAGGACTTTAATAAAGAAACAAATACTTGGGTTGAATACGAACCAGGTTGGGTTGCTGCCAGTAAAGAAGCGATATCTTATTATATGGATCCTCGAAACTCCTTAGATGAAAGTCAAATTTTTATGTTTGAAAGTTTAAGCTATAATCCAGAAATTCATACTAGTGAGGGTGCAGCAAAATTATTAGCAGGTACTTTTATGGATTCGGATTATTATTTGAATGCCTATATGCAAGCTGCAGAAATTTCTCAAGTATCACCTTATCATTTGATTTCCAGAACTAAGGTAGAAGTGGGTGCACAGGGCTCAGATGCAACCAGTGGCGTTGTGCCTGGTCTAGAAGGCTATTACAATTTTTATAGTATTGGAGCTTTTGGAAGTTCGACGAATCCTCTTATAAATGGTTTGTACTATGCGCGTGATGGAGAATCTAATAATCCAGCAAGGCGAGAGCTTTTACGATTGCCTTGGACTTCACAAGAAAAAGCTATTATTGGCGGAAGTATTTTTATAGGTGAAGATTATATTAATAATTATCAAAATACACCTTATCTACAAAAATTTGATCTGCTGCATAATTTGAATTATTTGCATCAATATATGACAGCAATTATTTCTCCTTCTACAGATGCAACTAATATGTATAATGCTTATAAAAATCAAGGAAATTTAGGCGAAGCAAAAGAATTTTTAATTCCAGTCTTTTCTTCAATTCCTGAAATGAATTCGCCTTATCCAGGGGAAATAAGTGGTACTCCTAATAACTGGTTGCGCTCAATTTATATTGATGATGCTTTACTGCCAGGGTTTCAAACTTCTATCTATCAATATGAATTTGATCTCAATGTTCCGAATAATACAATTACATTAAATGCAAATTCTTATAATCCCTATGCCACAATTGATGGAATAGGGACTTATACATTACAGCTGGGGAGAAATGCAATTAAATTGACAGTAACAGCCACAAATGGCACACAGCGATTTTATGAAATTATTATTAATTATCAAGGACAAATGGAGCATGAAGTCGAAAAAGTGCAAAGTGACGTTTATCAAATTCAACCGAATGGTTATATTTATGGTTTAGATGAGAAATCAGGACTTGATTTAGCAGAAAATGCCAAACAAAACATTAAAACGGTTGATGGTACAAGTCTGTCTATTGTTTCAGCTGATGGTCAAGAAAAGCCAACAGGCAAGCTAGCTACAGGTGACTTATTATATCAAAAAAAGGATGATGAAATAGTCGGAACATATACCTTTATCCTTTTAGGTGATATTAACGGTGATGGCTTTATAGACATTCTAGATGTTGATACTTTAATGCGACATTTATCTAATTATCTTCAATTAAATGATGTTAACCTTTCAGCAGCTAATGTTTTACAAGATGCTGAGGTAGATATTTTTGATGTTGATCTGATGATGCGTTATATATGTGGTTATATCGATATAGATCAAAATTTAAATGCGAATTTAAATCAATAAGGAAAAGATTATGAAAAAATACATTCAAACATTTTTATTAATAATTCTTAGCTTGAATTTTATATTTATATTTTCTGTTACAAAAGTTTTGGCTAATAATGAACAAGTACCCAATAATCAAAATCCTCAAATTGATTATGAAGATTTGACAGATGAACCAATAGATCAAGTACATTTTATGATCTCAAAAACAGAAATTGCAATTGGTGAGCAATTTACAGTTGCGATAAACAATTATACTGGCACGGGTGTTACATCAGCTACTATTGGAATTTCATTTGATCCAGATAGATTTGAAGTGGTTTCTGGTCTTGTTTTTGGTGAAGAAGCCATTTATAAAAATGAAAAAACTGGAGAATATACAATCAGTAATTTCGTTAAAGATGCAGCCAATCCATACACTGATAGGACGATTGCAATTTTCACTTTAATAGCCAAAGATAACATGTCTGGACCAGCATCGATACAATTATTAAATCCCAAAATTGGTTATGGCTCGATTACCGATATTCCAATGCAATTACCAATTGTAAATAATGAAATAACCTTTTCTGTTATGAATAATAATTCATCAGAAATACCAACAGATCCTGGTATTGTTGTTCCAGATCCAACAGATCCAGACGAACCCTTTGTACCAACAGAATCTAGTTATTTAGAGCCAGAAGAAACAACAACTTCAACAACAGCCAATAAAACAGAAAAACCAACGACTTCAACAACGACCACTAAAACAGAAGAACCAACAACTTCAACAACAACCAATAGAACAGAAGAGCCAACAACTTCAACAACAACCACTAAAACAGAAGAGCCAACGACTCCTAGTTCAACAGGGGATGATAAAGCCAATGCTAATGGTGGTAACACTGAATCGACGCAAACTAATACAATAAAAAATACAGAACCAACCATTACACAAACGAATGAAGAAACGATGAAGTCATTAACAATAGAAATCGACAAAGAGAATGTTAATATTGTTAATCAAAATACGACTCAGTCAACTGAGCAAACAACATCTGCTCAAAGCGAGAATTTAGAACATGATAGTTCCACTGCGAAAACTGTTTCTAAAGAACTTGTTTTAACAAATCTAGAAACGAAAAGCACAGAACCAACCATGAGTAATGAAGATACAAAAGAAACTGAAAGCGATAGTAAAATTACCAAAACTAACGAGCTCGAAAATCAAGAAGAGAAACAAGCTAGACAAGAAAAAGCTTTCGAATTGACAGATGAAGAATCAGAAATACATAATATTGTAATTATGGGAGGCTTAGCATTGATAGCTCTTAGTTCAATGGGTGCACTTGGCTTTATGATTTTTCACGGAAAATTTAGGCCGAGATAGGAAGGCAAAGATTTTTGATAAAAAAGAGTTTTAAAGATAGATTCTTGTCTAGAGAGTTTATTATCTATCTTATTACGGGAGTAATTGTTACCTTAACAAATTGGATTATTTACTCTTTTTTGATAACGACATGGAATGGTGAGAATTGGCGATTAGCTAATTTTATTTCTATAATTTTGTCGATCGTATTGGCCTATATATTAAATAGAAAATTTGTCTTTAAATCCCAAGCGAATATTTTACCTGAAATTCTTTATTTCTTTGTTTCAAGAATCGTGATTTCTACTATTTTTGAACATGGTATTATGGAATTAATGATTAATGTTTTGCATTTTAATCCTACCATTCGTATTTTTAAATATGATTTTCAAATCATAAAAATCATAGGCTCAGTTTTTGTTGTCATTGGTAATTACCTAGTTGGAAAATTTTTGGTTTTCTCACATTTGGACAAAAAAAACAATTATAGAAAATAAGAATTCTTAAATAGGTGATTGCATGCTTTATCAAAAACATGAAAATAACAAAAAAAATAACAATGAATGGTCATTTGATCAAGCAGTTGAATTTTTAACTTCAACAAGAGAATTTGCTCTTAGACCAGATTTAGATCGACTCAGACAATTGTTAGAACGATTAGGAAATCCACAAAATGCTTGTCCTGTTATTCATGTGGCTGGAACTAATGGCAAAGGTAGCATAAGTGCAATGTGTGCTTTTATTGCAGCATCCTCGGATAAAAAGGTTGGACTTTTTACTTCATTTTATCTGTCTAATTATAAAGAACGAATTCGAATCCTTGATGGCAAAAAAGGAATAAAGAAAATTTATTCAGATCCTGAGAGTGCAGAAATATCTGAGGATAATTTTGCGAAAATCATGGCTGTCGTTGCTTTTGAAATAGAAGTAATGAAAGCCAAAGGATATGATGTACCAACAGAGCTAGAAATGATAACTGCAGCAGCATTTATTTACTTTGCTGAAAAAAAATGTGATTTGCTCATCCTAGAAACAGGCCTAAGTGGCACGCTAGATTCAACGAATGTTGTTGAAAATAAAATTGCTTCAATTATTACTGCATTAAGTTATGCTCCTGCAAAACGTGTAGGCAAATCAATTCTTGAAATAGTGGCTGAGAATGTTGGTATTATGAGTAAGGACGTTCCCACGATTTTGTATGATCCTTTTGATACTGAATTATCAGAAAAGGACGCAGAACAAGCAACAAAAATAATTCAAGAACAAGCAGAAAAAATTGACTCTCCTTTAAAAATAGTTAAAAAAGCTGATATAGAAATCGTGTCTTCTTATGTTTCGGAACAATCCTTTTTTTATCAAGATATGGGGCCGTTCCATATACAATTTGGTGGTGATTATCAAACGCATAATGCGGCAATTGCAATAGAAACGGCAAGACAATTCTTAGATGCGAGAACAATTGAAGATGGTCTTGCCATGACAAAATGGCCAGGAAGATTAGAATGTTTATCCAAAGAACCATCTATAATTATAGATGGTGCACATAATCCACAAGGCGTACAAGGTCTTAAAAAGCATTTAGAAAAATTTTTAGTAGGACGAAAATTAATCGTTTTATTTGGTGCATTAGCTAATAAAGATTATCAAAAAATGCTAGAGATTTTCCTTTCTTCAAATTTATATCATGTTGCTCAAGTGATTTGTACAGAACCTGATTTTGAGGGAAAATTATCAGCTGATAAACTTGCAGAAAAAATACGAATAATTCTTAATAATCAACAAGAAGATATTAAGGTTAGTACTCAAATACTTGATGGTCAATTGCCAAAAGATTCATTTTCTATATATAATAATAAGGTCTTTTATTCGCAAGATAGAAACCTCGCAACCCAATATGCTTTTGATCTAGCAAAAGCCAATCAATTGCCTTTAGTTGTTTTTGGTTCACAGCATTTAATTGGCAATATTAGACCTGGATTAATTGCATTGACGGAGGGGAAGGACCTTTGAACTGGCAGAAATATTTTAAATTCTTTAATTATTTAGATGCGGAACAAGCTGATTATTTTGCAACTCCAGAAAAAGCAAAAAAAGCAGTATCAACTTATAATCGTGCCTTGAAAATGTTAAAAGATAAAAATAATGGGGCAGAAGCAATAGAATTAATGCGAACAATTGCTGATGATTATCCGATGTTTCCAGAACCTTCTCATATATATGGTATTTCTTTGGCTCAAAATGGAAATTATGAAGAAGCCTTAGTCTATTTAAAAAGAGTTTCCTTACTTGATATTAGCGATGAAATGGCGAATATGTTACAAGAGCAATTTGTCGTTATTAATCGAGAAATAAAAATACATAAAAATAATTTAAGTCAAATTAATTCACAAAAGAAAAATACATCTAAACATAAAACTTCAACGGCTTTAAATAATGTATTAATTAAAGCAACGGATAAACAAACTTCAGATTTATTAAGCAAATCTGAGATCAATGCTATAAATAAAAAATTGGGAAATGAAAATCCTATTGATTTAAATGAAGAAATTAAAAAAGAAAAACAGATTTCTGATCGACGCTTTATTATTACTTTAATTAGCGTTGCTACTATCATTTTTCTTATTTTTTATTTTGCTATTAGGCCAGCCATTTTAAATAGTCTGGGACGACAAGGTCAAACAGAAGAACAATTGCAATGGTTAGAAAAAGAAATTACTAATAGAGCTAAAGATGATACAGAAATTGATCAATTGTTGAAGGATTATTTATCGAAATTTAGCGATAATGAATAAGTAATTATATCGTACAAAGCAAAAAAGAGATGGTGAAGAATGCAATATCAAACAACTCGCAATCAAAAACAATTATATAGCTTTACTGAAATGATGAGAATCAATGTTCCGATTGAAGGAGGATACTTTGTCCCAGAAACAATGCCTTTGCTTTCGGATGAATTTCTGAATAGTCTTATACCGTTAAATTTTTTAGAAAGAGCTAAAAAGATTTTCGGTTTATTTGCTGTTGATTTGAATGAAAATCAAATTTCAGATATATGTGAAACGGCTTGGCGTCAAGATTTTGAAAATGGCGTTTTACCTGAAAGTAAAACTTTAAACCCATACTTAGAAAATCCACTTTTTGTTTTTATGGATAATGGCAAGACTGGTTCTTATTTAGATTTTATAAATAGTTTTTTACTTTCAATTATTCAGCAACTTTCAAAGGATGATGAGAAATGGTATTTATTAAGTAATGAAAAAAATGCAAACACAAAATCCTTGCTAGCCTTAGATTTTGATCCTCAAAAATATATTCCTTTACTTCTTATAAACAGCCGTAATACCAATAATTTCACATTGCGTGAGATGCAATATGTTTGGAATGAAAATCGTTATCAAAAAGAACGAGTTGAAGAAAATCTAAATGATAGCTTATCCTCGAATTTTGAAAATTCTGAGGATGATAATCTTATAGAAAATGCAGAAGCTTTTGAAAATGAAGATTCTGTTTTGAAAATTAATAAAGATACAGATAAATTATCTGATTCAAATTTATCTAATAAAATAATTGACTTCACGGATGAATTTACTGAACAAAATAAATTGAGTGTTTTTAGGATTAAAGCTGATATTCGTGAATTTGAAAAAATAGCAGAAAAAATCTTTTGGAATACTGAATTAAGAAAAAAAATAAATGCGGAAAATAAATTTATATATCATATGGGTAGTCTAAACTTTGCATATTATATCGCTTTAATCATCATTTTAATTTCTGCTTATTTAGATTTAATAGAACAAGAACAATTAAACGGTTCTGATGATTTTACTTTTGCATTTCCTAATAATAATTTGGATTTTTTATATGTGAGTATTTTACTAAAAGAAATGGGCTTACCAATTTCTACTTTATGCTTAACAACCAATCAAAATAATTCAATTGTCGATTTTCTACAAAAAGGAATCTTAAAAGAAAATCGTAAATTTTTTAAAACAAATACAGAAGGTTTAGATCAAATATATTTTACGAATCTTGAACGTTTTATTTTTGAGATAGTAAACCGAGATGTAGAAAAAACAGAACAAGCTTTAATTGAAACAACAGGCAATCAAAATGAAACTTTAATCAACATATTAAGAGATTTTAAAAACGTGATTAAAACGGCAAGTATCTCTAATAAACGTGCCAATAAACAAATTGAAGATTGGTATTTGCGTACAGATTATTTAATGGATCCTTATACTGCCCTAGTATTAGAACAATTAAGCCAAAATAATAAAACTCAATATGATGCTGAAAAAATCATTATCCCTGTGATTGAACATCCACTTCTGTCTTCACAAACTATGGCAGAAGCCATTTTCCCTAAAAATAAAATTAAGAGAAAACCTTTTTATCAGATTATGAACTTAGTGAGTGAAGAAAGCGGTTTAACGGCACCTATTTCGACGAATTCAACCAAGGCAACGCCAGAGATTATTTATGCAGAAATAAATGATTTAATTTCTAAATTAGAAGAATTTCTTTTGGATTAATTAAATATTGAATAGATATCAAATAGACCATGAAATGCAGCTATTAAATAGCTGCATTTTTGATTGTCTCCAAAATTAGACCGGGATTTTGCTGTTCAACCCAAGAAGTTGACCATTTACTTTCAAATAAAATAACGGAATTATGTGACTGATCTTCAACTAAAAGATTATTAGAAGCAATGATGATATCATTAGGATCAATTTTTTTGTCAGTATCTTGCCAAGCAACCCAGCGTGCAACATGATAAGGCAAACGTTGTATCATTAAGTCAACATTATATTCATTTTTTAAACGATGTTCTAAAACATCAAATTGTAAGACACCAATCACACCAATGATGTAAGTTTCTGTACCAATGTCATATTGCTGATAAAGTTGAATTGCTCCTTCTTCAGCTAATTGATTAATACCTTTTTGAAATTGTTTGCGTTTCATTGAGTCTTTAGCGTTAACCCGAGCAAAATGTTCTGGGGGGAATACTGGAATATCTTCAAAATTTAAATCTTGGTTAATTGTTAAAGTGTCACCGATTCGAAATTGGCCAGAATCAAATAAGCCAATGATATCTCCTGCATAGGCATTTTCAACAAACGTTCGATCTTGAGCCATAAATTGCTGAGGCTGTGAAAGTTTTAATTGCTTACCTGATCTGACATTTTTAACAACCATTTCTTTTTCGTATTTACCAGAACAAATACGAATAAAGGTTATACGATCTCGATGCTCAGGATTCATATTAGCTTGAATCTTAAAAACAAAAGCAGTAAAAGGATTATCGATTGGATCAATCAAACCAATATTTGATTTACGGGCTGTAGGTGAAGGTGACATTTTCAAAAATTCCTGTAAGAAGAATTCAACGCCAAAATTAGTAAGTGCAGAACCAAAAAACAAGGGCGTTTGTTCACCTTTGGCTACTTTATCTAAGTCCAAATCATCACCAGCAATATCAAGTAATTCAATATCGTCAATTAATTTTTTATGATAATAATCCCCAATTTGATCAGCCAAACTGGGATCTTCTAAATCAGAAATTTTCACACTGACCATCTTTGCACCATGATCATTGTTTTGATCGTCAAATAATTCAATACGATTTAATTTACGATTAAAAACGCCTTGAAAATCTCCATCTGTACCAATAGGCCAATTAATAGGTACAGCAAAAATACCCAAAACTTTTTCTAACTCATCCATCAAATCAAAAGGCGATTTGGCGGCACGATCCATTTTATTTATAAAAGTAAAAATAGGGATACCACGTAAACGGCAAACTTCAAATAACTTGATTGTTTGTTCTTCAACACCGCGACCACCATCAATCATCATAATTGCGGCATCAGCGGCACAAAGCGTTCGATAAGTATCCTCTGAGAAATCCTGATGACCAGGTGTATCTAATATATTGACACAATAATTTTGGTACTCAAATTGTAAAACAGAAGAAGAAACTGAAATACCTCTTTGCTTTTCAATATCCATCCAATCAGAGGTGGCATGACGAGCAGCTTTACGACCTTTTACTGTACCTGCTAAATGAATAGCACCCCCATATAATAATAATTTTTCAGTCATTGTAGTCTTACCGGCATCTGGATGCGAAATGATGGCAAAAGTACGGCGCCTCTTGATTTCTTTTTCTAAAATAACATGTTCTTTGTTTATTTTTTCGCTCATAGTATTCCTTGTATTGTAAGTTTTTTGTTGATTGTCTATCTGATTATATATTACTTGATGGTATATATCAGAAAATATTTTACACAAAACAATATAATTATATCAAAAACTA
>DIRM01000050.1 GCA_002427545.1 Mageeibacillus sp. UBA5436 | reverse complement strand
CAAGGACTAGTCGCTTTTCATGAATTTAGTATAACTTAACTTATATTTTTGTGTGATATGAATAATTCATGAGGTATGAATACAATTCATAATGAAAATAATGAATATAGAATGTGAAATTATCAGAGAGCAGAGTTCAATGTTTTAAAGACAAATGAGACATTTATTTTGTTATTAGAATAGGATGATGAAATTATTTTTGATCTGAGTTTTGAATTAAAGAAATAAAATTTTGCATAGGTTTTGTCACTAATGCATTTTGGGGGTAAATTATAGTCATTGACCAGGGAAATGTTGGGTTTTTTAATTTCAAGGCATGAACATTATCTGGAGAAAATTTATCAACTAAAGGTTTAGGTAAAATAGTCACGCCTCGATTGATTGTTACCATTTCAAAAACCAAATCCCAATGATAATTCTCAAATATGACTTGTGGTTTAAAGCCTGCTGAAGCACAAAAATCTAAAAAGACATCGTAAAACATATATTCTTTGGAAATTTGTATAAATTTTTCATTTTTGAGTTCTCTAAAATCAACCTCATCTTGCTTAGCCAGTGGATGTTGATCAGATACGACTAATACAGCCTCTGATTGATAAGCGGTTTTTTTAGCAAAACGATCATCATTGAAAGGTTCGATGACAATTCCTAATTGAATTTCCCCATCAAGTAACATATCTGGAATATATTTTGAGGTTTTATCATAAAGGATTAATTCAATTTGTGGATAATTATCTTTAAAACGTGAAATAAAAGTATAAAAATAAATGCTACCAGCTGTTGGTGGTAGTCCAAGAGTTAATTTGCTATCTGTTTTTTCCAATTGCGTAATTAAAACAGATTTTCGTTCGTCTAAATAATTCAAAACATCTATGGCATATTGATAAAAAACTTCACCAGATTTAGTAATAAAGTGATTGCGAGAATAAGGATTAATAAGTACCGTTTGTAGTTCTTTTTCTAAAGAACGAACAGCTTTACTAATTGTGGATTGGCTAACAAATAATTTTTCGGAAGCTCTTGTAAAACTTTGCGTATCAACAACTGCTATAAAATATTGTAAATGTGAAATCAACATAATAGTTTTTTGAAAAATTCAATCCTATTCTTAATAATTAAACGATATTGTAAAAAATAATAAATCGTTAAGTGAACAATAATATTCAATCAAAAACTGTGCAAGGCTATTATATGCTTTTAAAATGAATTTAACCTTATTTATTATTTAATTCTGAAGAATCGACTAAACGATCAATAATAATATTATAACCATCACTTCCATATTCCAATGCGCGTCTGACTCGCGAAATAGTTGCAGTCGAAGCACCCGTTGCAGCAGCAATTTCTTGATAGGTTTTTTCTTGCTTAACTAAATAAGCAACATGAAAACGCTGCTTTAAAGCAATCAATTCATTTATCGTGCATAGATCTTCAAAAAAAGCATAACATTCATTAATACTTTCTAAAGCTAAAATGCCTTTAAACAAATTATCTAAATTTTTATCCTGAATCGAATTTTTTGCCATAATATTCCTCAATTTCAAAAAAAGATTTATTATCTATTGAATCAATAAGTGAACTCTGATAGTATCTCTTTATCACTTTACCAGAGTAAAGCGATAGACAATTACAGTGATAAAACGTAAACGTATTATAGTATAGAAAAAAATAAGTTTCAATGGAGTAAAAATATGTCGAATCAAAAAATATTAGATAAATTTAATTTGGCTATAGAGTATATGTCTTTATTATCAAATAATAATTATAAATTGATAGATCTTAATATGATCGAGCCATTTCGCATGACGGATAAAAAATTCCAACCATCAAGTTTGGTGTTTGAAAGAAATGAAAGAATGTATGCGATTCGTAGTGATTGGACAAGATCATTATTGAATTATAATGATAGTTACTTTCTTGATGAAAAGTTTTTTTGCTATTTTGGTTCAGTCATCAGGGATTATCAATCCTTTTATCAGGCTGGCGTGGAGCTTTATGAACCGAGCGAATCAGATATTCTAAAAAGTATAGAGCTACATATGGATTTTGTTAAAATAAAATCTAATGAGCAAGATAGAAAATTGACAGCCTTTATTGTTAACAATGATCGATTTATAGATTTGTTTATGCGAAAATATCAATTGTCAGAAAAAATCCGTCCGCTTATCTATGAAAAAAATTTAACTGTTTTAAAAGAACAATTAGGAGCCGATAATCCTTTATACATTATGTTATCTACTAGAGTTAGTGAACAATTCTCACTCTTAGAAAAAGAATTTTCTGATTCAAAAGAATTGAAGATGGTGAAGGAAATTAAAAAAATAGCAGATAAAGAGAATATTAAATTTATGATTGATTTATCTTTTAAATCACCACAAAGCTATTACAATGGTTTATATTTTCAAGCCTTTATTAATTATCATACGCCACTTTTAAGTGGCGGTGAATATGAGGATAATGCTTTTGGAATCGCTTTAAATATTGAAGATGGAGGGCTTTTATGATCACAGTAGCTTTACCTAAAGGAAGAATTTTAGAAGAAGTCATTGCTTATCTTAACCATTGTGGTCTTGAGCGTTATGCAGAAAAATTAGATCCAAAATCTCGATTGCTTTTTACTGATATCGATGGGATTCGTTTTATTTTTGCTAAAGGTCAAGATGTTCCTATTTATGTAGAAAGCGGTATTGCTGATCTTGGATTTATCGGTTCTGATATTATTACTGAAAACAAATTTGATCTATTAAATGTTTCGCAATTACCGTTTGGATATTGCCATTTTTCTTTATGTGCTCTACCTGGAGTGGAACAATTTAAAACAGTAGCCACAACTTTTAAAAACATTACTTTTCAACATTTTAAAAAGAAAAAACAACAGGTTAAATTAATTCATTTGCATGGTTCGGTTGAGTTAGCACCTTTGCTCGGTTTAGCAGATGGTATTATTGATATCGTTGAAACTGGTAGTACATTAAAAGCGAATGGCTTGATTGAATATGAAAAGATATTAGATGTTCAAGCTTGTTTAATTGCAAATAGACAGACTTTTTATACAAAAGAAGATGAAGTCTATCCTTTCTTAAAAGAAGTAGGAGTTTTTTAAAATGGAATTATCATGGTCAAAAATACAAGATGCAAAAGAATTTTTAAATCAATTTTCTTTAAATAAAGCCAAGGAAAATCAAGAAGCGTTAAATAAAGTAATGGAAATTTTGAATAATGTTCGTGAAAATGGCGATGCGGCTTTATTTTCATATGCTGAACAATTTGATGGACAAAAATTAAATTCTTTTAAAGTGCCAGAAGAATGGCTAGAACAAAGTTATTTAAGCCTTGATCCTGAACTTCGTGAAGCTTTAGAATTTATAAAAAAACGTATTGAGAATTATGAAAAACAAATCAAATATCAAGACAAAGAACTTGATGAATTTAAGTATGTTTATCATCCAATCGAGCGGGTTGGTTTTTATATTCCTGGTGGCAAAGCCCTATATCCTTCTACCGTATTAATGAGTATTATCGCAGCCCAAGTAGCTGGTGTGCCAGAAATTTATGCGGTTACACCAACCTATGAAATGAATAATGTTACTTTTGCAACGCTTTATATTTGTGGTGTCAAAAATGTTTATCGAATTGGGGGAGCACAAGCCATTGCTGCTTTAGCTTATGGCACAGAGAGTATTCCAAAAGTAGATAAAATTGTTGGTCCAGGCAATACCTATGTCGCTTTGGCTAAACGTTTGGTTTTTGGTGAAGTTGGTATTGATTCCATTGCTGGTCCAAGTGAAATTTTAATCTATATTGATGAGCAGGTTGATCCAGAATCAATCATTTTGGATATTTTTGCTCAAGCTGAACATGATCCGGAGGCTAAAACATTTTTATTGGCTGAAAATCAAGAAATTTTAGAAAAAGTCAGAAATTTGATTTTACAAAAATGGAATGAGCAAGAGCGTTCTGCCATTATAGAGAAATCTTTAAATCATCATCATTATTCCATTTTAGGTGAACGCCAAGATTTAATTGCAGTGATCAATAAAATTGCTTCAGAACATGTTTCTATTCAGCATCAAGCGGCAGATGAAATTATCCCGCAAATTAAATATGCAGGAGCCATCTTTAATGGTAGTTATTCTCCAGAAGCCATTGGTGATTATGTAGCTGGCCCTTCACATGTTTTGCCAACCAATGGTAATGCTAGATATAGTCATGGCCTGAATGTTAATGATTTCATGACCAGTCATGCCATCATTAATATTGCTCCAGAAACCTATCAAGATATTGCAGGATATGGTGTGAAGGTGGCTGAAGCTGAGGGACTATTTGCGCATGCTGGAAGTTTAAAAATTAGGATAAAAGATTGATTTTACAAAAAAGAATAATTTTTTTAATCATCAGAAGTGAAATGACAAAAACAGATGAAAATGGAATCTTAATATGATAATAATGAATCGAAATACAAGCCCAATAAAACCTTTGACCGATGAACAGATTTTTCAAGCTGTCAAAAAGACGAATATTAATCAGTATCCAGATCAAGAGCGTATGCGCTTTATTAATTTATATGCAGATTATTTTGACTTGAATCCTGAAAACATCGAAGTGGCGAATGGTTCTGATGAATGGATACAAAAGCTGATTATTACTTTAGGTAAGAATGGCGTGATGAGCTTAAATCCAGATTTTGTGATGTATCAAGTGTATACAGAACAATTTTTACCCAAAATTGAATTCGTTGATGCAGATTCAAATTTTGATTTTGATTTAGATTTGGTCATTGCGGCAATCAAAGAAAAAAGACCATCCTTATTTTTAATTTCTAATCCGCAAAATCCAACAGGGATGATGTTTGAAAGCAAAGATTTACAGCGCTTAGCGGATGCTATGGCTGAAGTGGATGGCTTTTTAGGTTTAGATGAATGCTATATCGATTTTGCTGTTGATTATGAAAGACCTAAGGGTAAAAACATCGTTCTGATCAGAACATTAAGTAAAGTATATGGTATGGCAGGTCTGCGTATTGGTATAGCTATCGCTGAAAAACCAACTTTAGATTTGATTACAAAAATTAATCATCCTTATCCATTGAGTTCTTTAGCCTTAAATTTAGCTAGCGAATTATTTTCTGATAGGGTAGCATTAGAAAAGTATAAAGATTATCAATTTGAAAGTAAAATAAAATTATCTGAAGCATTAAATCAAGTTTCGGATCTGATACAAATTAAAGAATCATTTGCTAATTATATTTTTACTTATGGTGATGCTGCCATTGATTTAGCAAAATTTTTAATCGAAAAAGATTTTTTATGCCGTATATATGATATTCCTATTTTAAGTAAGGCAGCGCGTTATTCAATTATTGAATTAGATAAATATGAAGCTCTAAATGCGGCTATTGCAGAATGGAGAAAAGGCTATGTTAAATAAAAAAAGAGAAACATTAGAAACAAAAATTGATGTTAGTTTAATTGATCGAATTGGCAAAAATAAAAATTTGCCTCAAGGTGAAATTGATACTGGCATTGGTTTTTTTAATCATATGCTGACTTTATTAGCATTTCATTCTAATTTATATTTATCCGTTATTGCAGATGGAGATATCGAAGTAGATTTTCATCATACTGTAGAAGATACTGGCATTGTTTTTGGTGAATTAATTTATCAACTCTATCAAAGTAAAGAATCGTTTCAGCGTTATGGCTCTTTTTATTTGCCTATGGATGAAGCTTTGGCCAGAGTAACTTTAGATTTATCAGGTAGACCAGGCCTATATTTTGATTGTCAATTTTCTAGTGAAAAAGTGGGCAATTTTGATACGGAATTAGTTAAAGAATTTTTTAATGCGGTTGCCATGAATGCCAAAATGACTTTGCATATAGATTTACTTAAAAATGGTAATTCACATCATGAGATTGAAGCTATTTTCAAAGCTTTTGGTCGTAGTTTAGTTATGGCTTTAGAAAAAAGTGATCGTGGTATTCCTTCCTCTAAAGGAGTCATTGCATGATTGATATTATTCCAGCTATTGATTTAATTGCAGGTCAAAGTGTTCGATTGCAGCAAGGCGATTATGAAAAAAAATCATTAATGCCGAGAACAGCCATAGAAGCAATTCAATTTTACAGTCAATTTGAACAGGTTAAAGGGATTCATATTATTGATTTAATAGCGGCAAAAGAAAAAGCCACAATAGAAATGGATATGATCTCAAAATTGCGTGATTTAACGGATTTGCCTATACAAATAGGTGGTGGCTTACGTGATGAAGAAACAATTCGCAGCTATCAGTCAAAAGGAATTAATTATTTTATTTTAGGCACGAAAGCAATTTTAGATACTATTTGGCTAAAAAAAATGATTGAATTATTCCCGGCTCAAATTTTAATAGGTATTGATGCCAGAGAAGATTATATCTATGTGAATGGTTGGACAGAAAATTCTGGTATTCTTATTCAAGATTATTTAAAAATCATTGAAAATCTGGATATCGCAGGAATTATTTATACGGATATTGCGAAAGATGGTATGGGCGAAGGTCCCAATTTTGCCAAAACAGCTAAATTAGCTGAATCAACAAAACATAAAGTGATTGCTAGTGGCGGGATACGAGATCATGCGGATCTAAAAAAATTGAAAGCACTTGGTATCAAAGCAGCTGTGGTTGGCAAAGCCGCAAATACGGATGCTTTTTGGCAATCTCTATAGATTAATAAAATGAGGATGATAGACAAAAAATGAGAAAAATAATGCCTTGTTTGGACATTAAAGATGGCAAAGTCGTTAAAGGTGTCAACTTTGAAAACATTAAAGAGATGGGCGAACCAATCGATTTAGCTCGAAAATATGAAGCAGCTGGTGCTGATGAATTGGCTTTTTTAGATATTACAAAAACCAATGATGGCCATGGATTTTATCTTGATTTAATATCAGAGATTACCAATGCGATTCAAATTCCATTAAATGTTGGAGGCGGTATTGCTTCATTAGAAGATATTGCAGCTATTTTAAATGCAGGTGCGAGTAAAGTCAGCATAGCTTCGGCCGCTTTATCAAAACCTGATTTTATTAAACAAGCCGTTGATCAATTTGGCCAAGAAAAGATTATTATCGCTTTTGATGTTGCTAGAGATTTAGTATCAAATCAATATTTTATTTATACCAATGGTGGCAAGAAAAAATCAGAATTTGAAGTTTTTGATACGATGAAAAAGTTTGATCAAATTGGTGTATCAGCGTATTTAATAACAGGTATTGCCTCTGATGGTGCTAAGTTAGGCTTTGATATACCATTTTTTCAATTAGCTGGAAAACAAACAAAAACTCCTTTAATAGCCAGTGGCGGAGCAGGTAAAATTCAAGACTTCATTGAATTGTTTCAGAAAACTAGTGTAGAATACGGTTTAGCGGCGTCGATTTTTCATCAAAATCTCGTCGATATTCGCTCATTAAAAGAAAATTTAGCAGACAATGGTATTGCTGTTAATCTTTGAGCAACTCATGATAAAAATCATGAAATAAGGCTAATTAATAATTAGATTAGCCTTGCTTTAAACATTTAATTGAATGAAAAGAGGAGAACGATGCAGCCTGATTTTTCAAAAAATAATGGTTTGTTGTCTGTTATTTTACAAGATTTTGATACAAAACAAGTTTTGATGAATGGCTTTATGAATGAAGAAGCTTTTGAATTAACAAAAAAAGAAAATGTCGTTTGGTTTTATTCAAGGTCAAAACAACGTTTATGGAAAAAAGGTGAATCAAGCGGTAATGTTCAGCATGTTGTTGAGATGACACTTGACTGTGATCAAGATGCCTTATTAATTCAGGTGATTCCTGCCGGGCCTACCTGTCATTTAGGTAATGTTAGCTGTTTTGATGATCCTTATTTTAATCTTGAAATTCTAGAAAAAACCATTCAGGATAGAATTAAAAACCCTAAAGAAGGTTCTTATACAAAATATTTATTAGAACAAGGTCTTGATAAAATTTTAAAAAAGAGCAGTGAAGAAATGACAGAAACAATCATTGCTTGCAAAAATCAAGATAAAGATGAGATCATCTCAGAGGCTTCGGATTTATTTTATCATGTTCTTTTATTATTAAATTCACAAGAAGTGAGTTTGAATGATATTAAAGAAAATTTGGAAACAAGGCATGGTAAGGCACATTCCTATAAACGCCGTAAAGAAATTACCAATTGGTAATACACTATTAAACATATTAAAATTTGAAAGCGAGGATTACGATGAGTAATCAAAGTCTGTTTATCAGCATCTTAAACCGTGGCAAGGCAGAGACGTTCCTAAATGAGATGCGTGCTTTTGACTTAACTGGTGGTATTGTTATGAGAGGCGAAGGCACTGCAACCAATCGCCTATTAAAAATTCTCGGTTTGGCAGAAATTCAAAAAGAAGTGATTATTCTGCCTATTCTAGATTCTAAATTTGAAAATCCTATTCATGAAATGATGTTAAATTATTTTCGAGTGGATAAAAAGAAAAAAGGTATTGCTTTCTCAATGCCCCTTAGTTTTTTTGAAAGAGATAGTGTTTTACCTGAAGGTAAGATGTATAAACCTGAATGCTTTAGCCATCAATGTTTATTTGTCATTGTTGATGAAGGTAAAGGCCATGAGGTTATGCAATATGCGCAGGAAGTAAAACAAACTGGCGGTACCATTATTCATGGACATGGTGCTGGTGTGCCTAGTGAAGCCTATTTTCCTTTTCAAATAGAACTACAAAAAGATGTGGTTCTTATTTTAGTTAAAAGAGAAACGGCTGTAGTCGTGCAAGATTATTTAAGTGAAAAATTGAATCTTTCTGATCCAGCTAAAGGTATTATGTTTTCCTTGCCGGTATCACGTGTCACAGGCAGTTTTCAAGAATAGGGGGCAATGATGAATTTATTACAATCCAAAACTAAAGAAGTTGCCCAATCAATCGTACCTATTGTTATTTTTGTTGGCATTTTATCCATGGCATTTGTGCGTGTTGATTTTCCAATCGTACAAAGATTTTTTATTGCTTCCATCCTGGTTTTTGTTGGTCTCGCCATTTTCCTTTGGGGTATAGATCAAGCAATGGAGCCGATTGGCTATCAAATGGCGCATGAAATAGCGACATCTAAAGGCTTAACAAAAGTCATTGTCCTCAGTTTTATTTTAGGCTATTTAGTAACCATTGCCGAACCAGATATTTTAATCTTAGCCAATCAAGTCGAAAGTGCTTCAGGTGGTAGCTTAAATGCAAACTTTTTAGTTCAAATGATCTCGATTGGGGTTGGCTTGATGATTGCCCTTGGCGCGGTAAGAATATTATCTGGTTTTAAATATAATATGATGATGTTTGCCGTTTATGCCATTATCTTTGTTCTCGGAATGAAAGTATCAGAAGAATTTTTGGCTATTTCAGTTGATGCTTCTGGTGCAACAACAGGTGCTTTGACGACGCCGTTTGTATTAGCAATTTCCGTTGGTTTATCTAAAATTAAAGGCGGTAAATCTTCAGAAGAAGATTCTTTTGGTATGGTTGGCGCCATGAGTGCAGGACCGATCATAGCGGTTATGCTGATTTCAATTATTTCTGGACAAAGCCATATTCACGGCGAAGCAGAAGTCTTTACGACATCTAATCAAGTATTAGCCCCTTTCTTAACAGGATTTAAAGAAGACTTTTTAGAATCGATAACGGCTTTATTACCAATTACGGTTCTTTTCTTTGTTTATAATTTTGTTAAATTCAAAATGAAACGTAATGAGATTATTGGCATAGTACGTGGCTTAGTATATACACTTATTGGTTTAACTTTATTTTTAGTTGGTGCGAATACAGGCTTTATGGATATGGGGCGTGTTTTGGGAACCAATCTGGCAAATGAATATTTAAATATCTTACCTTTCATTGGTTTAATTTTAGGTATGCTGGTTGTTTTAGCGGAACCTGCGGTTCTTGTTTTGGGACAACAAGTCGAAGATGTTACAGAAGGTAACATAAAAAATAGTACTTTACGAATGACTTTATCAATTGGTGTCGGCCTAGCAGTCGCTTTATCGATGATTAAAATCATGGTTCCAAGTGTTCGATTATGGTTTTTCCTTTTACCTGGATTTGCTATTGCTATCGCTTTATCTTTCTTTGTAGATCCTATTTTTGTAGGTATTGCTTTTGATTCTGGCGGTGTAGCGTCTGGTCCAATGTCCGCCACCTTTGTTATGGCTTTTGCGCAAGGGGTAGCAGATAGCATTCCAACCGCTGATGTTTTAAAAGATGGTTTTGGAATTATTGCTATGATTGCCATGACACCTGTACTGAGCATAATGATTTTGGGTACTATCAATAAAATCCAAGTCCTTCGTACTAGTTCAGTAGAGGCAACAGATACAGAGCATTCCGAATTATTGCAATTATGTACAGCAGATAGGGAACCAGATATGGATTTGCATGAATTAATTTATTGTGTCATCAATCGTGGTTACTCCGATGAAGTGATTGATCTAGCACGTTCTGTAGGAGCTGGAGGCGCCACCATTCTACGTGGCCGAGATGCCAGATCTGGTACTTGGCTCAGTGCTTCTTTAGATATGGAAAAAGAAAAAGAAATTATTTGGTTAATTGTGGATAGCGATTTAACCAAAAAAGTTGTTCGAACTTTATTAGATGCTTCTGAAAAACAAGATAGTCACATTCTTTCCATTTTTGCTTTGCCCATTACAAGAGTAGATGGAATTCCCACAAACAATTTAGAATTGACTGAACCCTTGATGAAAGAAAAAGAAATAGAAGCTTAATTGAAAAAGCAGAATTTAATTTTATAAAACAGAATACGTTTATTTTAAATCATTTAAATAGTAAATAAGAAACAGGCTTAAATCTAAAATAGAAATAAGCCTGTTTTTTGATAGATAAATAATGTTTGTGATTTTAATGATTAAAATCTAATTTTCAACCTTGAAAATATTTAACAGCAGAACGGAAGAGACCCATATCGTGTTCTCCGATAACATTCTTGTATAAATATTTTCCAACTCTTTCACTATGACCCATCTTTCCAAAAATTCTGCCATCAGGTGAAGTGATACCTTCAACAGCATAGACAGAACCATTAGGATTGTATTGAATATCATAAGAGGGTTGACCATCCATATCGACATATTGTGTAGCAATTTGACCATTTTCAATCAATTGATTCAATGTCGCCTCATCTGCTAAGAAACGTCCTTCACCATGCGAAATAGGAATATGATAAACCTGATTCAGTTCAGTCTCGGCCAACCAAGGTGATTTGTTTGAAACCACTTTTGTTTGTACTATTTTTGATTGATGACGATGAATGGTATTGAAGGTTAAAGTCGGAGAGTCAGATTTGCTATCAACGATTTTACCAAAAGGTACTAATCCCAATTTAACCAAGGCTTGGAAACCATTACAAATACCACAAATTAAACCGTCACGTTGATCCATTAAATTTTCAACTGCTTGCATAATCTGTTGATTGCGGAAAAATGAAGTGATAAATTTAGCAGAGCCTTCTGGTTCATCACCGCCAGAAAAACCACCTGGGATGAAGATAATTTGGCTGTTTTGGATTTCTTTTGCAAATTGTTCAACGGATTCTTTAATCGTTGTGAAAGATAAATTATTGACAACAAAAGTATGAGGTTTTGCTCCAGCCTCAAGCCAAGCCTTAGCTGTATCATACTCACAATTATTTCCTGGGAAAACAGGAATTAAAACTCTTGGTTCTTGTACACTTTGTTTAGGTTTGACATGAGATTTTGTTTGATATAAAATCTCAGGAATCTCAGATTTGTTTTCTTCAACTTTTGTATGGAAGACAGATTCCAATTTGTTTTCATAAATCGTTTCCAGTTCAGCAATAGAAAGCGATGTTTGATCATATTGAATTTGATAATCATCTATTGTTTGACCGAGAATAAAACTTGTAAAATCTTTATTTTCAGCTAAATCGAAATCTTCATTTAATTCAATGATAAAAGAACCATAGGAGTAGGCAAATAAATCATCTTGATTGATATTCGATTCATATGTAAAACCAATTTGATTGCCTATTGCCATTTTGAAAATAGCTTCGGCTATGCCGCCATAGCCAGGTGTATAAGCCGCTTTAACTTTACCTGAACGAATTAAATTTGCGATGAATTTAAAGAGGCTAATTTGAGAATCTTTCTCAGGTAAATTATTTTTATCATAATGAGGTTTAAATAATAAAACTTGATGATTAGAATTTTTAAATTCTGGTGAGATAATATGTTTTGAATAATCCGTTGTCACAGCGAAAGAGACGAGAGTAGGAGGGACATCCAAATGCTCAAAAGAGCCACTCATTGAATCTTTACCGCCTATAGCAGTGATGCCATAATCCATTTGAGCTTTAAAAGCACCAAGTAAAGCAGATAGAGGTTTGCCCCAACGTTTTGGATCTTTTAAGGGTTTTTCAAAATATTCTTGAAAAGTTAAATAAATTTGATCAAGATCAGAACCTGCAGCAATCAATTTGGCTATTGATTCATTCACAGCCAAATAAGCACCGTGATAGGGGCTTTTTTCTGAAATATAAGGATTATATCCCCATGCCATTAAGGAACAATTTTCTGTATTTCGATTTTCTATGGATATCTGATGAACCATAGCTTGAATAGGTGTTTTTTGATATTTGCCACCAAATGGCATTAAAACTGTGCCAGCACCAACCGTCGAGTCAAATTGTTCAGATAAGCCGCGTTTTGAACAAACATTAAGATCATCAACAAGTGCTTTCATATTGTCAGCAAAATCGGCTGTTGGTTTTGCTCGATCATAATCTTTGGTATTTTCAGGTGCGATTTCAATATGTTTTTCAGCACCATTTGAATTCATAAATTCACGTGATAAATCAACGATTGTTTGATTGCGCCAATGCATTACGAGACGAGGAGATTCTGTAACAACAGCAATTTTTGTAGCTTCTAGATTTTCGGCATGCGCCAGATCAATAAAATGTTCTGCATCTTCTGATGCAACAACGACAGCCATTCTTTCTTGTGATTCGCTGATAGCTAATTCAGTGCCATCTAAGCCTTCATATTTTTTAGGTACAAGGTCTAAATTAATTTCAAGGCCATCTGCTAATTCACCAACAGCAACAGAAACACCGCCAGCACCAAAGTCATTGCAGCGTTTTATTAAAACCGAAGCTTCTTTTTTTCTAAATAATCTTTGTATTTTTCTTTCTTCTGGGGCATTACCTTTTTGAACTTCTGCTCCAGATTTTTCTAAAGAATCAACGGTATGAGATTTAGAGGAACCGGTTGCTCCTCCGCAGCCGTCACGTCCTGTTTTGCCACCTAATAAAATGACAATATCACCAGCGGCAGGTTCTTCACGGCGAACATTTTCTTCTGGTGTTGCAGCGACAACAGCGCCTATTTCCATTCTTTTTGCAGCATAACCAGGATGATATAATTCATCAACTTGACCAGTTGCTAAACCAATTTGATTACCATAAGAACTATATCCGTCAGCAGCAGTTGTTACAATTTTCCTTTGAGGTAATTTACCTGGCATGACCGGTGTTTTGTCTAATGGATTAGCAGCACCTGTAACTCGCATAGCAGCATAAACATAAGCTCTTCCAGATAAAGGATCTCTGATAGCGCCACCGATACAAGTAGCTGCACCACCAAATGGTTCGATTTCAGTTGGATGATTATGCGTTTCATTTTTGAATAAAAGCAACCATTTTTCGGTTTTTCCTTCGATTTCAACATCAATTTTAACTGTACAAGCATTGATTTCTTCAGAAGCATCCAATCGATCCAATTGCCCATTTGCTTTTAAAGCTTTGGCCGCGAGGGTGCCAATATCCATTAAATTAATTGGCTTTTTACGATTTAAATTTTTTCTTGTTTGAAGATATTCTTGATATGTTTTTTCTAAGAGTTCATCTTCAAATGTCACTTTATCAATACTGGTCAAGAATGTGGTATGTCGACAATGATCTGACCAATAGGTATCAATTACACGAATTTCGGTTAAGGAAGGGTCGCGATTTTCACTTTTAAAATAATCTTGGCAGAATGATAAATCGTCAAAATCCATGGCTAATTCATATTCGGCTAAAAAATCTTTTAAACCATCAGCATCTAAAGCGATAAATCCTTCTAAGATTTGAATGTCTTCGGGCTCTTGATGCTCCAATTGTAAAGTGTCATATGTTTCTAATGTGGCTTCTCTTGCTTCCACTGGATTGATGACATATTTTTTAATGGCTGCAATATCTTGTTCGGATAGATTGCCTTTTAAAATATAAACTTTGGCTGAACGTACAATAGGTCTTTCTTGCTGTGTGATGAATTGAACACATTGTGCAGCAGAATCAGCTCTTTGATCATATTGCCCTGGTAAAAATTCAACAGCAAATACAAAATCATCAGGATCATGTTCCAATGTATGATAAACATGATCAAGTGGAGGTTCAGAAAGAAGTGTTGTCTTTACTTCTTCAAATACTTCTTTTGAAATATTTTCTAAATCATAACGATTGACAATGCGCAGATCTTCTAAACCTTTAATATCAAGTAAAGATTGAATATCTGTTTTAAGTAGCAAAGCTTCTGTAGATAAATCTTTTTTCTTTTCGGAATAAACGCGATAGACCATTACTTTTCTCCTGTCTTTAATTAGAAATATATAGTCAATTTTTTAGAATTTAATTATCGGTTTAAATATAGCAAAATATGGCAAATTTTACTATTACAAACATTCGTATAGTTGACAATTGTTGAGTAAGGTGAATAATTATACAAAATATCTTATATCTTTAACTTTTTGTAACGAAAAAATTAAAAACGTGGCAGAAAAATAATAAACAGGCTAAAATACAAAAATGGAAAAGACTACGATACAAGAGATTAATACAGATAATCAATTGCAAGAAAAAAGTCATGCTGCTAAATTTTGGCAAAACCCTGCAGTTTGGTTAACTTGTACTTTTATTAGCATCCTCCTTTGGGGAACTGCTTTTCCTGTGGTGAAAAAGGGTTATGAATTATTTCAAATTCAATCAGGGACAGATAATCAAATTGCATCTCTTCTGTTATTTGCAGGTTTGCGATTTACCTTAGCTGGTATCTTGACCATCATTTTTACAGCCATTGTAGAAAAATGTAATCCTTTCCCAAAAACGGCGCAACAATGGGGGGCAGCCTTTCTTTTAGCCATACCACAAACGATTTTACAATATGCTTTGTTTTTTATTGGGCTAGCTCATACATCAGGGACAATTGGTTCCATTTTAGCTGGAACAGCTTCGTTTATGACCATTATTTTGGCAAGCTTTTTTTATAAGGATGAGAAATTAACGAAATATGTTATTTTAGGCTGTGTTTTGGGTTTTACTGGCATTGTTATCGTTGATTTCCAAAGAGGTGATAATATCAGTTTTAATTGGCTTGGTGACGGCTTTATGCTTTTATCTTCTTTAGCTTCTGCTTTTGCTACGATACTTAGTAAAAAACTGACAAATTATTTTCATCCACGACTTTTAAGCGGTTGGAATTTCTTTTTAGGCGGCAGTATTTTAATTATTTTTGGTAAAATATTTGGAGGAACAGTTAATGCTATTAATGCCAAAGCTTGGTTAATTTTATTTTATCTAGCATTTTTATCAGCTATGGCTTTTGGCTTATGGACGACCATGTTAAAATATCATGAAGTATCGAAATTAAGTGTGTTTAAAAGTTTGATTCCAGTTATTGGAGCATTGGGATCAGCAATTATTCTCAAAGAAAATATTTTGCAACCACGTTTAATAATCGCATTGATTTTAGTAGCTTTAGGTATATTTTTAGTTAATTATAAAAAAACAAGTAAATAGAGGAGAAACTGATGAAAGTAACAAAATTTGGCGGCAGTTCCTGCGCTGCGGCTTCTCAATTTTCTAAAGTGAAAGCCATAATTGAAGCAGATTCAGAAAGAAAAATTGTTGTTGTTTCAGCCCCCGGCAAAAGAGATGATACAGATCATAAAATCACAGATATGCTTTATCTCTGCCATCAGTTTATGCAAATAGGCATTGGCGGTGACGAAGTTTATGATTCCATATCTGAACGCTTTTTGACTATTCAGAATGAATTGGACTTAAAAATTGATTTGACTGAAGAATTAGAAGAAACTAGAAAACTTCTAAAATCAGATGTAAAAGTTGATTTTACCGTTAGTCGTGGCGAGTATTTTTCTGCGAAATTAATGGCAAGTTATCTTGGTTGCCAATTTGTTGATGCCGCAGAAATTATTCGTTTTAATCAAAACAATCAACTTGATACGGTACAAACCAAGCAACTGATAAGAGAAAAAATTAAAGATGATTGCTTTGTTATTCCCGGTTTTTATGGTGCTAAAGCGAATGGCGAAATTGTTACTTTCCCTAGAGGCGGGTCAGATATTACAGGCTCTATTTTGGCAGCAGCTTTAGGTGTTGATGAATATGAGAATTGGACAGATGTATCTGGTTTCTTAGCAGCCGATCCTCGTATTGTCGATAATCCTAAACCACTGCGTAGAGTTACTTATGAAGAATTAAGAGAACTCAGCTATATGGGTGCAAATGTTCTACATGAAGAATCTATTTTACCTGCAAGACAAAGAAATATTCCGATTCATATTCTGAATACGAATGCACCAAATGATGCAGGAACTTTAATTGTACCTCGAGCCAAACGTCAGGATGAAGATTTTGTTGTAACAGGTATTGCTGGTTTAAAAAACTTTACGGTTATCGATGTTGAAAAATATCATATGACAGAGGATATTAGTTTTTTCCGTAAACTATGTTCAGTTTTTGAAGCCAATAATATTTCAATACATCATATGCCTTCTTCAATTGATCGTGTTTCTATTATTGTTAATGAGAAAGAAATGAAAGGTCTTGAAAAGAAAATCTTAGAAGAAATCGATATTTATTGTTCGCCCGATATGATTGAAATAACCAGTGGTTTATCGCTAATTGCTGTTGTTGGAGAAAACATGGCATTACGTTCTGGTGTTTCAAGCCGAGTTTTTGGTAGCTTGGCAGATGAAGAAGTAAATATTCGAATGATTTCTCAAGGCTCCAGCGAATTAAATATTATTGTAGGTGTAGCAAATGAGGATTTTGAGAAGTCAATTCAAGCCATCTATAATAAATTTTTTGAGGATAAATAAAATGAAAATAGCAATACTCGGTTTTGGCACAGTAGGCGAGGGCGTATATAAAATTTTAACGGAGAGCAAAGATCTCTATCAATCTAGATTTGGTCAATCCATTGAGATTGAAAAAATCCTAGTTCACAATGTCGCCAAAAAACGTGACATCAAGGAAGCAAATCAAATTATCACGGATAATTTTGAGGAAATTTTGCAAGATCCAAACATTGAATTGATTGTCGAAGTGACCAGTTCTAAAAATCAAGCAATTGAATATATTAGAAAAAGTTTGATGGCCGGCAAACATGTTGTCTCGGCTAATAAGGCAGCGATTGCAGTAGACTTTAAAGAATTACAAAAAATTGCGATACAGCAAAATGTGCATTTCAAATTTGAAGCATCTGTAGCAGGCGGCATTCCAGTTCTGTCTTCTTTAGGACGTTTAATTGCCTTTAATGATATTTCTCTTTTACATGGCATTATTAATTCTTCCACTAATTATGTATTGACAGAAATTTGTAAGGGCAGAGATGAAACAGAAGTTATAGCCGAAGCAAGAGAACTCGGTATTTTAGAAGCCAATCCAACAGACGATATTGCAGGTTTTGATGCTCGAAGAAAATTAGCCATTTTAGCAATGATGATTTTGCAAATTGAAATCTCTGAACAAAGTATTCCTAGCTTTGGTATTACTCAAGTTGATAGCCGTGATTCTGAAATATTGAATAAATTAGGTTATGAAATAAAATTGATTGCTGAGTTATTAAATGGCGAAAAATCAGGCTTAAAAGAAAAACAAATTGCTTTATCTGTTTTCCCAACAGCTCTGAATAATAGCAAATTTAATCGAGTCAATGGCATGATGAATGAAGTTACTTTTAATGGTTCCTATTGTGGGGAATTACGTTTTTATGGGGCTGGGGGTTCGATGTATCCTACAGCCAATGCGATTGTTTCAGATATTTATGAAACAATCACAAATAAACCTTTGTACTTTCCTGTCAAAGAGAATCAATATGAAAATATTTCAGATCAAATTGAATCATCTTTTTATATACGAATCCCAGATTCGCTTATGGTTAATGAAGATTTAAATAATGAAATTATTGAGATGGCAGAAAAAATTCTTTTGGCTAAAAAAGAGGTTATTATCTTTTCTAAACCAATTTCCAATCAAAAAGCAGTTGAACTCTTTGAAAGAGGTTTACATGTTATTCGTTTGAATAATAAAATTAAATAAAAGATTAAAGCAAAAAAAATTAATATATTTTAATTTATACGGAGATTTGATATGCGTTATCATAGTACGAGGAACAGTCAAAAATTTGTGCAACCTTCTGAAGCGGTATTACAAGGTTTAGCTGAAGACGGTGGCTTATTTGTGCCAGATTCATTGCCACAGTTAGATTTTAGAGCTTGGTTGAACGATTCTTATCAAGAAATGGCACAGCAAATATTTGAAATCTTTTTCTCGGATTTAAATGCAAATACGATAAAGGAAATTATTAAGAACAGTTACGGAAATAATTTTGACCATACCGATATCGTCCCGACGCATTGGCTTGATTCTCAAACGGGTTTTTTAGAATTATGGCATGGACCCACTTTAGCTTTTAAAGATGTGGCATTACAATTTTTACCGCATTTAATGCAAGCGGCTAAAAAACAAATGCAAGATACAAAAAAAGTTTTGATTTTAACAGCGACCTCAGGGGATACTGGTAAGGCTGCAATGGAAGGATTTTCTGGGGTTGAAGATTTTGAAGTGATCGTCTTTTATCCTTATCAAGGGGTTAGTTCTTTCCAAAAAAGACAAATGCTAACTAGAGAATCAAAAAATATTAGGGCAATTGCAGTTAAAGGCGATTTTGATACTTGTCAGCGAGGCGTAAAAGACTTGCTTGTCAATTCAACCTTTAATCAAAAAATGTCTGAACTCGGCTATCAATTATCATCAGCCAATTCCATTAATATTGGTCGCTTAATACCGCAAATGATTTATTATATTTTTAGCTATTTGCAAGCGGTTAAAGCAGGGCATATTAATTATGGAGAAAATCTAAATATAGTTGTACCTACAGGAAATTTTGGTAATATTCTTGCTGCTTGTTATAGTAAAGAAATGGGTTTGCCATTAGGAGAAATTCAATTAGCTGCCAATCAAAATAATGTTTTATCTGATTTTCTGGCAAGTGGGATTTATGATGCAAATCGCGAGCTGATCAAAACCTCTTCTCCGTCAATGGATATTTTGGTAGCAAGTAATTTGGAACGTTATTTATATTTAAAGAATCCAGATAGTCAATGGATTAATCAAATTATGCTTGAATTAAAAACAAATGGTATATTTTCTATTGATAAAGATTTGTTAAATATTTCGGCTACTTGGGCAGATGAAAATGAAACGAGTCAAGCAATTGCCAAAGTCTACAAGCAATATCAGTATTTAATTGATCCACACACAGCTGTTGCTTATGCGGTTGCCCAAAAAATGATAGAAGAAAAAACAACCTTAATTGCTTCTACCGCTAGCCCCTATAAATTTATGGAGAAAATTTTACAATCCTTACAGATGGAAATGCCAGAAGATGATTGGCAAGCCATTCAAACTATTTCTAAAATTATGAATTCTGAAAATCCCAATATTCCAGATACCGTAAAAAAATTATGGCAAATCGAACAAGATCAGGAAATTGTTATCGGGAAAGAAAAAATGTCAGAAGCTATACAAAATGAATTATTATTCAATAAAAAGTAAGCAAATTAGAATAATGAATTTAGGAATAGTTGGTATCGATTTTGGAAAAATAGAAATGTAAAATAAGAACACCCAATATATTTTATTAATACTTGAATTGTCATCTGCACAGTAATTTATAATATTGTGTGAATGTCTTTGGCAAAAACATCGTTATAAGAAAGCCTTATTGTTGTATCAACAACTAGCTATTATAATTATAATTTAAAATTATTCATTGTGAAAACATATCATATTGGAGGAGACATGGGATCAAAAACTTGGACCTATATTATTAAAAGAGTCTTATTAGGTTTATTGACAATCTGGGCTGTTATTACCATAACATTCTTTGTTATGCATGCTGTTCCAGGTGGCCCTTTTCTTAGTGAGAAAGCTATTTCAGAAGCTGCAACCAAAGCTTTGGAAATGAAATACGGTATGGACAAACCTCTATTTCAACAATATCTTACCTACTTAAAAGATATTGTAACAAGATTTGATTTTGGACCTTCTTTGAAACAAAGGGGTAGAGATGTTATTACTGTTATCGGTGACGGTTTAAAAACCTCGGCAAAACTTGGCATTGTGGCGGCTGTTATTGCTTTGATTATAGGTGTAGTACTAGGGGCTATTGCTGCTTTAAGACGTAATTCTTGGATAGAAAAAGTTATTATGGTTATTACAACAGCTTTTGTTTCGATACCATCGTTTATTATGGGCGCCTTATTGCTGATAGCTTTTAGCTTGAATTTACATTGGTTTCCAGCCAATGGTGCATCAGCTGGTGGCTATGTTTTACCAATCGTAACCTTAAGCTTATATCCAATGGCATATATAACACGTTTAACTCGCTCTTCAATGCTTGATGTTCTAGGTCAGGATTATATTAGAACAGCTCGAGCAAAGGGTGTCGCAAAATATAAAATCATTTTTGGTCATGCTCTTAAAAATTCGCTATTACCAGTCATTACATACTTTGGCCCAATGCTTGCCTATATTGTGACAGGCTCATTGGTTGTGGAAAAGATATTTGCTATACCAGGTGTTGGCAGAGTTTTTGTCGATAGCATTACAGCTAGAGATTACCCCATGATTATGGGAACGACAATCGTTTTGGCGACATTTATTGTTGTAATGAATTTGATCAGCGATGTTTTGTATAAAATTGTTGACCCAAGAATTAGCTTTGATTAGGAGTGTGCGGTGAAAAAGAATCCTTTAAGCATGCATGTAGATTTAGAACAATTTATTCCAGCAACAGAAAAAGAAAAAGAATATTTGGTTACGATGCGACCATCTTCGACTTTTTTTAAAGATAGTATTAAGCGTTTACGTAAAAATAAAATAGCCATGATAGCCTTTTGGATTATTGTTATCATTGTTCTTGCAACCATATTTGTGCCTATGTTTTGGCCATATCGTTATGAACAACAACTTGGCTTAAAACCTGGAAAACCAGTTGATGCTTCCTATGCTAATCTTTCACCATTTGAATATGGAAAATCTGAATTAGAACAAATAGAAGCAGGAGAAAAAGTATTCCCTCATATTTTCGGTACAGATACCCAAGGTCGGGATTATTTTATTCGTATTATTTATGGAACAAGAATTTCTTTAATTGTTGGTTTTTTTGCTAGTATTATCGTTTTAATTATCGGCTTATTAATTGGTTCAATAGCGGGTTATGCAGGTGGAAAAGTAGACTTGGTAATCATGCGTTTTGTTGATATCATTTATTCCTTGCCAGATACTTTAATGGTTATTTTAATTGCTTCGGTTTTAAAGGTTACCTTAACCCCAGCGATTGAAGGGACAGTTCTTGCAAAGATTGGTAGTAATATTATTAGCTTGTTTATAGTTTTTGCAGTTTTATATTGGGTTTCCATGGCAAGATTAGTTAGAGGTCAAATACTTTCACTTCGTGAACAAGAATATGTTTTGGCCGCAAAAACAGCTGGTGCTAAAGGAAGTTGGGTAATTCGTAAACATTTAATCCCAAATACAATTAGTGTTATTTTTATCTCAACTGCTTTGCAAATTCCAAATGCGATATTTACTGAAAGTTATTTATCCTTTATAGGCTTAGGTGTTAATGCGCCAATGCCTTCACTTGGTTCTTTGGCATCGGATGCTTTAAATGGCATGAGTTCATACCCTTATCGTTTGATTATTCCCGCGATTATGATCTCTTTAATTGTACTATCACTTAATCTATTTGGTGATGGTTTGCGTGATGCTTTTGATCCTAAATTAACAAAATAAGAAAGGAGCGATCAAATGTCTTTATTAGAAGTTAAAAATCTAGAAACCTCCTTTTTTACAGATGCAGGCGAAGTAAAAGCCTTAAATGGTGTTTCTTTTAATGTCGAATCTGGAAAAGTTTTAGGTATTGTTGGTGAATCAGGTTCAGGAAAGTCTGTTACGGCCTATTCTATTATGCAAATTTTAGAAACAAATGGAAAAATCGAAAAAGGTTCCATTAAATTTGATGGTCAAGAATTAGTAGGTTCTGATGAAAAGACCATGCAAAAAATTCGTGGCAATAAAATCAGTATTATTTTCCAAGATCCCATGACTTGCTTGAATCCAACCTATACCATTGGTAGACAATTAACAGAAGGAATTCTTTTACATACCAAGCGCAATAAAAAAGAAGCTGAGGCCAGAGCTTTAGAAATGCTGGAAATGGTTAATGTTAATGAACCTAAAAAGCGTTTAAAACAATATCCTTTTGAATTATCTGGTGGTATGAGGCAAAGAGTGATGATAGCCATGGCTTTGGCTTGTGAACCTGATATTTTAATCGCTGATGAACCAACTACCGCATTAGATGTGACGATTCAAGCTCAAATTCTGGATGTCATGCAACAATTGCAAAGAGAATTAGGCATGGCCATTATTATGATTACACATGATCTTGGTGTTATCGCTCAAATTTGTGATGAAGTTATTGTCATGTATGCAGGCCGAATTTGTGAACAGGGCACTGTGGATGAAATTTTCTATAATCCAAAACATGAATATACGAAGGGCCTATTAGAATCATTGCCAAGTGTGACAACATTAGGAAAACAATTAGAATCTATTAAAGGGACTCCAATAGATCTTTTAAATCTACCAAAAGGTTGTGCTTTTGCACCTCGTTGTGACAAAGCAATGAAAATTTGTTTACAAGAATTACCAGATCGTATGCGAATTAATGATTCTCATCAAGCAGCTTGTTGGCTCAATGTCAAAGCAGGCATTGAAGATGGTTCGATTGTTGTTGATGATTCTTTGAAAAATTCCAATCAAGAAAAAAATGAAACAAAGGAAAGTGAGGCTTAAAGATGAAAAAGACACATGAATCACAAGTTGTTTCTAATCCAGAAAATGATTCAACTCCTTTGTTAGATGTGAGACATTTAAAACAGTATTTTGATATCTCTATGGGACTTTTTAAGTCTCAATCATTAAAAGCAGTAGATGATGTTTCTTTTACAATTGGCCATGGGGAGACTTTAGGTTTAGTTGGCGAGTCAGGTTGTGGCAAAACCACAGTTGGACGTAGTGTATTAAGATTATATGATATTACATCAGGTGAAATTTATTTTAATGGTAAAGAAATTAAGAGCAAATCAGAAATCCATGAATTCAGAAAAGAATCAACCATGGTTTTCCAAGACCCTTATTCTTCATTAAATCCACGTATGACGGTTGCTGATATTATTGGCGAACCTCTCGATATACATAAAATGTATTCAAATCAAAAAGAACGTCATGAACGTATCTTAGAGTTGATGAATTATGTTGGCTTAAATAGTGAACATGCATCACGTTATGCCCATGAATTTTCTGGTGGCCAAAGACAAAGAATTGGGATTGCCAGAGCTTTAGCAGTGGATCCTATCTTTATTGTAGCCGATGAACCTGTGTCAGCATTAGACGTTTCGATTCAAGCCCAGGTTATTAATATGTTTGAGGAATTGCAAAATGAATTGAATCTCTCTTACTTATTTATTGCCCATGACTTATTAGTTGTTCGTCATATTAGTGATCGCATCGCTGTTATGTATTTGGGCAAATTAGTTGAATTAGCGAGTTCGGAAGAGATTTACAATAATCCATTGCATCCTTATTCAAAATCATTAATTTCTGCGGTGCCAGTGCCTGATCCTAATTATGCTAGAGAGAACAAGCGTATTATATTAGAAGGTGATATTCCGAGTCCGTTAAATGCACCGTCCGGTTGCCCATTTCGTACGAGATGTCCTTATGCAAAACCAATCTGTGCAGAAAGTATGCCAGAATTTGAAGAGGCCTCGAGTGAACATTTTGTGGCTTGTCATAGATGGGCAGAAATTAATTAAATTCTTAACACGAGTCATCGTGATTAGAAAAATATATTTGTCCAAGAATGGATAGTACAAAAAGGAGAAAAATATGAAAAAATTTTTAGCGATGTTAATAATGGTTTCTATGGTCTTTTCTTTAGCTGCTTGTGGAGGATCAAGCGATAAAGATGATAAAGATGCAGATAGTAACCAGGTTGAAACTCAAGTTTCTGATAATGGCGAAACAGAAAAGTCTAGTTCGGATAATGGCGAAACAGAAAAATCCAGTTCAGATGGTGGTTCATCTATTGCAGTTAGCTTAGCTTCTGAGCCAGATACAATCGATCCAGCATTAAACTCTGCTGTTGACGGTGGAACCATGTTAGTTCATCTCTTTTCAGGATTAGCAAAATGGGACATCGATGAAGATGGTGTAGCTGTTATTAAACCTGATTTAGTAGAAGAATTAGTTGAACCAGAAATTAATGAAGATGGTACAGCAACTTATACTTACACAATTCGTGAAGGTGCAAAATGGACTGATGGCGAGCCTGTAACAGCAAATGATTTTGCTTTTGCTTGGCAAAGAGCTGCATCTCCAGAACTTTCTGCTGACTATAACTACATGTTTGATTTAATTGTTGGTTATGATGAAATGTGGGAAATGGATGAAGCAGAAGAAAACTTTGCTAATCCAGATGCTAAATTAGCAGTTGAAGCCATTGATGATCAAACTCTTGAAGTTACAACAACAAATGTTGCTGCTTATTGGAATGAATTATTGGCTTTTCCAACATTCTTCCCAGTACGTGAAGATGTTGTAGCTGATGAGTCTTGGGCTACAAGTCCTGATACTTATGTTTCAAATGGTGCTTATATACTGACTGGTTGGGAACATGATAGTGTTATTACAGTAGAAAAAAATCCTGATTATCTCGATGCAGATGAAATCAAAATGGATAAAATTGAATTCTACCTTTCAAATGATGCTAATAATATGTTAACAAACTTCCAAAATGGTGCTTGGCAATTAATTGACGATGTACCTAATAATGAAATTGCTGCCTTAAAAGATTCTTATCCAGACGAATTCTTTGTTGAAGGCCAAATTGGTACATATTATGTTTGTGTCAATGTTAATGAAAGATTATTACCTGCAGATAGTGATTTGACTGGTGTAGAAGCAGAAAAAGCTGATCAAGAAATTAGAACAGGCTTAGCATACTTAATTGACCGTAATCATATTGCAGAACAAATTGCTCAAGGTGGTCAGGTACCTGCATCATCCTTTGTAGCTATGGGTATGACTGAACCAGACGGTTCTGAATTTTATGAAAATGCTGGTGACGGGGCTGATTATATTGGCTATTTTAATGTTTCAACAGATGCTTATGAATCCGTTTATAATGATGGTATAGAACTTCTCAAAAAATATTATGATTATGATGAAGCCACTGGCAAATTCACAAATGCACCTGCTATGACTTACCTATATAATACAAATGAAGCACATCAAGCGATTGGTGAATATATTCAAGGTGTATATGATTCAGTAGGCTTAGATATGAGCTTAGAAAATCAAGAATGGAACACATTCCTGAATACACGTAAAAGCGGTGATTACACCATCGCACGTAATGGTTGGTTAGCAGACTACAATGATCCTATTTCTTTCTTAGATATGTGGACAACCGTTTCTGGTAATAATGATGTTCAATTAGGTAAAGGCGACAATGCAAGTTTAGAAATGTACAGTATTGATTTCTCAGATTTAGGCTCAGACCTTAAAGTTGAGAATGGTACATGGGCACAAACTTATGATGCAGCCATTAAATTGATCAAAAATGAAGAAGATGCTGATGTTCGTTATGAGATGATGCATAGAGTTGAAGATTTATTAATGTCTACAGGCGTTATTATTCCTATCTACTATTACACAGATCTCTATATGCTCAGTGATAATGTTGATGGATTCTTCAGCACACCTTTAGGCTGGAAATTCTTCAAATATTGTGAAGTTAAATAATCTATAATTTAATTTACTAAATATAATCAAAAACTGCTCATAAATTTTATGGGCAGTTTTTTTGCCTTTAAGCATTCAAGTATTAGAGAAAATAAAACAAATTCTTTGTGTTATAATTATTAATCGTAACATTTGGTTACAACATGCACTATTTGATTTGCAATATAATTATTGGATTTTGCAGAAAAACTTTTCGAATAAAATGATTAATAAACTAGGCATGTACGTTAAAATTAACAAAAAAAATAACGACGAGAGGTTTATAAATTGAATACACGTCTTGATGAAATTGAGAAAATGCTTGAAAAAGAGCGATCGTTGCAAATTAAAGATTTATCAGAATATTTTGATGTTTCAATAGAGACGATAAGACGTGATTTTATTAAGCTAGAAAAAAGAGGCTTGTTACAGCGAATTTATGGTGGCGCTGTTGCAAGAAACTTGTCGACAATTGAACCTTTGTATGAAGAACGTACAATGCTTAATTTTTCTGAAAAAAAGAAAATTGGACAAAAAGCTGTAGAATTAGTTAACGACGGTGATTCGATTGCTCTTGATGTGGGAACAACTACTCTTGAATTGGCTAAAGCTTTAGTTGGAAAAAGAAAGATTACTGCCATTACAAATAGTTTGCAGATAGCATCTGTTTTGTCTAAAGATCTAAACATTCGAATTATACTTTTAGGTGGAGATCTGCGTTCTGGCGAACTATCAACGTCTGGATTTTTAGCAGAAGATAACTTAGATTATTTTATCATTGATAAACTATTTTTAGGTATTGGCGGCATCACAGACATAGGTATTACAGATTATAATGTGGTTGAATCTAATTTACGACGTCATTATCTAAAAAAAGCTAAACATGTAATAGGACTTGCAGATTACTCTAAATTTGGAGTAAAAGCCTTTAACCATATTTGCTCCTTAGATAAGCTTGATTATCTAGTCTCCGATCAACAAATTCCATCAGGTATGATTAAAATATTAAAAAAGCATAATGTCCAGATATTATTAGCTTAATCTATCTAATCTATCTATAAAATTAAATTTAATGAAATTTAATTAAATATTATTTTTGTCGGTTTGGTAAAAATAAACACTTCTTGACTATAAATGTGTAATTCCTCAAAAAAACTATAGTTTTTATATAAATTCTCTGAATTCACTAATTTATATGATGCTTTCTTGCTAATGTAAATAAAAAAATGATTGAAATTTTTCCTGTGATTAAGAAATGTTTCATAATTAATAAAAATATGTATATTATTTATTAACTTAGCACAATATTTTTCTCCGAATACTTAAAAAATTAGTGTGTTTGTATTGACAAAGACATTTTACAGTATTAATTTAATAATATATTGAGTTGTGTGGAATTCAACATAACAACAACATAAATAAATTATATTTCTATTTGTAATAAATTATAGACGCTGCTCGATTATTACCCAGTACTTAAAAACGGATATTTACTTTGCAATATTCGAACATTATTTTTGTATGAATAAACTCATTGTGAGTATATAAAGACTTAAAGAAAGGAGGCCATTAGATTTAATTGTTCAATAATGAATTAATGACAAAGGAGAGATGAGATATGTCATTTAATGAAGTAATTATGTGGATTATGGCGATTGGTGCAATTATTGGTGGTATCGATCGCCTACTAGGCAATAAAATAGGCTTAGGTGAACAATTTGAAGAAGGTTGGAACTCAATGGGAGCGCTGGCCTTGGGAATGGTTGGTATGGTATGCTTATCACCTATTCTAGCACAATATATCGGACCTGCAATTTCTCCATTTTTGCGGAGCATTAATGCAGATCCTGCAATCTTTGGTTCAATTCTACCGAATGATACTGGTGGATACCAACTAGCGTTATCTTTAGCTAGTGACAAAGAAGCTGGATTATATTCTGGTTTAATTGTTTCGTCAATGTTAGGCTGTACAATTGTATTTTCGAT
>DIRM01000029.1:3552-16347 GCA_002427545.1 Mageeibacillus sp. UBA5436 | reverse complement strand
CTTTTTTATGCTCTGTTAACTAAATTTAACAAAAATTAATTTGTGCTACTTTTTGTTGTTCTTATTTTTTTAGGTTGACTACCAAAATAATCGATAATCAAAGCCAAAATTAATACCACTCCCCAAATTAATGTAACGTAGTATGTAGAAACACTTCTGAATCTATTAATACCAGATTCTATGAACTTCAATAAAACAATTGAAACGAGAACCCCAGATAGTTTGCCTTTTCCTCCATTTGGACTAACACCACCAAGTACCATAATTAAAATGGCTTGCATGGTATAGTTTAAACCATAATCCGCCCGTACAGACGAATAAGTAACCATCATCATAAGACCGCCCATGGCTGCACATATCGCTGAGGTGATATATGTTTTGAATAATAGTTTTGTTGTGTCAACACCTGAATATTTAGCAACATGAGGGTTGGTGCCATATAATCTAAGTTTGGTGCCATAGGTGCTTTTCTCTAACATAAGCCAAATAATCAATGCCACAATAAGAAATACGACAAGTTTAAATGGTAAAAAAGAAAATAAATTGATAGAAAACAAATTGCTGAATTGTTTTGGAAATTCTGCAATCGCAGCACCTCCAGTTATAACGATGGACAGACCAGTTAAAAATTCATTTACACCAAGCGTTGCCAATATTGGTGGAACATTGAGTTTAGCAACCAAAAACGCATTTAAAATGCCAACTAATGTACCTATTAAAATAGCCAAAAGAAAAACAACGATTGAAAAATAAATTGGCATGTTTCCATCGGCGCCAAAAGTATAGTTTAATGCCAACACACAAATTATTGAGGCAAAATTTGCTACTCCAACCAATGATAAATCAATACCACCTGTCATCATAACTAACATGCCACCCAATACCATCAAACCATATTCTGGGATTTGTCCTGCCATCGTCAAAAAGTTAACACCTGTAAAAAACTTTTGCGATTGCGTCAACAACATAAATATTAACCATACAATCATGATAATGAGTAATCTTGCCATCTCTTTATTTGAATTGTATGCCTTCTTTATTTTACTCATATCGTCATCCCTTTCCCAGCTTTTCTGTTAACAGACTTATTAGATCTGAGCGCACTAACTGTCACACCTATCACTATAACGGCACCAACAAAGACATTGCTCCAAGTGGTTGGAATACCTAATAAGATCATGGAATTTTCTACCATTACAATAAGAAATGTACCTAAAATACATCCTGATAAATTACCGCCACCACCAGTAAGAGCCGCACCACCAAGTACGACACCTGCAATGATATTCATCTCCATGCCTAGCATATTAGTTGGATGCATTTGTTGCATCATACAAACTCTACAAATCCCAGCAATAGATGCTAATATGCCTATAATGATATATAGGATCAATTTTGTCCGTTTAACATTAAAGCCTGCAGCATAAGCGCTGCTTGGACTGCCACCTGTTGCATATATTCCCCTACCAAAAATGGTATACCTTAAGACAAAAAATAAGATGATGCAAGCAGCCACAAAAATCAAAAAAGTATACGGCAAGTTAGATGTCAAGCCATTAGCTTTATTCGTTATCGAAACAAATGGTGTTGTACCAAATTTTTTCATTGGTGTTGGTATCGAAGATAATTGATTTGCTTTTAAAGTGCCTTGCATAATCCCTTGAAAGACGCTAGATGTACCTAAAGTAACAATCATCGCATTTAAATCAAAATAACCTATAAGGAAACCATTTAAAGCTCCCAAAACTGCTCCAATTAACATTGCTAATAGGAAAACAACAATTACATTGCCTTCATAATGCATGTCTAGCATAATTTTCGTCGTTGCGTACGCAGATAATGAAGCAAGTGCAGGAAAAGAGACATCAATTCCACCCGATATAAGAGCCAATAATTCACAAAAAGCAAAAATGCCTGGCACAACCAAGGCACTCAATAAGTCTACAATATTATTTCCTGTAAAAAATTGTCCTGATTTTATTTGTACTAATATGCCTAAAAACAAAATGATCAAGAAGAGATAAGGGGTATTCGTGTTCATCAAGTTGTTAAATTTTCTTTTCATTTTAAACCTCTACATCATTGCATCCAATAGCTTCTGCTCATTTAATTCTGCGCTGTTGTCTTCTAATACAATTTTCCCATCTTTAATGACAATTATTCTAGAACAATTTTGAATAATTTCTGGCAAATCATCAGAAATAATAATGATGGTCATGCCTTGTTCTGCTAGGTTTTGTAAAATTTCATGAATATCTCGTTTTGAGCCGATATCCACGCCAACCGTTGGCCCATTTAAAATTAAAATATCAGGATTACAGGCTAACCATTTTCCCAGAACGATTCTTTGCTGATTCCCTCCTGACAATGTAGAAGCCGCATTATCTGGGTTATCTGTCTTTATTTCAAGTTTTTCCACCCAGTTATTAATAACTTCAGTTCTTTTCTTCTTATCTAAAATGCTGCCAACATTCGTTAGTTCATCGATACATGAAATAATCAGATTATCCGCAATAGATCTTGGAAGAAATAAGCCCTCAGATAATCGATCCTCTGGAACATAACCGATTTTATTAGCCATGGCATCTTGTGCATTATTAAGTTTTTGTTTTTTTCCATGAATGTAAATATCGCCAGATGTAGCAGGCAACAATCCGAAAAGAGACAATGCTAATTCACTTCTGCCAGAATCTAATAAACCTGTAATTCCTAATATTTCACCTGCATGTACTTTGAATCCAATGTCTTTATAGCTATTTTTTAAAAAAAGATTCTTAACTTCCAGTACGGGATTACTTGAAATATTTTTTGGTTCAAATTTAGAATCATCAAATTCTCTGCCTGTCATATAATACGTAAACTTTTTATCATCTAATTCAGTCGTCTCACCAGTAAATACCAATTCTCCATTACGAATGATTGAAAATTTTTCTGATATTTCAAAAACTTCATCTAATTTATGGCTGATAAACAAAATGGCAATGCCTTGTTTTTGTAATTTTAAAATAATATCAAATAAGACTTTAACTTCTTTTCTGGTTAAAGCTGTTGTTGGTTCATCCATTATGATCAATTTTGCATTAAACATAAGTGCTCTACTTATCGCAACCATTTGTTTTTCGGCAACACTTAAGTTTTCTACTTTTTGATCTAAATTAATATTGGGGTTAATTCTCGAAATTGCATTTTCTGCTATTTTATAAATTTCTTTCCAATTTACAAGCTTTTTTTTGGAAGCTACTTCACTATTGATAGCCAGATTCTCGGCAACGGTTAGGTTTGGAAATAGTGAAAAATCTTGGTAGATTACCTGTATTCCTCTATTGATCGAATCAATAGGTGTGATATGGTCTAACTTTTCTCCCTCAAAAAAAACTTCTCCTTTATCTCGTTTATAAACACCTGAGATAATTTTTATTAATGTCGACTTCCCACTACCATTTTCTCCAGCAAGACAATGTATCTCTCCTGCTTGTATTTCTAATGATACGTTTTTTAATGCCTGAACTTTCCCAAATGAAATTCCCACATTTTCAATTTTTAATAGGCTATTAGACATATCCTTTTTCCCTCACGGTAATACTATGAGATAGACGGTAAGTTAAAAACTTACCGTCTATAATAATCCTTTACGTTATATTAAATTACAAATTTAAAAACCAAAGCTATCAACGTTCTCTGCATCAATGGTTATCCAACCTTCGCCTTCAAGAACCGTATTTGAACCTTCTCTAAATTTCATATTTGTATAACCATCTTCGCCCAAATCGACTGGAACTTTGATTTCTTGCTCAGCCAGTACTTGACTAGCTAGACTAATCATCGCTTTTCCTGCAATACCTGGATCCCACAGTGTTAAAGATTTAACGGTGCCTGATTTTAAGATATCAGCATTATCAGCTGGCATACCTGTTCCTGATGTAAAGAATTTATCTTTTAATCCTAATTCATCAATTGCTCTAGCAACTCCTGGGGCATCAAATGACGATGTTCCTAGGATACCTTTTAATTCTGGGTAAGTTTTTATCAACTCTTTTGCTACATTATAAGCTACGTCACCATTATCATCTGATTCAACTCTTGGATTTTCTTCAAGAAGCGTCATATTTGGATAATTTTCTTTTTGATATTCAACTGCTGCATCTGCCCATTCGTTATGAGAACCATTGGTAAGTGAAGCCACCATGGTTGTATAGAGACCTTCTTCTCCCATGGCTTCTGCCAGATTTTGCATCAAGAAGGCACCATAACCTTTATTAGAAAAGGCTTCAATGTCATAGTTAACATTTTCAAGTTCTGAACCTTCATGTGCAATAACAACAATTCCTGCATCCATGGCTTTTTTCAAAATTGGATCAAGTGATTTAATATCTACAGGAACAACACAAATTGCATCGACACCTTGAGCAATTAAATCTTCAACTTGTTGCGCTTGATGTGTTGCATCAATCGTACCAGTATCCACTTGATATGCGTTTACACCTGTACTCTCTGCCAACTCATCAACACCAGATTTCATACGTACAAACCATGGATTGGTTGAATCTTTTGGTACAACTGCAATTTCCCATCCTTCGTCTGCTGCTATGCTTAAAGCATCGCCTTCGGATGTTGCTTTTTTAGTTTCTTCTGCTGGAGCCTTTGTCTCAGCAGGCTTACTTTCGTCCGTCTTGGTATCGCTTCCACCACAAGCAGCAAGACCTAAAACCATGACTACCGTCAGCAATACCGCCAATATCTTTTTCATTTTCTACCTCCTGTTGTAGATTCTTTTTATGCAAACGGCTCTCACCCGTTCGGATACACAAATTTGTTTAAGTTATTAAATGCTAAACCATGTTCAATAACCATCTTTTAAAATCACTGGGGCTGGGATATAAACTGATGCATTTTTCTCATTTGGTTTATCCATTTTTTCAAAAAGCAATCTCGCTGCTTCCATCCCCATGATTTCGGAATTTCGCTCAATATAGCTATAGCCATAATCGATATAATCTAATGTAAGTATTTGATCGATACCAATACAAAAAACATCTTTATTCAACTTAAGATTTAATTGATTGATAGCCTTCAAAAATCCGAGTGCAATTTGATTATTTCCAAGTAAAAAAGCCGTCGGTGGATTTGGCTTTGAAAATCTAGCCAATGTTAACTCACAAGTTGAGTCAACTGTATAATCACAACGAAGCCAATTTTCTTCCGGTATCTCAAGGCCTGCCTCATCTAATGCTTTTTGTACACCTTGATCCCGAAAACTAATCAAATAGCCATTAAAATCACCACTGATAATCCCTATATTTTTATGTCCTTGTTTAATAAAATATTGCGTAGCTTCATACATCGCCTTACCGTCATCAAAAAATACGCCATCAAAATTACCCGATTGAAACGTTCTATCAACCAAAACAACGGGGACTTTTAAAACTTTAATACACTCCAGTATTTCTCTTTCCTCAGCTTCAGATTTGTAATAAATGGAAGGGGTATAAATAATGCCATGAATAAAATTCGCTCTTAAACCATCTAAAATTGCTTTTTCCTTTGTATACGAATTATTCGTATTATAAATCATTACCTGCAAGCCAAGTTCATCTGCCACCTCACCAATACCCAAAAGCAATTTGCCAAAATATTCATTATTTATTTCTGACACAAGAACAGCAATGGTTTTAACCATGTCTTGATTTGCAAGAGCGCGAGCAGCATTTTTGGGTTTAAAATTATTTTGTTTAATAATTTGTTCCACTTTAATCCGGGTCGTTTCACTAACTAAATCGGAGTTATTTATGACACGTGAAACAGTTGCCTGCGATACGCCTGCTAATTTTGCAATTCCCTCAATAGTTAATGTTTCCATCTCAAATGCCTCTAATAAAATAACTTTTCGATTGCTTTATATTTAATTAACAATACCTTTAATTTCTTGTTTTTGATGAATAACTTAAATCTATTAAATCTATCACAAGTCTTTAATTCACCTTTTATTTATGGTAAAATAACCAATAGATAGATTTTGTAACCGCTTTCATTATACGAATTTGCCATAATAATTTCAATAAATTTATTATGATTTGACAAACAGCTTAAATTTATTCTTATTTTTTATTCAATTAGCATAAATTATAATTTCATATTTTAAGATGATTTAATGTAACCGTATCAAAATATTTCAATAAATAATTACTAGAAAGGCAGAAACATGAAATTAATAAAAGACAAAGAAGTATTGGTCGGTGCCGATTTTGCAGGTGCACCTCTAAAAAATGCTGTTGTCAGTTTTTTAAAAGAGCAAGGTTGGAAAATTACTGACATCGGAGTAAAGGATGAAAATGATCCAAATCCCATTATGTATCACAGAGTTGGTCTCATGGTCGGATCTAAGATTGCGAATCGCGAATTTGAAAGAGCCATCATCTTTTGTGGCACAGGCATGGGCATACATATTGCTGCAAGCAAATGCCCTCATGTTCATGCAGCCGTTTGTGAAAGCGTTCCCTCAGCATTGCGATCCGTAACCGCAAATAATTGTAACGTTTTAGCCATGGGTGCTTTTTATGTAGCTCCTAAAACAGGTATTGCTATGGCAGATGCTTTTCTCAATCATAAATTAGGTGACGGTTATGAAGATTGGGATGGTTTTTATGATTATCATAAATTAGGTTATGATGAATGTGAAAATTTTGATTATGAAGCCTTTAAGGCTAATGGTTTCAAATTTGAAAACTCACCCAATGTAGAGTTAGCAGAACAACCAAAATGGATGACCATTTAACAATAATTGCCAAAAACATTAGACGTCTCATGATAGGAGTTCTATTGAATTATGTTTGATTTTTCTAATAAAAGCTGCATCGAATTACGCGAATTGACTGGTAGAATTGGTCAAATCGCGGGTGTTCGCCGTTTCACTTATAATGATGGAAACGCAAAAGGTTTAGATGCTTGCAGAGTAAAAACTGGGTCAGGATTAGAATTTACTGTTCTAGAAGGTCGTAATATGGAAATCTATGACCTCTCATTTAAAGGGATTAATTTATCTTTCATGTATAAAAATGGTTTAACCAACCCTATGCGTGTCCCTCCTACTACAAATGAATTTTTAAATTATGGTGTTGGCGGTATGATGTACACCTCTGGCTTGATGAATTCGGGACAAGAAAACATAGTAGACGGTTTGTTTCAGCCTTTACATGGACGTATATCCAATCAAGGGGCAGAACAAATACAAACTTTTGCTGATTTTGATGATGATTCAAAATTCAAAATTCGTCTATCTGGCAAAACTCAAGAATCTCGTTTATTTCAGCATCAATTAAATTTGACGAGAACCTATACTACTGAGTTAAATGCAGATTATTTTAATTTAAGCGATACCATCGAAAGTCCTACTTGTCGCCCCGTTGCCTTTTCTTTGATGTATCATCTAAATTTTGGTTATCCATTTATCGATGAAGGCGTCGAACTTATTTTACCTGAAGGAAATATGTGTTTTGCCAGGGATGATTGGTCACAAGAGAATATTGCAGATCGTTTTAAAGTAATAAAACCAACTTGTTCCTATCAGGAGCACCTCTATTATTATCAATTTCCTGAAAAAAAGGATGAAGTTGTAACGGCTATTTTGAGGAATCAGAAACTTGGTCTTGAAGTACATCTTTCATATAATACCAAACAGATGCCTTGGTTGATGGAATGGAAATCAATGGGCTCTGGTGATTATTGCTTTGCAGTGATGCCTACCACGAGCTCAGTTAAAGGTAGAAAAACAGAATTAAAAGAAAAAGGTTTAACTACAATAGAGCCATATGGTAGCTATAAAACGGGCTTCCAATTTAAAGTAGTTGAGATATAGAATCCTTCAATAATAAAATCCCATACCTCAAATATTTTGAAGGTATGGGATTTTTGCATTTAAGTGGTTTTTAAATATGTAAAAACCATTTGATTTAATTACTTCCAAAAAGCACCTAAAGCATCTATTAAAGAACGATAATTTTGATATTTTTCTTGATATAGTTTTGTAAATTCTTTTCTTGGTTTTACTGTGCGGCTAAAGCTAACACATTTGTTAATCGCATCAGCATAATCTTTATATAGACCTGCAGCAATGCCTGCTGCCATCGCTGCACCTTGTGCCCCAAGTTCTTTATCATCAACGACATCAATGGGAATGCCTGTTGCATTGGCAAACATCTGTACCCAAACTGCCGAGTTAACCACGCCACCTGATAATTGAATACTCTCAGGTTTTTCTCTTCTTGCTAAAAGTTTATTTAAATGAGTCAGATGAGAAAAAACGATACCTTCAAAAATCGCTTGCGTAATATGTTTTCTTGTATGATACGATGTTAAACCTATCAATGATGCCTTTGCTTTTGCCTGTTCATTAGAACCATATAAAAAAGGTAAGAAAATTAAATCATTTTCTGCTGGATTTATTTCCTCCACCCAGGTATCTACTATTTTGTAAACATTGGAATTATTTTTCTTTGCTTCTGTTTTGAGTTCTGGTAATAAATTTTGAATATACCATTCTAAATTTCCTGCAGAAGTAGGACTACTTTCTTCAATTAAAAAATAATCTGGCATACAAAACATAGAATTGAGCGATATACTGCCATCAGTTAAGGGTTCTTTTCTAATATATTCATTGATGCTCCAAGTCCCTGCAATCATACTTAGTTTTTCTGGATCCCCAAGTCCTGAAGCAATGCCACAAGCATTTATATCAAACATACCTGCTGCAACAGGAGTACCCTCTTTAAGACCAGTCTTTTCAGCTGCTTCTGGCGTAATAACTCCACATAATTCAGCTGAATATTTGAGAGGAGGAAGCTTTTCATATACTTCCTCTATATCAAATAATTGCATTAATTCTTGATCATAAACCTTCGTATTTAAGTTGATTAAATTTCCACCAGAAAAATCTGTATATTCACCATAAGCCTCATTTGTTAGCTTATAACGAATAAAATCTTTGACTGAAAAAACATATTTTATATCAGCATACGCCTCTGGTTCATATTTTTTTAGCCAAGCCAAAATACTAACTGGTTGTGTAACTAAAATATTTTGATAGGTTTTTTGATACACTTTTTTATCTATACCTGTTTGATACCATTGATCTACAAATTCTTGAGCTCTACTATCTGTAGATGGGATACCTGCATAAGCAGGTTCGCCATTTGCTTTAATAGGATAAAGACCTTTTCCATGACCAGAAAAAGAAATTCCTACAATATCTTCAGAGGAAATACCTGAATTAACAATCGTCTGGCGAATAACCTCTGCATTAACTTCCCATAATTCATTCATGTCACGCTCAGCATAACCTGGCTTTGGACTATGAGTATTTGATGGTAATCCTGCTTTTGCTATTTGTTTGCCATTTTCATCAAATATAGCCGCTTTAGCAAAAGTTCCTCCATTGTCTATTCCTAATAAATATCGCATTTTCTTTACCTTAATTAAGAATTATTACATTTAATTATTATCCGCCTCCAGGAAGGTTAATAATTTTTGATATTGTTGATCCCAGCCGCTTCTATCTTTTGGTTCGAATTTTTTCATTTCAATGGATTGTGAAATGATTTCTCTACCTTCATGTACATCTTTAACCTTCTGTAAACCAATCAATTGAGCCATTATATTTCCTAAAGCAGCCCCTTCGGTTGGCCCTGTTAAAACAGGTAAACCTATGCAATCGGCTGTCATTTGATCTACAAACACATTTTTAATGCCGCCACCCGTAATGTTTAAACCTTGAATGGGAGCACTTTGCAAATCTGATAAAGTTTCTATCACATTGCGATACATTAAAGCCAGTGATTCATAAACTGTGCGTGATATTTCGCCTATTGTTTTAGGGATTGCTTGTCCTGTTCTATGGCAATAATCTTGAATTTTTTCAATCATGTGCCCAGCTTTAAAGAAATCTGAATAATTAGGATTGATAATACTCCCCAAAGATTTTGTAGCAGTCGTTTCTTTATCAATTTCTTTCCAGCTAAGATTTTCGCCCCATTGTCTACGACATTCTTGAATAATCCACATTCCCATAATATTCTTAAGTGGACGAACACCACCTTGTATGGTTCCTTCATTTGAAAAATTCGAATTGTAAACCAAATCATTGATAATGGCTTTTTCTGCTTCAAGACCACATAAAGACCAGGTTCCACTTGAACAGAATGCATAATTTTCATTAAGCGGAATAGCTGCTACAGCAGATGCTGTATCATGTGTGCCTACTGCAATTAAAGGAATCGAATCTATACCGAGTTCTTCTGCAATATTTTTCTTTATATTGCCGCGAACATGGCCTGGATAATCAATCTCAGAAAAAATATGACTAGGAATATTTAATTTGTTTATTAATTCAAAGTCCCAGTTCTTAGTTTCTACATTAAATAAATTTGATGTTGTAACATTGGTATATTCGCTGAAAATTTGACCAGTGAATAAATATCCTAATAAATCTGGCATTAAAAGAAGAGTTTTTGCTTTTGTTAATTCTTCATCATTTTCTAATACCCTTTGATTCAATTGATAGATCGTATTAAAGTTTAAAGTAGCGATGCCTGTTCGATTAAAAATATTTCTTTTTCCTATTTTTACTATGGCATCATTCATTGCTTCATCTTTAGATCCACGATATGCTCTTGGATTAGCTATCAGCTCACCTTTTTCATCAAGTAAACCATAGTCTACACCCCAAGTATCAATGCCAAAACTTTGTGGCTTAAAGCCCATTTCAAAAGCTTTTTGAAAACCTAATTTAAGATTTTCAAAAAGATTATTAATATCCCAACAGTCAACACCATTTAAAGTAACAAAATTATTAGCAAAACGATGAACCTCCGTTGTTGTAATAATTTTATCATCCAAATGTCCAACAATCGCTCTGCCATTTGAAGCGCCTAAGTCAAAAGCTAAAACATCAATCTTACTCATTCTTTCCTCGACAATTCTTTGCGGTATTTTTCGCTTTCCCAGTTTTTAATAAAATCTTGTTCTGAATCATGCATGAATTGAACTTTAAGTTGGTTTTCCTTGATATTATTCATAATGAAAATAATAGCAGTCAAAGCTTCTTCTAATAAAATAGCCTGTTTATAAGGCATTTTATAAGTTAGTTTGCCTGTTTGTTTGTCAATTAAAGCTGTTTCCCCTAAAACATCGCGCAAATATACAATTTGATCTGGATAAAGTGGGTTATTAAGCAATAATTCTGTTGAATATTCATCATTATTTAAGCTATTAACTAAATATTCTGTATTTGAAACATACGTATTTTCATCGATTTCTTCGATTTTTACATCCGGATACTTTTTACTATCTATAGAAAAATATTGACAAATAAGTTGGTTAATTTCTTCATGTAAATCAAAGCAAACCTGCATATCATCTGCGTGAACAATAATGCCATGATTTTGCAAGAAAATTACATCTGGTTTTTTATTCTGTTTCTTTTCAAATTCTTGCATGCTTTTATAAATTTCATAAGTCAATCTTGAACCAGGATTGACATAAGGAATATAAATATAAGCATAATCAGAAAAAATTTTTTCTAATAACTCTTCTGCTGTGCTGCTACAAAGAATAATATTAGTATAAACACTATGTGTATGCGCGACCCAACGTCCTAAAATAGAATGAAAACCTGATTCAACAGATGGTCTTAATTCTGGTAAATTGTCTACTTTTTTAATGGAATCCTTAACAACAATTGATCCAGCAGCCTCAATATCTTCTAGTTCATCAATTCCAGACTGATAGAAAAACTCCTGAATTTTGGGATAGTCAAGTATAGCAAAACCATCGTTTTCTGTTACTTGATTTAAATAGTAACCAGAAGCTTTAATCAACATGGTTTTATCATTTACTTTAAATGATGTATTGCCGCCACCACCCTGCACATAATCAATTCGATTTCCAAGTTTATTTGAAAATTCAGCAAATAATTTAATTTCTTCTTTGTTTTGCATAATTATCCTTCTTTTATTCAAGATATTCCGATATTTTTTTATTGTTTATCTAATAAAATCAAGGGGAGTTTACGCTCCCCTTGAATCAATTTTGAGTTATGTACTTATGTATGAATTAATATACATCTTTCCAGTCATCAATATTTTCAGCATTAAATTCGAATGGAGGGCCAACAACGATTTCTGTACCGTCAGCACCATCATCGGTAACTTCATATGTATTGCCATCAGCTGCTGTAAAGCTTTCGCCAACTGCACCAGTTAAGTCACCATTAACCATTTCGATTAAAGAATAAGCTGCAACTCTACCTACATCAATTGGATTCCATAAGAACATATATGGTGTAGCAACATCGCCTTCACCCATGTATTCTGCCATTTCTGATGGTAGGCCTAAACCTGTAATAATAACTTTACCTTGTAAACCTTCATCTGTAACAACTTTTGCTGCTGCTGCTAAACCAACGGTAGTTGGTGCACAGATTAATTTTAAATCTGGGTAGTTGTTAATCAAAGCTTGTGTTTGGTCAACGGATTTTTGGAATTCATCGTCACCATAAGCGGTTTCTACTAAATTTAAATCAGCGTATTGATCATCTTCAATGATTTCTTTCATCGCATCAATCCAAGCATTTTGATTTGTTGCTGTGGATGTTGCTGATAAAATAGCCCAATCACCACTGCCGCCTGTCAAATCTTCAACAGCATCAATTAAAGATTGTGCAACTTGTTGTACACCAGCTTGTTGAATATGGGTATTACGGCTATCAGCATTAACAGATGAATCCAAAGATACCACTTTAATTCC
>DIRM01000029.1:0-3301 GCA_002427545.1 Mageeibacillus sp. UBA5436 | reverse complement strand
CCATTGATATTTTGTGCAACCAATTCATTAATTAATGAAATTTGTGCTTCTGCCGTAATTTCGGCTGGATGTTTGATGATGGATGTATAACCTGCATCATTGACGACTTCTTCAAAGCCAGAGGCCATTCTTTCCATATAAGGATTGCCTGCTGATTTTGTGATAAGCGCATAGGTTTGATCCCCATCTGCCTCAGGTGCTTCTGCTTCTGCTTCAGTTTTTGCTGGAGCTTCTGTTTCTTTCGCAGCTTCTGTTTTCACAGCTTCTGTTTTCACAGCTTCAGTTTCTTTAGTGTCACTGCTAGATGATCCACAGCCAACAACGGCGATCATCATCACAGCTACTAATAATAACGAGATAACTTTTTTCATATTTCCTCCTTTTGATAAATGAATGTTATCATTCCTATCTCACATTATATCTCATGTTAATGAGATTTTTTATGTTCTCTCTTTAACGGAGATAAACGTCCAAATTTAAGATTCGGCGACATAACCACAACAATAAGGATAATGCCTAGAATCATGAGAATGGTTTGCGAGTTAACATTAACAACTCCTAAACCATATTTTAATAAACCTACGGTGAAGATAGCGATGACGGTGCCTGGGAAATTTCCTTTGCCACCAGCAGCCGAAATACCACCTAAAACGACCATTGAAACTGCTTCTAACTCATAGCCTATTGCGATGTCCGACCTGACAGTGCCCATCCAAGATGCATAATAAACAGCGGCGATTCCGCAAATTAAACCCATAAGTGAATAAGCAATAAATCGAACTTTTTGAACAGGTACACCAGAGTAATATGCCACATCTCTATTTAAGCCAATGGCGTATAAATATCTGCCATAAATAGTCTTATGTAATACCACGCCAAATATGATAGCTAAGACAAAAAATACAATTAAGATATAAGGTATCCCAAATAATTTTCCATAATAAATATTATAAAAGAATTCGGAACTATGTAATTTACTGGCACTTTGATCTTTAAGAATCATTTCAGCCATGCCTCTGTATAGCGTTTGCGTTGCCAAAGTCACAATCATTGGGGCTAATTCTGTAAATTTGGTTAAAATTAAACCATTGAACATGCCACAAAGCAAGCCAGTTAGCACACCTAATAAGATAGCAAGTGGCATCGGCACACCTTTATTATAGGAATAGCCCAATACCGTCGCCGATAAAGCCACAATGGAACCAACCGAAATATCAATCTCTCCCAGGACTAAGATGAAAGCCATCGGAAAGGCGATAAATCCTTTAACTAAAAATGTGCTAATTGCCGTTAACAAATTATTGGCATTCAGATAATTGGCTGAAATTGAAATATTCATAATATTGACAGCCAAGAATAGAAGGATTAACAAGGTCTCCCAGCGGAAGAATAATGACTTAAATGATTTATCTCGAACAGCATCAATTGTTCTACCTGACTTATTCATAATCTTAAATCTCCCTCTCTCTTAATACCGATTTTTGGGCTCTACGCTGAACCAAAACATTAATCATAACAGCAATTAAAATAATCGCTCCTTTAATAGCCGTTTGCCAGAATTGAGAAACCCCAATCATCGGTAACGCCTTAGAAATAATCGACATGGTTAAGGCCCCTAAAAAGACCCCTACAACACTACCATTACCACCACTTAAACTAACACCACCAATAACACATGATGCGATGGCGTCCATTTCCATGCCCAAGCCCATATCGTTTTGCGCTGAAGCATATAAAGCGGTATACATAGCTCCTGTAAGACCTGCAAAAGTACCTGTGATGCCATACACCAATAATTTTATTCTTTTTACTTTAATACCACTAATAGCAGCCGCTTCTGGATTAGAGCCAACAGCATAAATTCTCCGGCCAAATTTAGTCCATTTAAAAACAATGTACATTAAAATATAAAAGAGTATGGCAAGAAAAAAGAGATTATTAATCAAACCAAAAGTTAAATTTTTAGATTGAGCAAAGGCTTTAAAAGCCGGGTCAAATTGATAAGCCGAAACCCATTGGCTATCCGATATAATGTAGGTGGCACCACGATAAATGTTCGTAAAACCTAAAGTTGCAATGATGGGGATAACACCACCATAACTGATGACCAGACCAATTAACAAACCGCACGCAGCACCAATTACAGTGCTGATCAGAAACATAATTAATGTGCTAGAATAATAACCGTCCCGCATCATTAGCGATGCACTCATACCAGAAAAAGCCATGGTTGCGCCAACCGAAATATCAATCCCGCCAATCAGCAAAACACTCATCATGCCCAGCGCTAACATAAAAGTAATTGAATAGTTTTTAACTAAATCACCAAATGTTTTTGCAGTTAAAAAATTGCCGCTTAATAACTGAATGAACAGCGATAAAATTACAATAATTAATAGCAAGCTTGCCTCTCTGGAGTTACGTAAGCTTGAAGATAATCTACCAAAGGTACTTTTAGATTTTTCATTGTTCAGATTTGTCATAATTTCCCCCTGTTTCACCCGAATATTTTTTCATGGATAGTTGTAGAATTTTTTCTTGTGTTGCATCTTCTGCTTTAAGCTCACCCGTCATTCTACCCTCGCACATAACATAAATTCTATCAGACATTCCCAAGACTTCAGGCATTTCTGATGAAATGATGATGATGGCCAAACCCTTTTGAGCTAGTTCACCGATGATTTCATAAATCGCAGCCTTAGCACCAATATCGACACCTTTTGTGGGCTCATCTAAGATTAAAACTTTAAGTTCACTTGCAAGAGCCTTTGCTACTGCTACTTTTTGCTGATTTCCACCAGATAAAGAACTCACTAATTCAAAAATATTGACTGCTTTTACATCAAATTTTTCCGCCAAATCTTTTGTTGCCATGCGCTCTTTTTTATCGTCAATAAAGCCATGATTAGCAAATTGTTTAATTTCAGAAAGCGTAATATTCTTACTAATGCTCCAATCAATAATTAAACCCGTTAATTGCCGATCTTCTGTCAGATGACCAATGCCCAAATCCAAGGCATCGCGAGGCGTTTTTATTTTAATTTCTTCGCCTTCAAAAAAGATTTTCCCTTGATCATGATCAGTGATGCTTAAAACAGATTCAACCACTTCTGTCCTGCCTGCTCCAACCAAACCCGTAAAACCAATGATTTCGCCAGCATGAACATTGAAGGAAACGTCTTCGAAAAAGCCTTTGCGTGAAAAGTGTTCAACTCTTAATCTTTCCGCTCCTGGTTCTATGATTGGCTTTGGAAATAAATCCGTTATCTCACGACCAACCATGGCCTTAATGAGGTCATTG
>DIRM01000026.1 GCA_002427545.1 Mageeibacillus sp. UBA5436 | reverse complement strand
TAATTGCTCATCGTTTTAAGAATTAAAAACATCAAATCCGTAAGAAGGATTATAAAATATTCTATGAGAGGGAAGAAATGAAACTACCAAGTGATAAAGTCATACGTGGCCCAGAAAGAGCTCCGAATAGAAGCCTTTTTTATGCTTTAGGTTATACTGAAGAACAATTGAAAAGACCTTTGATTGGCATTATTAGCGCCTATAGCGAAATCGTTCCAGGCCATATGAATTTAGATAAAATAAGCCAAAGCGTCAAAGCTGGTATTTTAATGAATGGTGGTACGCCGATAATCATTCCATCCATTGGTGTTTGTGATGGTATTGCTATGGGACATGTCGGTATGAAATATTCTTTGCCAAGTAGAGAATTGATTGCGGATAGCTTAGAATCGATGGCAATTGCACATGGTCTTGATGGTTTAGTATTAGTACCAAATTGCGATAAAATTGTACCTGGTATGATTATGGGCGCTTTGCGCCTTAATCTACCAACCATCTTAATCTCTGGTGGTCCGATGTTAGCTGGCCAAAATGAAAGTGGTTCTCTGAGCTTATCCTCGCTTTTTGAAGCAGTAGGAAGCTATAAATCAAATATGATTACAGAAACTGAATTGTCAGAGATCGAGCAATGTGCTTGCCCAAGTTGTGGTAGCTGTGCTGGTATGTATACTGCCAATTCTATGCATTGCTTGACAGAAGCAATTGGCCTTGCTTTACCTGGCAATGGCACAACGCCAGAGCCTTATTCTGCCAGACAGCGCTTAGCTAAAGCTTCTGGTGTAGCGATTATGGAATTATTACGCAATGACATTCGTATTAAAGATATTATTAATGAAAAATCAATTCGAAATGCCATAACTTGTGATATGGCGCTTGGCTGTTCAACAAATACCGTTTTACATTTATTAGCAATTGCTACAGAAGCAGGGATAGATGTCGATTTAAGAATGTTTAATGAAATTAGCGAAAAAACACCGAATCTTTGTCATTTAGCACCAGCAGGCCCTACAAGAATGGAAGATCTGTTTTTTGCTGGTGGTGTTGCTGCTGTGCAAAAAGAATTAGCTAAAAAAGATTTATTAGATTTGGATTTATTAACGGTTACCAATAAAACAATTCGTGAAAATATTGCACCCATTGAAAAGAAAGATAATGGTGCTATTCGGGATATAAACAATCCATATAGTGAAGTTGGCGGTTTAGCAATTTTATATGGCAATATTGCAAAATATGGTGCGGTAGTAAAGCGTTCAGCTGTAGCAGATGAAATGTTAAAACATGAAGGTCCTGCTAGAGTCTTCAATTCGGAAGAAGATGCTATAAATACCATATATGAAGGCGGAATTAAACCTGGCGATGTTGTTGTCATTCGTTATGAAGGCCCTAAAGGTGGTCCAGGCATGCGTGAAATGTTAAACCCAACCTCAGCATTAGCCGGCATGAAATTAGACAAAAGCGTTGCTTTAATAACGGATGGTCGTTTTTCGGGAGCGTCAAGAGGAGCGGCAATCGGCCATGTTTCTCCTGAAGCAGCTTTAGGTGGTGCAATTGGTATTATTAAAGAAGGGGATATCATTTCTATTGATATACCAAATTATCAACTTAATTTAAAAATTTCAGAGGATGAATTCGATAATAGAATGCAAAACTTTACCCCAGAGGTTACGAATACTGTAACAGGTTGGTTAAATCGTTATCGCCGTATGGTTACAGGTTCACATAAGGGAGCTGTTTTAGAATGAACAATGCTAATAATCAAAATCTAAAAGGCGATGCAATAAATCCAGAACAAAAAGGCATTGATTTAAGTCAAACTAAATTGACTCTGGATAATGTTTATAAAGCATCTTACAAAGTCAAAGAAGTGATTCGTCATACCGATTTGATTCCTGTAGATGCCATTTTTCCAGAAGAAAAAATTTATATAAAAACAGAAAATTTGCAAAAAACAGGCTCTTTTAAAATTAGAGGAGCCTATTATAAAATTTCTTGTTTGAGCGAGGCAGAAAAGGCAAATGGTGTTGTTGCTTGTTCAGCTGGTAATCATGCTCAAGGAGTGGCCTTAGCCTGTCAAAAATTAGGCATTAAATCCACTATCTTTATGCCGGAATCTGCTCCAATTTCTAAAATTGAAGCAACCAAAGCCTATGGTTCAGAAATAATTTTAGCAGGCGATGATTATGATTCTGCCTATCATGCCGCATTGGAATATAATAAACTGAAAAAGAAAACATTTATTCATCCTTTTAATGATCCTGAAGTCATAGTAGGTCAAGGCACGATAGGTTTAGAAATTTTAGAACAATTACCTGATGTCGATACTGTTGTTGTTCCAATTGGTGGTGGTGGTTTGATTAGTGGTGTTTCTTATGTCATTAAAAACCTTAAGCCTGATTGTGAAATAATTGGCGTACAAGCTGCCAAAGCACCCTCCATGTATGAATCGATTAAACAAAATAAAATAGTACATACGGGTGATGAGAATACTTTTGCCGATGGTATCAATGTTAAAGAATCAGGTGATTTAACTTTTCAAATCGTTCAACAATATGTAGATCATATTGTCACTGTTAGTGAAGATGAAATCGCATATTCATTATTAGCTTTGATGGAAAAACAAAAAGTAGTTTGTGAAGGTGCAGGTGCGGTTGCTTTTGCAGCCGTTCTTTTCGACAAATTTAGACATAAAAATAAAAAAGTTTGTGTTCTATTGAGTGGTGGCAATATCGATGTCAACATTTTATCTCGTGTGATTCAAAGAGGCTTATTAGTTGGAGGTCGCAATACAGAATTAAATATTGCTTTAACGGATAAGCCGGGTCAATTGCAATATGTATCAACAGTTATTGCTGAACTTGGTGCCAATGTAACAGAAGTTAATTATAATCCAGGTGGTGAAAATACAGCTATTGATAGTTGTGTTTTAAATTTGAAATTAGAAACAAAAAATCTTAATCATATTAAAGACATAAAAAAGGCTTTAATAGAAAAGGGTTTTCATTTGGTAAATGAATTATAAATAATAGAAAAAAGCAAAATAAATAAATTCTAAAATAAAAAAGAGGAAAATCATGGAAATTAAATTTGAAAAGAAATCAAAATTAAAAGAATTACCTGACATGTCAAATTTAAAATTTGGTACAATCTTCACAGATTATATGTTCCAAATGGACTATTCAAAAGAACTTGGCTGGAATAACCCACGTATTATTCCGTATCAATCTTTAAGTCTAGATCCAGCAACTGCCGCATTTCATTATGGTCAAACCATTTTTGAAGGATTAAAGGCATATCGTAATCATGATGAAATTTACTTATTTCGCCCAGATGAAAATTTTAAACGCTTGAACCGATCTGCCAAACGTCTTAATATTCCAGAGCTTGACGAAGAACTTGCTTTGGATGGTTTAAAACAATTAATTTCCATAGAGAAACGTTGGGTGCCAGAGGAAAAATATGGTTCGTTATATATCAGACCGTTTATTATTGCTGACCAATCATTTTTAGGTGTTGATCCGAGTAAAACATATAGATTTTTAATTATTCTTAGCCCAGTGGGTTCATACTTAAATTCAGGATTGGCGCCAAATAAAATATATGTTGAAGACAAATATGTTCGAGCTGTTCCTGGCGGTATGGGAGAAGCCAAAACGGGTGGAAATTATGCAGCCAGCTTATTAGGCCAAGCAGAAGCAGAAGCCAAGGGTTATTCTCAAGTATTATGGCTCGATGGTATCGAACGTAAATATATTGAAGAAGTGGGCTCCATGAATATATTTTTTGTTATCGATGATACCGTGATTACACCAGCCTTAAATGGCTCCATTTTACCTGGGATTACTCGTAAATCAATTATTAAACTTCTGAAAACGCAAGATTATGATGTGGAAGAAAGAAAGATTTCGATAGATGAAGTTTTTGCAGCCTATCAACAAGGCAAATTGCAAGAAGTTTTTGGTGCTGGAACTGCAGCCGTCATTAGTCCTGTAGGCGAATTATTATATGAACAAGAAAAAATGATTATTAATAATAATGAAATTGGCAAAATCTCACAAAAGATTTATGATGAATTAACAGCAATTCAATGGCATAAAAAAGAAGGACCAGAAGGTTGGTCGATTAAAGTAGATTAATTTTTAAAAAACATTTATAAGACTTCTTTAATGACTAGATTATAAAATGATTTTAAACATTAAAACAAGAAATTATACTTGCAATTTATGTTGAATTGTTTATCATAGTCGTTAGGATTTTTTTAGAAAATATAATGAAAATTTGTTAATATAGGAAAGTAGGTGCTCTTTGAATCTATTATTAAAAAGTCCCAATGTTTTTCAAAATGGCGAATTTGTTAAAAGAGATATCCTTATAGAAGATGGCAAAATAACTGCTATCGAGCCAAATCTTTCATTTTCAGATAATTTCAGCGGTCATATCGTCAGGTATGACCGTTTTTTTATCTCCAAAGGCTTTGCGGATATTCATGTACATTTTAGAGAACCGGGCTACTCTTATAAAGCAACCATTAAGCAAGAATCTAAAGCCGCGGCAGCTGGAGGATTTACAGCAGTTGCTACGATGCCCAACTTAAATCCACATCCAGATACCTTAGTTCATTTGCAAGAAGAATTGGATCTCATTAATCGTGATGCTTCAATTAAAGTTTTACCATATGGTACGATTACTCTTCAAAGCCAAGGCAAAGAATTGAGTGAACTAAAGAAAATGTCTCCTTATGTAGCTGGCTTTTCTGATGATGGTGTTGGTGTAGAAAATGATGAATTAATGCTGAAGGCTTTTGAAATAGCCAAAGAGCTTAATTTACCAATCACAGCTCATTGTGAATTTCCAGATGAAAAGCCAGGTGTTATTCATGATGGACTTTTTGCTAAGCAGCATAATTTACCAGGTATCTCTTCAAGAAGTGAATGGTCTATGGTCAAAAGAGATATCGAATTAGTAAGGCAGACAGGCTGCCGATATAATGTTTGTCATGTTTCCACTAAAGAAAGTGTTGACTTGATTAGACAGGCAAAAAAAGAAGGCTTGCCAGTCAGTGGTGAAGCGGCACCTCATTATCTCATAATGAATGATATGGATTTACAAGATTTAGGCCGCTTTAAAATGAATCCACCAATTCGCAGCAAAGAAGATCAAGCCGCCATACGCGAAGCTTTTTTAGATGGAACTTTGGAAATCTTGGCAACAGATCATGCGCCGCATTCCGCAAAAGAGAAATCTCAAGGCTTATTAAATAGTAATTTTGGAATTGTTGGTTTAGAAACTGCCTTTGCTTTAATTAATACAGAATTTGTTCAAACGGGTTTATTATCATTAGAAACATTAATGCAGAGAATGGTTGTCGCTCCACGCCAATTTTTAAAATTAGAAACTGAATTAAAAGTTGGTCAAAAGGCTGATTTTGTTGTTTTTGATCCAGAGGCAGAATATCAAATTAATAGTGAAAATTTTCTATCCTTAGGTAAAGCAACGCCATTTGAAGAGAAAAAAGTCAAAGGTAAGATACTTTACACTTTTTATGATGGTGAATTAGTTTATCGAAATAATAATTTATAAGAAAAGGAAAAATTAAAATAGAGGTCAGTTCAAAATGCCAAAAAATAAAGACATTCAGAAAATATTAATTATTGGGTCAGGTCCTATTGTTATTGGACAGGCTGCAGAATTTGACTATGCAGGTACACAAGCTTGTATTGCTTTAAGAGAAGAAGGCTATCAAGTCATTTTAGCAAATTCCAATCCCGCTACAATCATGACAGATACTCATATAGCAGATAAAGTCTATATGGAACCTTTAACTTTAGAATATATTGCTCGAATCATTAGACATGAAAGACCAGATGCGCTTTTACCTAGTTTTGGTGGTCAGACTGGCCTGAATTTAGCTATGCAATTAAGCGAAAAAGGCGTTTTAAAAGAATGTCAGGTTAAGTTATTAGGTACAGATTTAGAGAGCATTGATCAGGCGGAAGATAGAGAATTATTTCGTGCATTTTGTCAAAAAATTAATGAACCAGTTTTACCAGCAGAAGTTGCTTATAATATCGAAGAAGCAGCTGCTATTGCTGAAAACATAGGTTATCCAATTATTTTAAGACCTGCTTTTACCTTAGGTGGTACAGGCGGCGGATTTGCAAAAGATTATAATGAATTAAAAGAGATTGCAAAGCATGCTTTAGATCTCTCACCAGTTCATCAAGTTCTCATCGAAAAAAGTGTCAAAGGTTATAAAGAGATAGAATTTGAAGTGATGCGTGATCATAATGACATAGCCTTAGCCATTTGCTGTATGGAAAACGTGGATCCAGTAGGTGTGCATACCGGAGATTCTATTGTCGTCGCACCAGATCAAAGTTTAAGTCCAGAAATACATGAAATGCTTAAAAATAGTGCCTTGAAAATCATCCGAGAGCTAAAAATTGCAGGTGGCTGTAATGTTCAATATGCCTTACATCCGGAAACAAAAGAATATTATTTGATTGAAGTTAATCCGCGTGTTTCTCGTTCATCTGCCTTAGCATCAAAAGCGACAGCGTATCCGATTGCTTTTGTTTCGGCTAAAATTGCTGTAGGTATGTCTTTAGATGAAATTATAATTAGCGGCAGAAATGTTAATTATGAGCCAGAAGTAAATTATACAGTTGTTAAATTTCCAAGATTTCCCTTTGATAAATTTGTTACGGCATCAAATAGATTATCGACTCAAATGAAAGCTACTGGCGAGATCATGAGCATCGGTACAAATTTTGAAGAAGCATTGCTCAAAGGAGTCAGATCTTTAGAAATAGGTGCTGATCATCTTTATCTTGATAAATTTGATGACTATTCCACAGAAAAATTACGAGACTATATTTCAGAGACACGTGATGATCAGATCTTTGCAATAGCTGAATTGATTCGTCGTGGTATCGATTTAAAAGAAATTCAAAATATTACAAAAATCACATTGCTTTTCCTTGAGAAGATAAAAAAGATAATCGATTCTGAATTATTATTAGAAAATACAGAGATTAATTTAGAAGAACTTAAACAATTAAAAAAATTGGGTTTTTCAGATTCTTATATAGCGAAAAGAACAAATCAAGAAACCTTAGAGATTATTAAAGAAAGAATTTCAAATGGAATCGTTCCATCTTTTCAAAGTATATCGACACAACCAAAAGAAATAGGCATTGAAAATCAAAAAATTCCTTATTTTTATTCTACTTATCATGAAATAAATAATAATATTGACAGTTCTGAAGAACAATCAGAGGCCAAAAAAATCTTGGTATTAGGTTCGGGCCCGATTCGGATTGGACAAGGCGTTGAATTTGACTATTCAACGGTTCATGCCGTATGGAGTATCCAAAAAATGGGATACCAGGCCATTGTAGTCAATAATAATCCTGAAACCGTTTCAACCGATTATACGATTAGCGATAAACTCTATTTTGAACCTTTAACAATTGAAGATGTCATGAATGTCATAGAGAAGGAAAAACCAAAAGGTGTTATTGTGACATTAGGTGGACAAACCGCAATTAATCTTTGCTCTGATCTAACAGCTTTAAATGTTCCAATTTTAGGCACAGATCAAATAGCTATAGAAAAAGCTGAAAATCGTGATGCTTTTGAAAAAGTCATGCAAACTTTAGAAATTCCTCAACCTATAGGCAAAGCCGTGACGGATATTGACAAAGGATTAGAAGTAGCTGAAAAAATTGGTTATCCAGTCTTGGTTCGCCCCAGTTATGTTCTTGGCGGCAGAGCCATGGAGATTGTCAGTTCTAAAGATTCTTTAAAACATTATCTTAAAACTGCGGTTGAAATCGATACAACCAAACCAGTTTTGGTAGATAAATATATATCTGGAATAGAAGTTGAAGTTGATGCTGTTTGCGATGGCGAAAATGTTTTTGTCCCTGGTATCATTCAACATATTGAAAGAACAGGTATTCATTCAGGTGATAGTATTTCTGTTTATCCTGCCTTTGGCATAAGTGATGAAGCCATGCAAAAAATTGTTGGATACACCGTTAAGCTAGGTTTAGAAATTGGTATTATTGGTCTTTTCAATATTCAATTTATAATCACAGAAAGAGATTATGTTTACGTCATTGAGGTTAATCCAAGATCTTCAAGAACCGTTCCATTTATTTCAAAATCTTCTGGCTATTCATTAGCAGATATTGCTACAAAAGTCATGCTTGGCAAAAACTTAAGAGAACAAGGCATTGGTTTTGTTTATCCTAAACAAGCTGAGAGATGGTATGTTAAATCACCAGCTTTTTCATTTGCAAAATTGGCAGGTGCCGATTCTTATTTATCACCTGAGATGAAATCAACAGGTGAAGCTATTGGATATGATAATAAATTAACACGTGCTTTATATAAAGCCTTGCAAGCTTCCAATATGAGAGTAAGTAATTATGGAACTGTTTTTGTTACCATTGCCGATCGAGATAAAGCCAAAGCCTTACCTTTGATTAAAAGATTTTACAATATTGGTTTTAATATTGAAGCTACAAAAGGAACAGCAGAATTTTTAAAACAGAATGGTATTAGAACTAGAGCCAGAGCTAAAATCAGCGAAGGATCAGATGAAATTATAGAGTCCATTCGCCAAGGGCATGTTACTTATGTGATTAATACACGTAATCCTAGCTCAGATGAGCAGCGTTCAGATGGTTTTATTATTCGTAGCTGTGCTGCTGAGAATAATGTAACGACATTTACCGCTCTAGAAACAGTTTCTGTCCTATTAGATGTCTTAGAAGAAATTACAATTGGCATTTCAACGATTGATGCAGATAAACAGTATAATGAATAGAAGAAATGAGGTTTTAACTTGAAAGATTTGCAAGCCAATATTATCCATAATAAAGAGATTGCTACCAATATATTTGAGCTGAAATTACAATTTCAAGAATTACCTCAAATAGTAGCTGGGCAATTTACAAATATCAAAATTCCAGAACTATTCTTACGTCGGCCTATCTCCATATGTGATTATGATTTGAATGAAAAAACAATTATTTTAATTTATAAAGTGATTGGCGAAGGTACAAAATGCTTAAGTGCATTAGAGAAAGGTTCAACCTTAGATTTACTGATGCCTTTAGGTAATGGTTTTCAAATCTCAAAATTGGAAGAGAAAAAACCGAAAAATATCTTAATTGCAGGCGGAGGAGTGGGAATACCGCCACTTTATATTCTTGCAAAAACCTTAATAAGAGCGGGTTATAAGCCTAATATTGTATTAGGCTATGCAACAAAAGCAGAAGTGTTTTATCTAAATCAATTTGAAGCCTTAAACCTTAATTTTAAAGTAACGACGGATGATGGTAGCTTTGCAGAAAAAGGTTTTGTCACCGACAGCATTAAAAAGTACTTTCCCAAAACGGATTATTTGTTTACCTGTGGCCCTAAACCAATGCTCAAAGCTTTATCACAATTAAAAATTCCAGACGGCCAATATTCTTTTGAAGAAAGAATGGGCTGTGGTTTTGGAGGTTGTATGGGCTGTTCAATAAAAACAAATACAGATAAAGGCTATAAAAGAGTTTGTTTAGAAGGGCCAATCTTTATGCAGGAGGAAATTGTATGGTAGATCTTTCTGTAAAATTAGGTGATTTAAAATTAGATAATCCAATTATTCCTGCCTCAGGTACTTTCGGCTATGGACAAGAATATGCTGAACTATATGATTTAAATAAATTGGGTTCCATCTCCATTAAAGGCATTACTTTAGAACCAAGACTCGGTAATGAAACTCCTCGCATTGCAGAAACTGCGAGCGGTATGCTCAATGCCGTAGGTTTACAAAATCCAGGTTTAGACAAAGTCATTGAAAATGAAATTCCAAATTTAAAAAATATATTTACAAAGCCTATTATTGCAAATATTAGTGGATTTTCTATAGATGAATATGTGGAATGTAGTCAAAGATTATCTCAGATTGATCAAATCGAAATCTTGGAAATTAATATTTCTTGTCCTAATGTTAAAGGTGGGGGCATGAGTTTTGGTACGGATCCAAAATTAGCAGCTGAAGTGACAAAAGCTGTAAAGCAGGTTTCGACGAAACCTGTTTATATTAAATTGTCACCGAATGTCACAGATATAGTAGAAATGGCAAAAGCTTGTGAACAAGCAGGAGCTGATGGTATTAGTTTAATTAATACTTTGCTTGGCATGCGAATTGATATCAAAGAACAAAGACCAATACTTAAAAATATTACAGGTGGTCTTTCAGGACCTGCCATTTTCCCTATAGCATTAAGAATGGTTTATCAGGTGTATCAAGCTGTCAATATCCCAATTATTGGCATAGGCGGTATTATGAAAGCAGAAGATGTTATCGAAATGATGTTAGCTGGAGCAAGCGCCGTACAAATTGGTGCTGCTAATTTGATTGATCCTTGGATCTGTCCTAAAATTATTGATGATTTAGCAATCTTATGCGAAAAATTAAATATTAATAAGCTAACCGAAATGGTAGGTAAAGCTCATGTGGAATCTTAAGTTTTAATATCCCAAAAGAAATAAAAGTAAAAAATGAAAGAAGGTTGTTATGCCAAAAGATGTGATTATCGCTTGTGATTTTCCAAGTAAACAAAAAACATTAGAATTTCTTAAACAATTTAATGATAGAAAACCATATGTCAAAATAGGAATGGAACTTTTCTATGCTGAAGGCCCAGATATCGTTAGAGAAATCAAGGCTTTAGGTCATCCGATTTTTTTAGATTTAAAATTACATGATATTCCCAATACTGTAAAAAGTGCCTTTAAAGTTTTAGCAAATCTTAAAGTTGATATGATAAATTTACATGCAGCAGGTGGTTCTGAGATGATGCGTCAAGCACTCGAAGGTTTAAATACAGGTGAAGGACAAAGACCATTAGTTATTGCGGTGACACAATTGACTTCTACGGATCAAAATATGCTCGAGAATGAATTGTTAATTCAAAATAATATGCTAGATACGGTGATTCATTATGCTCAAAATGCGGAATCAAACGGCTTAGATGGCGTAGTTTGCTCACCTTTAGAAGCTTTAAAAATTAAAGAAGCCTGTGGCCAAGATTTTTTAACGGTGACTCCAGGTATTCGTTTTGCAGATGAACAAGGCAAAGATGATCAAAAAAGGGTCATGACGCCACTTAAGGCGAAGGATGCAGGCTGTGACTATATTGTAGTTGGTAGGCCAATTACAAAAGCAAACAATCCAGTCGAGCAATATCAAAGATGTTTAAAAGACTTTTTAGGATAATAGAATTTCAATTTTGCACTTTTATATTATAAATTAAAATTTTGGAGGAATTTTGATCATGTTAAAAGAAAGAATAGCTGAGCTTCTCTTAGATATAGAAGCAGTTTTTTTAAGCCCAAACAAACCTTTTACTTGGGCATCGGGAATCAAAAGTCCAATTTATTGCGATAATCGTTTGATTCTCACATCTGAAAATGAAAGAGATATTGTAGAACAAGCTATTGCAGAAACAGTAAAACAAGAGTTCCCAGAAGCTGACATTTTGATGGGAACAGCAACGGCTGGTATAGCTCATGCTGCAATTGCTGCACATTTACTTCATTTGCCTATGGGTTATGTACGTTCTTCTAATAAAGATCATGGCCGACAAAACAAAATTGAAGGGCGCATAAAAGCTGGACAAAAAACAGTTATTATTGAGGATTTAATTTCAACTGGCGGCAGTGTTATGCAAAGCGTTTCGGCTTTAGAAGAAGCTGGGATAGAGGTACTAGGAATTATCAGTATTTTTACTTATAAGATGAAAAAAGCCGAAGAGACTTTCAAGAAAAATAGTTTAAAAGTATTAAGTCTTTCGGATATTGATACCGTATGTAAAGTTGCTACTCAGAAGAATTTAATCGAAGAGCAAGATGTAGAAAAAATTCTTGCTTTTAGAGATAATCCCAAAGACGAAAGCTGGTTTAGAAATGACTGATAATATTCGATCTTTATTTGATATCTCTGATCTCAGTGTTGAAGAAATAAATCAATTAATTTCTTTAGCAGAAAACATAATGGAAAATCCAGATAAATACCGAAATGCATGTGCTAACAAACGCTTAGCAACTTTATTTTTTGAACCGAGTACCAGAACGCGTTTATCTTTTGAAGCTGCCATGCTAGATTTAGGTGGTAATGTTATCGGTTTTGCAGATGCTAGTTCGAGTTCCACCCAAAAAGGCGAAACGGTTACAGACACGATACATGTTGTAGGAAATTTGGTAGATATTATTGCTATGCGTCATCCCAAAGAAGGTGCTCCTTTAGCAGCTGCCAGAAAAACGGTTGTGCCGATTATAAATGCTGGTGATGGTGGCCATAATCATCCGACTCAAACTTTAGGTGACTTATTGACTATTGAAAAAGAAACTGGGCGTTTAGAAAATCTTACAATCGGCTTTTGTGGTGATTTAACCTTTGGTCGAACCATTCATTCTCTCGTCAATGCACTTAGTCGTTATAAAGGCATGAACTTTGTTTTTATTTCACCAGATGAGTTAAAAATTCCTGATTACTTAAAAGAAGGGACATTAAAAAAACATAAAATTCCTTATATGGAAAC
>DIRM01000010.1:2241-7549 GCA_002427545.1 Mageeibacillus sp. UBA5436 | reverse complement strand
AGAGTATAATTACATTCTTGAATTTGAGTTGTTTTATAAGCATTGCCTATATTTTTCAACTTAGATACAATCAGCCAATTAGAATTATCCCAAATAATTTTGCTACCACTAATTGCTTTTGTATCAATTGGTAAATGTAATTTTCTATCAGTCTTATCTTCATTGATTGGATTAGTATAATCTTGTATCAAACACTGCTCTTCATACAACCCATCAATTAAAATTGTTTCACCTTCATTACTGTATTTTCTTCTAAAATCAAAATTATTTTTTACACTATCAGTCATTTCATCTTTTGTATGAAACATATTGGGAGAAATTTCAGATGATAAACTTTCAATCCAATTATTATGAAATTGCATCCTATCACCCTCAATTCATATAAGTATAAAATTCTTGACGAAAATCGTAAATTTGAGTGTTGATTTTTGACAAAGAGGATTCGGCAAGACTGTAATTATCTTTTAATTTTGGTATCTGATTAAAATCTTTTGTTCCAATCCAGACTTTTTGATTACCCAATTTAAGAACAATTCTACTATAATATTCTCTTGCCATAAATAGTGAAATTAATTCAATACTATCAATTCCAATAATATTATCATATTCACCATCATAATTCTGATTAACTCTAACAACACAATCTGTTTTATCCACATCGGCAAACTCAAAAGATGTTAAATCCTCATTGCTTTTTTGAATCAAAATAATCGGATAGGTATTAGAATAATTCGTACTAACATTAAAATCAGCAGACAATTTAATAACAATTTTATCGGCAATTTGATCTAATGTATCTGTTGCCAATACATTCACAACATAAGTTGTTCCATTATATTTCAAAGACACATTTCCATCAATTTCTGCTTTTGACATTATAAACAATGAAACATTATCTTTAAATAATGTATAAGTCAAAGTCTCTGGAACAGTCTTATAACTATACCCATTAGCAGCTTTAAAATATTGGTAAACTAAATCTGCCTTATATGTAAAATCCTCTGTCGAAATTTTACTAAAAAATGCATCATACACTTCTTGCAATGCAGTCCCCAACTGTTCCACCTCTTTTCAACTTATTTCTTTGCAAATGACATACCACAATGTGATTCCAATTCCTTGATTTTTTCATAGGAATCAAGTTTAACCTTTCGTGCGATATTCATAATTTTCATTTTCTCCTGTTTCGTGACAATATTCTCACTAAGATTTTTCTTAAATGCAGACATTGTTTTCAAGGAAAGAATATCTTCACATTTCTTATCGTCAACGATAAGCTGTTGGCGTTTTTCAGTTTGACTATCAAATCCCAAATGTTCTCTCATAGCTGCATTTTCAATGTAGACACAAGCGTGTGAGCCATAATCATCAGAACCCTTCAAATAGATGTTTCCATTTTCAACCTGTGTCTCAATCTCTGAATTGGTAACATAAGTTGTAGAGTTAGCTTTCAAATATTCATCACCGGAAATAGTCTTTCTTTCCCAAGAAACAGGATAGTCACTCAAATTTCTAATTTTACTTTTATCATTAGGGTTAATTTCCATTAATATAAAAACTCCTCTTAATTAAAATTATTCAGCTAAAGAAGCATCATAAATATTTCCAACAAATCCAAGATACTCAGGCAAAATTTTATTCCCGTATTCGACATCGAACCTTGTAACTTCGGAACGAGTGTTAATATCTGTCTGAGTCATAGAAGTAATACCAGAACGAATAACAATCTGAAGCGGAGTCAAGATACCCTGCGGAATGAACCACAAGTCAGTAGTCGGAAGATAAGGTTTGTAGAAATCACCAGAAGTATTAAGTTCAGTCATATTATAGCTATTTGGAATTTCAACAACAATAGAACCTTTGTAATTACTTACAAGCCCAGTTGCCATAATTTCTTCCATAACAGACTCAGGATACCGCACTTCTGTAGTAGTAGCAGAATGAATATTAAAACCTGTAAAATCGTTCAGTTTTTCAATGGCACTTACATCGCCGGTAATTGTGACGTTGCCAAATCTACGAGCCTTCTTACGAACGACATCCACATTTGTTGCAGTAATACCTTCTGCATAGTTTTTCAACGTTGTTGCAGACTGCATGGCGGTATGAAGTGCAGTGATATTGGAAGCCACCATCTGGTTTGTCATATCTGTAATAACCTGTTCACCAGCCATTGCCATACCATCAGTTGCACCAGAAGCAAGTTCACGATAGTCAATTACCAAACCACCAGTTGCAGTCTTAGTGTCCGCAATAGCTGTACGCTTTTTAACAGTAGGGAATGTAAAGGAACCAGAAGATGCCTGAATACGGGACAACTCAGAACCCTGAATCTGATAATACTGATACCGAAGTTCCTCACCAAAACCTACATTGGTTACGTTACCAAGCATACTGTTAATCTGGAGACGTTTCATCAAAGGTTGCTGAAGTGTAACTGTAGTAATGGAATTGATTTCAGCCTTAGCTTTCATATCTCCGTTATTAGCCGCACTAGCCATATCCTTGATACTACCCATAACAGCGTCAACTTTTTTACCATATTTAGATGTATCTTTACCCCAAACAATCTTAGAGAAAATCTCAACATTCTCATTAGGTTTCTTATCTGTCACCTTGCTTTTTACAAGGCTATTAAGTTCAACCTGATTTGCATCTTTTTCCGTATTGGAAAAATCATTTACATATGTAAAACTCATTATTTAATACCTCCTATTTTAATATCTTATTAAGCAGTAGCAGTCAAATCAGCAACATGGACTTTTACCAAATAGCCACCAGCAACGCTACCACCATTCTTATCAACCGTGAATGCACCGAAGGTTGTCTTTTTAACGACCTCAAGATATACTGCAAAACCAGTAACATCCGTTGCAACTTTCCAACCCATTGTGTCAGTTATATCAGCAACAGACCGACCAACTAATTTGTCTCCTTTATTAACAGATGTAAAAGCATCACTAACAAGGTCGGCAGAAATATCGAATTTCTCACCAGAAAAATCTTTCAGACGATATGCCCGAATCGCTTCACCGGAAACAACCTTATAATCATCTGTATTCAGAATTTCTGGCTTATCAATAATGTTAGCCATAATATAAGTCTCACCGGCTTTTACATCTGCCTCGGTTGCATTAGGAACAGCCGTGTCATCGACAAGCTTAAACTGATTACCGTTATATGTATCAGTCGTTGCAATAATCTCAGGATGATTAGACTTATTCAAAAAATTAGAATCATGAAATTTAAACATACTCATTATTTTATTACCCCTTTCAAATTTAAAATTAGTCGAAGAAACTTACTTTACTATCGGAAATTACCTTTTTCTCTACTTCTGGAATAGAAATAAAAGAGTTATTAGCCGAATTTGTTTCTACATTTGTTTCAGTAGACTTTGCAATAGAAGCCTTAAATTTCTTTGTGCAGATTTCAGCTTCAGCGGCTTTCAAACCTTCCAAGTCAGCTTTGTCGACATAAGGCTTCAAAGAGTTGGTTTCCTCTTCAGTAAAGCCATCTTTTGGAATTTCATTCTTAAAATAAGAATTACATTCTGCCTTTTTAGTCTCCGCTTCTGCGTCTGCTTCTGCCTTCTTTTTAGATTCAAGTTCACTCTTACAAGCGTTCAATTCCTCTGTAAGAGAAGAAATCTTTGCGTTGAGTTCCTCGCAAGTCTTGTTAGCATTAACAACAGTTTCGTTCAATTCAACATTCTTAGCGGTCAGTTCTTTGTTACTTGTGGTCAGACTATTGATTTCATTTGTCTTATCTTCAATCTTCTGATTTAGTTCCAAAATAGTATCTTTTTCCATTGAATTCATTTCTCCTTTCGATTTATTGCCACCTAAAAATTCAGGCAATTCTAATCCTAATTCTTTATAATGTTTTTTTGCGTGTGATTTAGCCGCTTCATTATTCGGTTCTGTCTGTGCCAACCGTTGTACTGCGGTTTTAATTCCAGAAACATCAACTACCATTTTATTACCATCAAAATGATGATGTGGATATTTAACATCTGATTCAACAGCATTATCTACCGAAGAAATAGAATTGTCTAAATAGGCTTCATTAAAAACAGCCATAGCATTTGCGGATTCTTTACATTTTCTAAAATAACTACCTTTATCTACATTCCAAGATGAAGACTTATATGCAGAATCCTTAGAATTATCAATTACAATTTTATCTTTAGCCATATTTGAATTTTTTCCTTCTTTTTGTTTGGAATTTAGTTCTATCATTAATGCCTTGTTATCAGCCGGTTCTATACCAATACACAAGGCCTGTCCAGAATATTGATAATCTTTCGGAACTCTGCCTTTTTCTTTCCAGCCACCATCATATATAATTTTTGAATTTCCTTTTGATTTATTAGCACAAATTTCAACTGAACTATCAACTGGTAATTTATTATTATATTGTTCTTGTAAATATTGAACTAATTGCGGAAAACGTTGATTGTAAATATATGCTTCACCTACAAGTCCTGAGAAAGTATCACCATCAACTTGTAAATTATCATCTATGTAACTATCCTCAAAAGAACCTACAACCAAACTATCTTCAAAATAAACATCACCATCTTGGCTACTCATTTCTCCATGCCCACCAAATGGTATATCATGTTCATCATCAGCAAATTGGCAAGTCAACGGCATCCCTTTAACACTATACATATTTTGTTCTGTATATTGACGATTCCAAGATACACCATTCCCATTATATTCATTAGGAGAGTTATATATTTGATGAAGAATAAACTTCACAGGTGTTTTACCTGCTTCAGCAGTTTTATTTGATATTTCTATTAAACCTTTCATATTTCACATATCACCTCCTCTCATTATTTTGTACTAGGTTTAACTTTGTTATTATCTTGTTTAGTTTTTGTAACTGAACCATTAAAACTCAAATCGTCTTGTGCCTTTTCAGGGCGACCACCTTCATTATTTATCCCTTCATTATTTAATGGGTTTGTTTTATCCATTGAATCACTAAGAGTATATGATGTGGCATGAGGTTGATATTTATCATCAAGTTTATCACTAATTTCTTCATCACAAACAGCAAAATAATCTTCTGGATTAATACCACTAGCTGCAATCATATATGTACGAGAACCACCAGCAGTCATATATAATTCTTTAAATTTATTATACATTTTATCCTGATTAAGATAACTAATAGGTAAATATTTTATGTCCACATAATTAGCAGGAATAGTACCTTCATGATTATTCAAAACTCTTGTATATTCGCTACTGATTAATTCAAGTTCTTGAAATATTTGAGCTGAAACAATATCCAT
>DIRM01000010.1:0-1936 GCA_002427545.1 Mageeibacillus sp. UBA5436 | reverse complement strand
TTAGACAATCTGTCAATAGTAGTATTAGGAGGGAGTGTAAGAGTAGATATTTTGGCTGTCCCAGTAGATGTGTTTAATCTTACAGCATTTTGAAATGATTCAATAACATTATGTTGCTGGTCTTTATTTAAAGCACAACTGCCCACGTTTGCTCCTTGAGGAAGAACTAAATAATAAATAGAACTTGCTAATTCCGACACAAGGTGATATTGATTATTTGTATAATCATTTTGCATTTTCATATCAGCAAAGGAAGGAAGTCCGTAAGGTCTGCCATATGGCTCATCTATTCCTGCCCTTGAAATCAAAGCTATTGTATTTTTATAATCAAGAATGTACCATCTTTTCGATGCATCTTTTTTATAATCTAAATATGCCTGAATAAAATTTTTAGGAAAATTTTTAATTTCATTTAAAAGTCCACCATAATCAAATTGATTAAAATACATCATATCAAAAGCAGCAATTCCTACATTGTTTTGAAAACCTACAATTTTTACATAATCTAAATCAAGCGGCTGAATCATAAAGTTATCATCCAATGACAGCCCCTCAATACGATTTATTGATTCAACTGAACCACTTGATGGTTGTACACTTTTATTACTTGCTGTGGTATCTCGTAAAATTCCAACATACATTCCATCCACGTCAAGTTTCCTCAATATATCTCTAGTTGTTTTACTATGGTTGATAAGCGTCATCATCAAATTAATCTTTTGTTTTCGTAACTTATCAGCTTTAGTAATTTTTTTACCATTAATTTTTTTTCTCAATACACAAACATAAGAAAGAAGGGGAAGAGCAACTCTTGTATCAATAGAACGAGCATACATACCATTTGAATTATAACATTGCCTAGAAATTTCTCTCAAAATACTGTTATAAATCATTGGATATTTTACGTAATCTTGTAAACCTTCCATTGACAAATTTGATGTGTTTGTATTAGTAGATGTAAAAAAACTATATGACTCTGAATTAATCGAATTTGTTTCTATATTATAAGAATTAGTTTCTACTTGATTTTTATTATCACTCAATAATTAATTCACCATCCTTTCTTTTAAGAATACGAAAATACATAATCATAATTGGAATCTTCTGAAAATAAATCCTGTTCAAGTAAAGAAGCAAAGTAATTTCCATAGGAAAGACTTGTATAATGATCCTTCCGATTAGCTCCTTGTTCATGTATAATTAAAGTGCCAGTCTGTTCTTTTTTTTCATAAACTAGACTTGTCATTTCACTAATTAATATTTGTGTTTCCAAAAATGGACGTTCATAAAAATTCTGCGTATTAATATCAATAGCTTCTTTATATTCCTTAATATTTGGTAAAATTTCTTCTAGTGCTCTATTATAATTAATTAATAAATCAACTTGTTTATTTACTAAAGAATTTCTCATAGCCATTCCAATATCACTATTAAGTTTTTGAGTTGCATTAATTGTAAAAATTACTGGTTTGGCACCAGCAATTTTAATCCTATTTGCAACATTTTCATCATTCATGCAGCTCAAAGGAGAATATTCACAATCTCTTTCTTCGTCATACATAATTTTCGCTAAATCATCATAAATTGAAATACCGGCATTACGCATATCAAGAACAATATAATCGGCTTGAAAATCTTCATAAAGTTGTCTAATTCTTACAGCTTGACCATAAGTTTCTCCACCTTGCACAGACTCAATATATGGAACAGTCCGTCTATAACTTTGTTGCAATATTCCGTTGTTAGAACCATTATGCGAAACTATACTTTCTGGTAAAAGTCTCATACAAGTAAACACAGAGTTATCGTTCTTTTCATTTTCAATAAAAGCCATATCACAAGCTACAATACGAATTTCACCTTTTTGTTTGGGAATATCATGACAATTTCTTTTATGCGATTTAACATCAACCATCAATCTTGGATAAAATGGCTT
>DIRM01000036.1 GCA_002427545.1 Mageeibacillus sp. UBA5436 | reverse complement strand
TTTAAGTTAAGTTAACAGAGCAGTGATTACGTAAAGGAGATATTTATATTAATTAAACACTAAAAAACTTCTGCGCCTTAGTAAAAGTCGGAAACTGATATTTTAGAGTTAGCTTTCTTTTAAAAAGCCTTGTATTCCTGAAGAAGAAAGTATACCCACAGTCTCATTGATTTGTTCGATGGTTTCTTTAGCACCTTCTCGATACCAGAGTTCAAAAACGGCCATCTCGCCAGCAACCCAATATTCAATGATGATTTTGAGAATTGTTTCATCAAGATCGAGCTTTTCGCTCAAGACAGACATCAAACTTATTTTGACAGCCTCTGCCAGTTTTTTTGTCAAAGAAGAATGAAAACCAAATTTTTCAATATGACTACGTAAGTTTTCTTCATTTAATAAAATATAGGATAATTCTTTGTAAAGATTAGGTGGGTTTTTTAGATCATTGACTAAATCTCGTTTTTTTAATGTTTTATTAAAAGTTTCAATCAATTCATCCTCAATTTCATGTACAAGTTGATGAATTCCAGTGTAATGATTATAAAAGGTTTTACGATTGATTTCGGCATTTTCAGCAATTTCTTTAATGGTAATATCATCAAGATCCTTTTCAGCTAATAATTTAGTTAAAGAAACACGAATTGCACGTTTGGTTTTTACGACTCGAAGATCTTCTGATTTTTTCATATTAGGCAACTTTCTATTTTTATAAATAAACATTTAAAGAAAAAATGTAGTTTATCCCTCATTAAATTATCCTGTGATGTTGAATAAAACTTATATACATATGTATAATAATATACACATGTGGTATATGTCAAAACAAATATTGTTTTTTATATAACCTTAAATAAAAGAATATATTAAAAAAATAAAGGAAGGAAAATTATGCCTAAGAAATCAATAAAAGATAAAGCGACCGCACAGGCAACACGTATGGCAATCTCAATGCTGGAAAAAGATCCAGATAAAAATATTCCGAAATTAGTCAGCTGGTGGGAGAAATTTGATAAAAGTCCTGAGCACGATCGTCAAAAAGCAGTAGTACGTGAAATAGTGGACCATCCTGATAATAATTGGTACAGATTGATACGCAGTCTTTTTGATGATATTGATGGCGATGTACTCAAAAAAATATTTGAAAACTTTGTTGTCAATTCCTATATTATTGGTACCGACATGCAACGTAAAATGAGCGCAAAGTACGATTGCAATGTTCCTTGGGCAATTTTGATGGACCCAACTTCAGCTTGTAATTTAAAATGTGTTGGTTGCTGGGCAGCTGATTATGGTAATAAATTAAATATGGATTTTGATACACTCAATTCCATTATTGAACAAGGCAAAGCCCTTGGCACATATATGTATATTTTTTCCGGTGGTGAACCTCTCGTGCGCAAGGATGACATAATCAAGCTTTGTGAAATTCATGATGATTGTGTTTTCCTTGCTTTCACGAATGGGACATTGATTGACGAAAAATTTGCAGATGAAATGTTAAGAGTTAGGAACTTTATACCAGCCATAAGTATTGAAGGTTTTGAAGAAGCAACGGATTCACGTCGTGGCAAAGGAACATATAAACGTGTTATTCAAGCGATGGAAATTCTAAAAAAGAAAAAATTACCTTTTGGAGCTTCTTTATGTTATACGTATACAAATACAGATAGTATTGCAAGTGATGAATTTACTGATTTTTTGATTGATTTGGGCTGCAAATTTGCTTGGTATTTTACTTATATGCCTGTTGGCGTTAATGCTGTGCCAGATCTACTAGCAACAGCAGAACAACGTGAAAAAATGTATCATGTCATACGTGATAATCGTAAAACAAAATCACTCTTTACGATTGATTTTTGGAATGACGGTGAATATATTAATGGTTGTATTGCTGGAGGCAGATGTTATCTACATATTAATGCAAATGGCGATATTGAGCCTTGTGCCTTTATTCATTATTCCGATACGAATATTCATGAAAAAACTTTGTTAGAAGCTTATCAAGCAGGTTTATTCCAAGCATATCGTAAAAATCAACCTTTTAATGATAATATGTTAAGGCCTTGCCCATTGCTTGATAATCCAGGCAGATTAACCGAGATGGTAGAAGAGTGTGAAGCCAAATCAACAGATATGGAATCTCCAGAAAATGTGCGTGATCTTTCTGTTAAAACAAAAGATGCTGCTATTCATTGGGCTCCTGTTGCAGATGAATTATGGGAAAAAACTAAAACTAGAAAAAACATAAAATAAGTTAAATAAAAAAAACGAACTGTTTTAATCATTAAGGACTGTCGCTATTCATAACTTGTAATTAGTGGCAGTTCTTTTTGATTTATTTGATTTATATGGGACTAAAAAATAATTAGAAAATAGTCAATTTTTGATAAATATCTAATCTTATTTGAGAAATATTTTGGTTTGATAGAATAAAATACAATTATTTTATTGATTGATTATCTATAAAAGTGTCAATATTATATTTATTAATATTAAAAAATAACATTTAAAAAATATAAAAAGAATTACAAAAATAATCAATATAAAATAATTAAAATGAAAGCTGCTAATTTAGGAGCAACCATGCAAAAATCAACGACTATTAATTACCGAAAATTTCGGTTTACTAAATTAAACACATCAGAATTTTCTCACTTGAGAATGTTAATATTTTGGCCAATCTATGGTTTAACGTTTTTATTTATTGAACGGTTTTGGATAAGAGACTATTATTTTCCTATTTATAGCCCAGTGGATGATATGATACCGTTTTGCGAATATTTTTTAATACCATATCTATTTTGGTTTGTTTATCTAGTTGGGATGCTTTTTTATACATTATTATTTGATGTTGAATCTTATAAAAAATTTATGAAATTTATTATGATTACATACTCAACAGCCATGCTGATTTATATTATATTCCCTAATTGTCAGGAACTTCGCCCAATGACATTTGAAAGAAATAATATTTTTACTAAACTTTTGACTGCCTTTTATCAGTATGATACGAATACGAATGTCTGTCCTTCAATTCATGTGATTGGATCTGTAGCAGTCATGCTTTGTGCATGGCATAGCAAACGCTTCAATTCCATTGCTTGGCGAATCCTATTTTTAATGGTTACCATTTTAATTTCAGCATCGACTCTGTTTTTAAAACAACATTCGATTTGGGATGTGATTGTAGCTATTCCAATTTGTATTATCGCTTACTTTATGGTTTACAAAAGAAAGAATAAAAGTATACGAAACAATTAATCATGATAATGCAACCACTCATTTGAAGGCGTTTTGAAAATTAAAGTTCCAATCCAAATAAGGATTGGAAAATATTCATTTATCATTCCTTTGATTGAATTAAGCTTTTGGTGCTGGTGCTTTTACAACAATTAATTCTAAAGTTTCATCATGCAGATTTTTAACATTCATTTTTGTATTTACAGGTATTTTTAACATATGATGTCCGGAATATTCTTTAACTTCCTGATCATCCAGACCGATAGAAAGAGTTCCTCTTAAAATAGTCATGTATACATTTGAATTGGAAAAATGTTCTGGTAATCCATCGCCTTTATTAAAAACCATATGTAAATAATGGACGTTTTCATCAAAAACAACTCTTTCAATAATTTTTTCGTTTTTATTAGATAAAGAAAATACTTGTTCTATCATAATTTATGTTCCCCTTTTATTATTTATTATATATTACTACAACATTAATTTAGTATCATCAAATAATAACAGACAATATATTTTTGATATATTGTCTGTTAAAAAGATAATTAAAAATTAACTTGTAAATTATTTACTATAATCGTAGAAACCTTTGCCTGCAGCAACACCAGTTTCACCGCGATCAATTTTTTCTTTTAAGTAGCTAGTAATTTTGCCAGCATTAGAATTTGGATCTTTTGCTGCAGGGGAACTAGCATTGATTTCATAAGCAGTATATAAACCAACAACATCTAAAATAGCAAATGGTCCAAGTGGAGCGCCAGTACCTCTAGTCCAAGTTAAATCAATTGTTTTAGGATCAGCAACACCATTAGCAGCTAAACCTAAAGCAGAGTTTAATAATGGTACTAACATGGAATTAAGAACATAACCAGCTTGTTCTTTATGAACTTCAATTGGCAACATACCAATTGCCTTTGCGAATTCAACCATAATTTCAAAATATTTTGGATCGGTGCCAGGATGACCCATAACTTCTGCAATATTCAAACTCCAAATATTATTTGCAAAATGTAAGTGCAAGTATTTTTCTGGACGACCAGAATGATCTGCCAAAGCACTTGGTAATAAAGTAGAAGAATTGCTGACAAAAATTGTTTTTTCATCCAAGATTGGAGCAATTTTATCAAATAGTGCAATTTTATCATTAATATTTTCAGTCATAGATTCAATTAATAAATCGGCATTGTCTAAAGCCTTATTTAAATCTAATTCTAATTTTAAGCCTTCATAAGTTTGATCAACTTTTTCTAATAGAGCATCAATATCCGCCTCGGTTGTTTTTGTAATATCATCAATTAAGCCTTTTGGGTAAATATAAGCGACACGTGGATCATTTAGCATGGCTTTAGTTTGAAGCAAAGCTTTACGATATGAATTGCGGGTTAAATCTAACTTTGGCTGTGTACGACCAATTGAACTCTCGCTCCTGAGCCAAATTGTAACATCAAAACCTTTCATCGCAGTTTGAAATGCAATTTGCGTACCAAGAACACCACCACCGGCTACAACTACTTTTTTAATATCCATTTGTAATCCTCCTATAATGATTCATTTATTAAACG